>NZ_JBVJUY010000001.1:0-290999 GCF_055604165.1 Streptomyces sp. NPDC037242
GTCCAGGACCAGCAGGCCGAGCTGATGGACTACCAGCACATGGGACTCGCCCAGATCCAGCGACTCTCCCAGGTACGTGAACTCTTCGACACCCTCGTCGCGTTCGAGAACTACCCCCTGCAAAAGGAAGCCCTTCCGCGCGCCGGCGGCCTGCGCATTGCCGGAGCCGACAGCCACGACGCCACCCACTACCCCCTGTCACTCGCGGTGATTCCCGGTCGACGCATGCAGTTCCGGTGCGACTTCCTGCCCGATCGCATCGGCGGCAGGCAGGGCCTCGATGCGATCGTGGCCCGGCTGGTGGCGGTGCTGGAGGCGGCTGTCGCTGATCCGGGTGTGCTGGTGTCTCGGCTCGATGTCCTGGGCGGGGTCGAGCGGGAGCGGTTGCTCGTCGAGGTCAACGACACGGCTCGGGTGCTGCCGGACGCGTCGGTGGTGGAACTGTTCGAGGCGCGGGTCGAGGGGTCGCCGGATGCGGTGGCCGTGGTCGGCGAGGACGGGCAGGAGCTGACGTACGCGCAGCTCAATGCCCGCGCCAACCGGCTTGCCCACACCCTGATCGGTCAGGGTGTGGGGGCTGAGAGTCGGGTCGCGATCTTGCAGGATCGTTCTGTCGGTGTGGTGGT
The DNA here is from genome assembly GCF_055604165.1 of Streptomyces sp. NPDC037242. Classification (NCBI taxonomy): domain Bacteria; kingdom Bacillati; phylum Actinomycetota; class Actinomycetes; order Kitasatosporales; family Streptomycetaceae; genus Streptomyces; species Streptomyces sp. NPDC037242. The sequence continues at coordinate 627 of NZ_JBVJUY010000001.1, forward strand.
CTCGATGCTGGCCGTGTTGAAGGCCGGCGGCGCATACTTGCCGCTCCATACCGACCAGCCGGTGTCCCACCTGCGGCAGATCGTGGAGCAAGCCGGTGTCGTGCTGGTGCTGGCCGACCACGGGCACGCCGCACAAGCCGGAGAACTGCCTGCCCCGTCGATCGTGGTCGGCGAAGGCGACCGTACGCTTCCCGACGCCGGCCCTGGGGTGAATCCGGGTGTGGTCTGTGCTGGGGATTCGCTGGCGTATGTGATGCACACGTCGGGGTCGACGGGGACTCCGAAGGCGATCGGTGTCACGCACCGCGATGTGGTGGCTCTGGCCCTGGACAGCCGTTGGCAGGGCGGGGCGCACGAGCGGGTCCTGTTCCGTTCCCCGCACGCGTTCGACGCCTCGACGTATGAGGTGTGGGTGCCGCTGCTGGGTGGTGGCACTGTCGTGGTGGCCCCGGCCGGGGAGGTGGACACCGATGCTCTCGCGGCCCTTCTGACCGCCGGCGGGATCACGGCGGTGTTCTTGACGACGGCGTTGTTCAACCTGCTGGTCGAGGAGCACCCGGAGAGCCTGGCCGCGGTCCGTGAGGTGTGGACCGGTGGCGAGTTCGTGTCCCCGGCGGCCGTCGCCGCGGCGCTTGCAGCCGCACCGCAGACGTCGGTCGTGCACGTGTACGGGCCGACTGAGACGACCACGTTCGCCCTCTGCCACGCCATGGGCGCGCCGTATCAGGTTCGTGAGGACAACGTTCCGGTCGGTCGGCCGATGGACAACACCCGTGCCTACGTCCTGGACCACGCGCTCCAGCCCGTCGGCCCCGGAGTGGTCGGGGAGCTGTACATCGCGGGATCGGGGGTCGCCCGCGGCTACCTGGATCAGTACGCGCTGACCGCCGGCCGCTTCGTCGCCGACCCGTTCGGTGCTCCCGGCAGCCGGATGTACCGGACCGGTGACCTGGTGCGCTGGACCTGCGACGCGCAGATCGAGTTCATCGGCCGGGCCGACGACCAGGTCAAGATCCGCGGGTACCGGATCGAGCTCGGCGAGATCGAGAACGCCCTCCTGGCCCACCCCGACGTCACCCAGGCCGCCGTCATCGTCCGAGAAGACACCCCCGGCGACAAGAAGATCACCGCCTACGCGGTCTGCTCGGCCTTACGTACGCTGAACGGGGCCGAGTTGCTGCAGTACGCGGCTTCGACGCTGCTCGAGCACATGGTGCCCGCGGCCGTCATCGTGCTCGAAGAGCTGCCCCTCACGCCGAACGGCAAGCTCAACCGCCAGGCTCTCCCATCGAACGAGTTCGGCACACTCGCCCCCGGCCGTCGCGCGCGTACCCCGGAGGAAGAGATCCTGTGCGGGCTGTTCGCCGAGGTGCTGGGCGTGCCCAAGGTGGGGATCGACGACAGCTTCTTCGATCTCGGCGGGCACTCCCTGCTCGCCACCAAGCTGGTGACGCGCATCAGGTCCACGCTCGAGGTGGACGTGACCGTGAGGACCCTCTTCGAGGCGCCCAGAGTGGCCGACCTCGCCGGCCGCCTGGACCGGGCCGGCCGTTCCCGGCCGAGGCTCGCTCCCGCCGCGGTCCGGCCCGAGAAGCTCCCGCTGTCCTTCGCCCAGCGCCGCCTGTGGTTCCTGGACCGCATGGAGGGCCCCAACCCCACCTACAACATGCCGTGGGTCCTCCGGTTGACGGGCGCCCTGGACCGGTCCGCCCTGAGCGCGGCGGTCCGTGACCTCGTCGGCCGCCACGAGAGCCTCCGTACGGTGTTCCCCGAGTCGGGGGGAGTTCCGTACCAGCGCGTGGTCGACGTGGAAGAGGCCCGTCCCGAGGTGCACGTGCTCAGCACGACCCCCGCGGATCTGACGGCACTCGTCGCCGAACTGGGAAGGCACCAGTTCCAGCTCGCCGTCGACATCCCCCTGCGCGTCTGGCTGATCGAGAGCGGACCGGCCGAGCACACGCTGATGCTCCTGGTCCACCACATCGCAGGAGACGGCTCGTCACTCGCGCCCCTGGCGCGCGACCTGGCCGTCGCCTACGCCGCCCGTGCCGAGGGCGAAGAACCGGCCTGGGCGCCGCTGCTCGTGCAGTACGCGGACTACACCCTGTGGCAGGACGCGCTCCTCGGCAACGAAACCGACCCCGGCAGCCGAGCCGCCGTACAGTTCGCCTACTGGCGGTCCGCCCTGCAGGGGCTGCCCGAACCGCTGGCCCTGCCGACCGACCGACCGCGGCCGCCCGTCGCCAGCTTCCAGGGCGGCGCGGTCGACCTGAAGATCGACCGAGAACTGCACGGCAGGCTGGCCGAGCTGGCGAGCGACACCGGAACGACCATGTTCATGGTCTTCCAGGCGGCCCTGGCGGCACTCCTGAGCCGACTCGGCGCCGGCACCGACATCCCCATCGGCAGCCCGATCGCGGGCCGTGTCGACGAAGCGCTCCACGATCTCGTCGGGTTCTTCGTGAACACGCTGGTGCTGCGCACGGACACCTCGGGCAACCCGAGCTTCCGTGAGCTGCTCCAACGCGTGCGGGCGACGGACCTGGCGGCCTACGAGCACCAGGACATCCCGTTCGAGCGGCTGGTGGAGGAGATCAACCCGACGCGGACGATGGCGCACCAGCCTCTGGTCCAGGTCATCCTCGCCTTCCAGAACATCACCGCCCCCGACTTCCACCTGGGAGACCTCCGTGTCTCCTTCGAACCGACGACGAACGGAACCGCCAAGTTCGACCTCGGGATCGGCCTCCGGGAACTGCGGTCTCCCGACGGCGTGCCGGAGGGGGTCGTGGGCCTGGTCGAGTACGCCACGGACCTCTTCGACGCCGGCACCGTCGAAGCGCTGATCGCGAGGCTCACGCGGCTGCTCTCCTGCGCCGTGGCCGATCCCGACCGCGCGATCGGGCAGATCGACATCCTGGGCCCGAACGAGCGCAGGCTCGTCCTGACCCACGGCAACTCCGGAGCCGTCGCCCGGCCCGGCGCCACGCTGCCCGAACTCTTCGAGCGGCACGTGCGGGCGACGCCGGGGCAGCCGGCGCTGGTGTTCGGCGAGACCGAACTGACCTACCAGGAGCTGAACTCCCGCGCCAACCGCATGGCCCGGTGGCTGGTGGCGAAGGGTGTGGGACCGGACCACATCGTGGCGCTCGTCCTGCCGCGCTCGCCGGACCTGGTCGTCTCCGTCATGGCCGTCGCGAAGGCCGGCGCCGCCTACCTGTGCGTGGACCCGGACTATCCGCGGGAGCGGATCGCCTACATGGTGGCCGATGCCCGGCCCACTCTCGTACTGGCCTCGCCGGACACGTCCGCGGTCGTCCCGGACGACGTGCCGACCGTCGTCATGGAAGACTCCACCGACAGCCTGGCCGCCCACGGCCCGGACACGGACCTGACGGACGGCGACCGGCTCGCCCCGTTGCACAGCGGCAACCTCGCCTACGTCATCTACACGTCGGGCTCCACCGGCGAGCCGAAGGCGGTGCTGATCACACACGCGGGCCTCGGCAACCTGGCCTCGATGCAGCGGGAGACGCTCGCTGTCGGCAGCGGCAGCCGCGTCATGCAGGTGGTCTCGGCGAGCTTCGATGCCTTCTTCTGGGAACTCGCCATGTCGTTGCTGGCGGGGGCGACGTGGGTGCTGGCCCGCCCCGAGCAGCTCCTGCCCGGCGCCGGGCTCAGCGAGTTGACGTTCGAACACGGCATCACGCACATCTCGCTGACGCCGAGCGCCCTGGCCGTCATGCCGTCCGAAGGCGGCCTGCCCGCCGGAGCGACCCTCGTCGTGGGCGCGGAGGCCTGCCCGCCCGACGTGGTCGACCAGTGGTCGAGCGGGCGCCTCATGTTCAACTCCTACGGCCCGGCCGAGTCCACGGTCTGCGTCACGATGAGCGATGCGCTCTCGGGCGCGGCGGTCCCGCCGATCGGCCGCCCGATCCCCCACACGCGTGCGTACGTTCTGGACGGCGGCCTGACGCCGGTCCCGGTGGGTGTCGTCGGTGAGCTGTACGTCACCGGGGCCGGTCTCGCCCGCGGGTACGCGCGCCGGCCCGCGCTCACCGCCGAGCGCTTCGTCGCCGACCCCTTCGGTGAACCGGGGGACCGGATGTACCGCACCGGCGATCTGGTCCGGTGGCGTGGTGACGGGAACCTGGAGTTCGTCGGCCGGGCCGACGACCAGGTGAAGATCCGCGGATACCGGATCGAGCCCGCCGAGGTGGAGGCCGCCGTCTCCGCACTGCCGGGCGTGGCGCAGGCGGCCGTGACCGTTCGGGAGGATTCGCCCGGCGACAAGCGCCTGGTGGCCTACGTGGTGCCGGCCGGCGACACGGCCGACGACGACACCACCCAGCAGCAGCTCGACGACTGGCAGTCGGTCTACGAGGCGCTGTACGGGGAGCCGGGTGCGCCGGCCGAGTTCGGGCAGAACTTCGACGGATGGAACAGCAGTTACGACGGGCGCCCGATCCACCAGGACGTCATGCGGGAGTGGCGCGACCGGACGGTCGAGCGGATCCTCGCCCTGCGGCCCGAACGGGTCCTGGAACTGGGCGTCGGCAGTGGTCTGCTGCTCTCGCAGATCGCCCCGCGGTGCGAGCAGTACTGGGGTACCGACTTCTCCGCCGCGGCGGTGGAGACGCTGCGGCGGCAGATCAGCGGCCGCCCCGAGCTCGCGGGCCGGGTGGAGCTGCGGCACCAGGCCGCGGACTGTCTGGACGGGCTGCCGGCGGGCGTCTTCGACACGATCGTCGTCAACTCGGTCGTGCAGTACTTCCCGAGCGCCGAGTACCTGGTGGACGTCATCCGCGGCGCTCTCGCGCACCTCGCGCCGGGCGGCTCGCTGTTCCTGGGCGATGTCCGCAACCTGCAGCTGCTGCGCGCGTTCGCCACCGCGGTCCACACCCGCCAGCTGGGCAAGGGCGACGACGCCGCCGTGCTCCGGCAGGCCGTCGAGCAGAGCGTCGTCCTCGAGAAGGAACTCCTCGTCGATCCCGACTTCTTCGTGGTCCTCGCCCGCGAACTGGATGAGGCCGTGGACATCGACATCCGGCTCAAGCGGGGACGGCACCACAACGAGCTGAGCCGTCACCGGTACGACGTCGTGCTGAGGAAGCGGGCGGCCGGCGCAGCCCTCCCGGAGGACGAGCCGGACACGGCCTGCCTGCGATGGGGGCATGACGTCGAGGATCTGGAGGCCATCGCCACGCACTTGGCCACACAGGGGCCCGCGCGGCTCCGCGTCACCGACCTCCCCAACGCGCGCGTCGCCGGGGAAGTCGGGGCGTGGCGAGCTCTGAGCGCCGGCAGCAGTGTGGCAGGGGTGCAGCGCCTGCTGGACGAGGCGGGCGGCAGGGTGGACCCCGAAGCCGTCCACGAAACCGGCGAGCGGCTGGGCTACGCGACCGGCGTCACGTGGTCGGGAACCGGGTCCCACGACGGCTTCGACGCGGTGTTCGTGCGCGGGGCGGGCCAGGACGGGACGCCCCCGTCCCGGCTCTACCGGCCGGCGGCGGCACCCACCCTCCCGCTGACGTCGTACACGAACCGGCCGTCCCACTCCTCCCGGGCCGGCAGGCTGGCGGCGGGACTGCGGACGACGGCCAGGGCCGCACTGCCGGAGCACATGGTTCCGTCGGCCTTCGTGGTCCTGGAACACCTGCCCGTCACCCCCAACGGCAAGCTCGACCGCAAGGCACTTCCCGCGCCGGGTGGGAGCTTCGCCGCCGGATCCGACCGCGACCCGCGCAACGTGCGGGAAGAGATCCTGTGCGCGCTCTTCGCGGAGGTCCTCGGGCACGCGCGCGTCGGCGTGGACGACGACTTCTTCGACCTGGGCGGCCACTCCCTGCTGGCAGCGCGACTGATCAGCAGGATCGGCGTGGTCCTGGGCGTCGAACTCGCCATCCGCAACCTCTTCGAAGCGCCCACGGCAGCCCTGCTCGCCGAGGAGCTCGACAAGGGTGCCAACCGCAACGCGTTCGACGTCCTGCTGCCGCTGCGGGAACGCGGTTCTCGCGCACCCCTGTTCTGCCTCCCGCCGGGAGGAGGACTGAGTTGGTGCTACTCGGGCCTCGCCTCCCAACTGGGCAGGGAGCAGCCCATATACGGGCTCCAATCACCCCTCCTCACACCGGGGCAGCGGCTCCCCGACACCTTGGAGGAATTGGCCGCCCTGTACGTCGCCGAAATTCGGAAGGTGCAGCCGAACGGGCCGTACCACCTCATGGGATGGTCGTTCGGCGGAATTCTGGCGCACGCTGTGGCTATTCAACTGCAGCAGCTGAATGATAAGGTCGGACTCCTCGCCCTCCTCGATGTCTATCCTGTTCCGCTCGAAGGCGGAGACCGGGAAATGGGCGACGAGGAACTGTGGTCGGCCCTCTTCGATCTGGTGAATGACGAACTGGAGCGTGAGGGCGGCCAGCCCTTGCAGGGGAACCTCCTTCTGGAGACGATTCGCCGTGAGGGCAGCGTGCTCGGCGAACTCGACGACCGACACCTTGAGGCGATCAAGGACACCGCTCTCAATTCGGTGAAACTGGCCCGGGAGTACGAACCTGCCGTGTTCAAGGGGGACGTCACCTTCTTCACGGCTTCGCAGGGTCGCTCCGAGGAAACACCCCACTTCGACACCTGGCAGCCGTATGTGGACGGAGCCATCGAGAACCATGAAATCGATGCCCCCCACCGGTCGATGATGCTGCCGGGTCCCATGGACGAGATCAGCCGGCTGATGGCAGAAAAGATGGAATAGCCGCCCGGGAAGCAATTCCGCGCTTCGCCGTCTGATCACCCCTGAAAGGAAACAACCATGACCAACCCGTTCGAGGACGAGAACGGCACCTTCCTCGTGCTGTCCAACGACGAGGGGCAGCACTCGCTGTGGCCCGCCTTCGCGGAGGTGCCGGCCGGCTGGACCGTCGTACACCCGAAGGACACGAGGCAGGCCTGCCTGGACTACGTGAACACCAACTGGACGGACATGCGGCCCAAGAGCCTCGTCGCGGCGATGAGCCGCAGTGAGGCCGGCCAGAAGTGAACGGGCCCAACATCGCCCCCCTGGTCGACGTGAGCCTGCTGCCCCGTACCGACGGGGACGAGCGGGTGGTCAGCGCCGCGCACCGGCTCTACGAGCACCTCATCGCCCTCTGGGCCCCCGGAGTGATCGAAGCCGCGCACGACCTCGGCGTGTTCGCCGAGCTGGCGAACGGCCCGCTCTCCAGCGAGGAACTCGCCCGCCGGCTGGACACCGACTTCAGGACCACGCGCATCCTTCTGGACGCCCTCTACGCCTACGAGGTCCTCGAGCGCGAGCGCGGAGCCGACGAAGCCGCACGCTACGTCCTGACCGAGGAGATGCGCGCATGCCTGCTCCCCGGCGGCCTGTTCAGCCTGGTCGGGAAGATCACCTATGACCGGAACGTGGCCTGGGGGGCCTGGCGCGACCTCGCCCAGGCGGTCCGCACCGGCGGACGCGACGCCGCCGGGCAGCTGCGGGAGAACCAGATTTCGCAGACGGACTACCAGTCGCTGGCCGGCGGGATCAACTTCTGGGCCCCGCCGATCGTCGACATCCTCGCCAAGGGCCTGGCCGGCCTCGGCTGGTCGGACGGCCGGGACCGGACGATGCTCGACGTCGGCTGCGGCACGGGCCTCTACAGCCAGCTGCTGCTGCGCCACTTCCCGTCCCTGAAGGCGACGGGACTCGATGCCGAGTCGATCGCTCCGGTGGCCATGGAGCAGAGCCGAGAGCTCGGTGTCGACGCCCGGTTCGCCGTCGAGGCGTGCGACTTCTGGGAGTCCGCCTGGGGTGACAACTTCGACGTGGTCTTCTTCGCCAACATATTCCACCTGCAGACCTACGAGCATGCCGAGGAGCTGACCGGGCTGGCGGCCAAGGCGCTGGCGGAGGACGGCCTGATTGTCATCGTCGACCACATCGTCGACGCGGAGCGCAGGGTGTCGACGCCGCAGGACCGGTTCGCCATCCTGTTCGCGGCCTCGATGACCGCCACGGGGGGCGGTGACGCCTACACGCTGGAGGACTACGACGAGTGGTTCGCCCGCTCGGGTCTGAAGCGGGTGAAGGTGCTGGAAACGCCCATGCACCGGATTCTGTTCGCCGGACACGCGTGACTGATGGGCGCGAAGGCGAAGGAATCAGGTCCTGTCGGTCAGCCGCTCGAAGGTATCGGTGTGGCGGCACTGAGTCTGCACGCGGCGCGGGCGGAACCAGCGGATCTCCTGGGAACCCGTGCGCTGCGCGCGGTCGGGGAATGGCGGGGTCCGGATGGTGCCGGCCGGGTCCGTCCGTCGGATCCGGACGGATTCCCCTTCGAAGCCGTCATCGCGCACTACCGGAGCGCGGGGCGAAGCAGCGCGAACCCCGCCCTGGTCGCGAAGCTGCGTGAACTCCACGGGGCGGTGTGCGACGCCGCGCCGGCCGAGGTGGCGGCCCCGGGCGCGCCGCCGCTGGCCGGCTGGCTCCCGCTCACCTTCGACCAGGAGGGCGGCGACTACCACACGTACGTGGGCACCCACCTCTACGACGCGATGCGGGAGCAGGCCCACGAGGACAAGGGCGATGTCCTCTCGGACACCATCGTCGCCGCCCTCGCCGTGGATCTGCTCTCCATCGAGGCGGCCGCCCTCGCCGCCGAGCCCGGCCGGGGGCAGCGGACCAGGGTGCGCACCGCATTCCAGCTCCTGGCCGGCATGGACGCGCTCGCCCCCGCGTGGGGAGCGGAGTTCATGGGCGGGAGCGGCCCGCTCCTCGCGCAGAGCGAGTCAGCCGGGGACGAATCGCTGGTGACCGCGGCCTCCCGGGCCGTGTCGACGGCGGCCGACCGGATCCCGCAGCCCGTCCGGCGCCTCGTGGAGACCACGATGCTCCCGGTGACGCGCCTGCACGACGAGCAGATGTTCATCAGGAGCATCCAGATGTTCGAGGGCCTGTACGCCCACGTGGGCCGTTGCCTCGTACGCGCCGTCTCCGCGCTGGGCAGCGGCGACACCGAAGGCTGCTGTGCGGAGCTGACCGACGCGGCGGAGAGGCTCGAAGCCGTACCCGCGCTCTTCCGCGTCCTGACGACGATGCCGCGCGAGGTGTTCGCCGTCATCCGCGACAACACCCACGGCCGGAGCGCCGTCCAGTCCACTTCCTACCGGCGGGTGGAGACGCTGTGCGCGCCCCGTGCTCCCGGGACCGTTCCCCTCCAGACGCCCCTTCCCGAGATCGAGATCGAGGGAGAGACGCTGCAAGAGGTGTTCGAGCGGCAGGCCCCCCTGCTGCCCGGGCGGGACGTCGTCCGGCTCCAGGACGCGATGCGAAGGCTCGATGCCGGCTGGCACAAGTCGAAGCGCACCCACTGGGGAATAACGCTGAAGGTCATCGGCACCGTACCCGGAACCGGCGGGACGTCCGGAGCCGATTACCTGAAGCAGACCGCCGAGGTCCCGCTATTCCCCGGACTCGCCGCGAGCCCGCCCAGCGCGTAGACGGTCGAGCTGACAGCAAGAACTCTGAGAGGGTGAAACCTTGCCGAACGGCACCGATGTCAATGATGCCAACCATGAGCTGCGCCGAAAGATCATGGGATTCATCATTTCGCAGTCGATCTTCTCCGTGAACGAGCTCGGAATTCCGGACCTTCTGGCCGGAGGTCCCGCACCGGTGGAGCGTCTTGCCCGCGACAGCGGCGCGGACGCCGATGCACTGACGCGCGTGATGCGGGTCCTGGCGGCTGAAGGCATCTTCGCCGAGGGCCCGGCCGGCGTCTTCCGACTGGAGCCGATGGGGGAGTTGCTCTGCACCGGTACCCCCGGCTCTCTCGGCAATTTCGCCGACCTGATGGGTGGCCGGTCCTATCAGGCGTGGTCCGAAGCGATCTATTCGGTGAGGACCGGAAAACCCGCGTTCGACCGCGTTTTCGGCATGCCGCATTTCGACTGGCTGGCCGAGAATCCTGCGGCCGCCGCGGAATTCAACCGAGCTCAGGCGGGCCTGGTCTCGCTGAGGATGGCGCCGCTCCTGGAGTACGACTGGAGCGGTGTCGAAACCGTGGTGGACGTCGGCGGCGGCAACGGCGCGCTGCTCGCCGCCCTCCTCTCCCGCCACGGGCATCTGAGCGGAGTGCTGTTCGACCTGCCGCACGTGGTGGGCGAGGCGGGCCCGGTCCTCGGGGAAGCCGGCGTTCTGGCTCGGTGCGAACGCGTGGGCGGCGACTTCTTCTCCACCCTGCCGGACGGACGGGACGTCTACGTACTGGCTCAGATCCTGCACGACTGGGGAACGGAGGAAGCCGCGTCGATCCTCCGCAACTGCCGTGCGGCGATCCCTGCCGACGGACGCCTCCTGATCCTCGAACAGGTGATCCCGGAGGACTCGCAGCCCCATCCGGCGAAGCTGCTCGACCTCCACATGCTCGTCCTGCTGGGCGGCCGGGAGCGGACCGGATCGGACTGGCGCGATCTGCTCAGCCGGTGCGGATTCGAGATCGAGAAGATCGAGATGTCTCCGAGGTCCTCGCTCATAGAGGCCCGCCCGGTGTGACGTCCGGTGCCGCTGCCGCGGCACCGGCCCACCCAACTCCGCTGAGTACCCGAGATGGACATGGAGGCGTGATGACACATCAGGTCAAGGGCTACGGGGGATCCAAGTCGGTCGCGTTCGGCACGTCCGCGAAGGTCGCGTCGAGACCCGCGGGAGCCGGCGCGGCGGTGGGGCGGCGCGACCAGGTGCTGACCACCAGGGTGGGCCTGCACATCCCGAGGGGCTTCGCCTTCGAGGAGTGGGAACACGCCGGACGGCAGCTCTCCGGGCTGCTGAACTCGTCGTCCTGGTGGCTCGGGGACTGGCTCGTGTACGGCAAGGACCATTACGCCGACCGCTACGAGCGCGGCATCCGCGCGGCCGGCCTCCAGTACAAGACGCTGCGCAACTACGCCTGGGTCGCCCGCCGGTTCGAACTGCACCGGCGGCGCGCCGGACTCAGCTTCCAGCACCATGCCGAACTGGCCTCGCTCACCCCCGAGGAGCAGGAGGCCTGGCTGGACCGTGCCGAAGAGATGAAGTGGAGCACGAAGCAGCTGCGCGGCGCCATGCGGGTGCAGCGCGAGGACACGCTGCGCGGGACGGACGCCGCAGCGGCGGCGACGCGCCGGCTCGACCTGCCCGGGACCCGGCTCGAGTGGTGGCACCGGGCAGCGGCCCAAACCGGCACCGAGTTGGAGGAGTGGGTGACGGCCACGCTCGACGCCGCCGCGGATCGGGTACTGAAGGCGCCCGACCGGCAACCACCTCCCGCATGACGTCCGGCGCCGGGGATCCGGCAGCCGGGACGTCGCGGACCCACAGCCGACCGCACCACACCGAAGTGATTCGAATGGAGGCATGAAATGACCGAGGCGCCACCGCCTCATCCCGCCATGTCGCGGCTCACGCTCCCTGCCGGCCCGCGTCGGGCAGACCAACCCTGGTGGAACGCGCAGCGCGGCTCGGCCATGCCCTTCCAGCGGTACGAGCGGTCGGGACGCCGGCTTCCGCACGAGCCGGCCGACCGTACATGGCCGACGAAGTCGTTGGTGAGGGCACCGCTTTGGGCCTCGGTCGACCTGCGCGACGGGAACCAGGCACTCAGCAGTCCCATGGACATCGAGCGCAAGAGCCGGATGTTCGACCTTCTGGTGCGCATGGGGTTCAAGGACGTCGAGGTCGGATACCCCTCGGCCAGTGAGGCGGACTTCTCGTTCCTGCGGACACTGATCGAGCAGGACCGCATCCCCGACGACGTGACGATCTCGGTGTTCACACCGGCCAAGCCGGAGCTGATCGACCGCACCTTCGAGGCCATCGAGGGCGCGGACCGGGCCATGGTCCACCTGTGCAACGCGACCGCCTGTCTGTGGCGCGAGGTCGTGTTCGGCATGAGCGCGGACGACGTGCAGCGGATGGCGCTCCACTCGGCGGAGCACATCGCCCGCCGGGCGCAGGACGCCAGGGTCGGGGAGCTGCGCTTCGAGTACTCACCGGAGACGTTCAACGTGACGGAGCCCGAGTTCGCGCTGCGGGTGTCGAACGCCGTCACCCGGCTGTGGGACGCGAGCCCGGACCGTCCGGTGACGCTGAACCTGCCCACGACCGTGGAGACCGACTCGCCGAACGTCTTCGCCGACCAGGTCGAGTGGATGCACCGCAACCTGGAACGCCGTGACGCGCTGATCCTCTCCGTGCACCCGCACAACGACCGCGGAACGGCGGTGGCCTCCGCGGAGCTGGCGGTCATGGCCGGCGCCGACCGGGTCGAGGGCACGCTCTTCGGCAACGGCGAGCGCACGGGCAACGTCTGTCTGGTCACTCTGGCGCTCAACCTGTTCAGCCAGGGCGTCGACCCGCAGCTCGACCTGTCCGACGTCGACGAGATCCGCAGGACCGTGGAGTTCGCGAACCAGCTGCCGGTCCCTCCCCGCCATCCGTACGGCGGTGACCTGGTGTACACCGCCTTCTCGGGCACCCACCAGGACGCCATCGCCAAAGGGCTGGCCGCGGTCGAGCGGCGGGCCGCCGAGCAGGACACGCCTGTGGCCGAGATGGCGTGGGACGTCCCCTACCTGCCCATCGACCCCAAGGACGTGGGCCGCACCTACGAGTCGGTGGTCCGCGTCAACAGCCAGTCCGGCAAGGGCGGTGTCGCCCACGTGCTCAAGAGCGCGTACGGGCTGGACCTGCCCCGCGGGGTGCGGCTGGAGCTGGCCCGGCAGGTGCAGCAGGTGGCCGACGACGGCGGGGGAGAGCTCACGTCCCGGGAGCTGCGGGCCGTCTTCGCGCAGATGTACCTCGACTTCGAGCGGCCGGCGCTGCTGCTGAAGGAGTTCCAGCTGAACGGCGTGGAGGGGATCACCGCCGTCGACGCCCTGGTCGTCCTCGGCGACGGCCGGGAGGAGAGGCTGACCGGCTCGGGTCCCGACGCGGCGGCCGCGTACGCCGACGCCCTCGCCGGCACCGGCCTCCGGGTCGAGGTCACCGAGGTGTCCGGGCACGTCCTGCGGGACGGGTTCGGCACCCGGTACGCCGCCTACGCCCAGGTCGCCCTGGACGGCACGACCCGCTGCGGCGCCGCGATCGCCGGCGACCGGGTCGGCGCCGAACTCGGCGCCGTCACCTCGGCCGTGAACCGCGCGTCCCTCTGACACCCCCACCGGTGGCCGCCCCGGCCCCGACCACCCATCCGCACCGCCGCATCCCCGAGTTCTGGAGAGGAAGGGACCGCATGTCCCTCATAGGCAGGCGCCTCGCGCTGCCGGAAGACCTGGCTGTCCACCGGGTCTTCGAGGCCCACACCCGGCAGCACCCCGACCGTACGGCCCTGACCTGCGCGGACGAACAACTGACCTATGCGGAGCTGAACGCACGGGCCAACCGGTTCGCCCACCACCTCATCGCCTGCGGAGCGGGCCGCGGTTCCGTGGTCGGCGTGTGCCTGGACCGGACTCCCGATCTGCTGGTCGCGATCCTCGGCACGCTCAAGGCCGGTGCCGCCTACGTCCCGCTGGACCCGACCTACCCTGCCGAGCGGCTCCAGCTCATGGTCTCCCAGCTCGACGAGATCAAGTTCAACGTGGCTTCGTGCGAGACCCGCGTCCTGATCGCCGACGCACCGGGCGAGTTGCTCCTGCTGGACGAGCTCGCCGGGCCGCTGGAGGCTCAGCCCGCCACCGATCCGGTGGTCGACCTGTCCAACGACGACCTGTGCTACGTCGTGTTCACGTCCGGGTCGACCGGTACGCCCAAGGCCACCGCCGTGCGCCACGAGGGCTGGTACAACCTTCTGGAGTGGCTGCGCGTCGAGTACGGGCTGGACAGCTCGGCCAGCGGGCTCACCGTCAGCTCCTTCGGCTTCGACATCAGCCAGCGCGGTCTGATGGCGCCGCTCTTCTGCGGTGCAGCCCTCCACCTGCTGCCGAGCCGGGTATTCGATCCGGGCATGGCGTACCGGCTGATCGAAACCCACGGCGTCCGGCAGCTGCACTGCGCGCCGAGCACTCTGTACGTGTTGATCGACCACGAGCATGCGCTCGGTACCGACGTGCTGACACGGGTAGGGCACGTCTTCATCGGCGGAGAGGCGCTCACGGTCGCCCGCGTCGAGGAATGGGCCTCTCAGGAGGGCAACCACTGCGTGCTGCTCCACCAGTACGGGGTGGCCGAGTGCACGGACGTGGCGACCTCGCACGTGCTGGCGGACTTCGGTCGCTACCACGGTGCGACGCCGCCGGTGGGCGAGCCCGTGTACAACACGGAGATCCGCCTGCTCGACGACGAGCTGAACGAGGTGGCGGACGGCGAGACCGGCGAGATCTGCATCTCGGGCCTCAGCGTGAGCGCGGGCTACCTCAATGCCTCGCCCGCCGACGGCCGGCGGTTCACGGAACTGGCCGGCGAAGAGGGTCCCGTACGCATCTACCGGACCGGCGACCGCGGCTACGTCACCCCGGACGGAGAGCTGGTGGTGGTCGGCCGCGTCGACCACCAGGTAAAGATCCGCGGCATGCGGATGGACCTCGGGGATGTGGAGCATGGCGTCCGCTCCCACGCGCTCGTCGAGGACGCCGTGGTCGTGGCGGTCCCGGACGCCTCGGGCGAGCTCCGCCTGGTGGGCTTCGTCCTGCCCGCCCACGACGCGGTCGACACACGTGCGCTGTACCGCGACCTGCTGGACACCCTGCCCCGGAACATGATCCCGCAGGAGTTCAAGGTCCTCAACGCCTTCCCCGTCAATCCGAACGGGAAGACCGATCGCCGGACCCTGGCCGCCCTGGCCGGAAAGGAACACAGAACGTGATCGCATCGAAGGTCCACGCCATCTGGAGCCGTCAGCTCGACCTGTCGGAGTTCGCCGACACGGACGACTTCTTCAGCCTCGGCGGACACTCGCTGATCATGACCCGGATCCAGCGCGAGATCCTCTCCGAGCTCGGCATCGAGGTTCCGATGGACCAGCTCTTCCGCAAGTCCACGGTCGCGGAGATTTCCGAGCACATCGAGTCGGTGCTCTCGGCCGCGTGACCCCTCCCCCACTGCATCTCCTACAGGAAGAGCCCTCAGTGCAGCTATCGAGTCGGGGCCGGCAGATGTCCCGTCCGTCGGGCATCCGCAGCATCATGGAGGACATCGCCGCAGCCGGCGACGACGACGCCGGCGAGTGGCTCAACCTGAGCCCGGGCAATCCCTCGCACATCCCCGAGGTCGAAGCAGCCTGGCACCGGCTCACCCGGGAAGCCCTGGACAACCGATTCATCGAGTCCAGCACCCGCTACGGCCCAGCACGGGGGACCAGCGGCCTCGTCACAGCCGTCGCCGACTACTTCAACCTGACCTACGGGTGGTCGATCGGCCCCGAGAACGTGGTCGTAGGCCCCGGCAGCCAGATGCTGTCGTTCATCGCGACCACCCTGTTCACCGGACCTGACGCGCACGGGTCGGCGCGGCCGCTGGTGCTGCCGCGCCTGCCCGACTACACCGGCTACCAGGGATTGGGGCTGGACCCGAAGGGCATCGTCGGTCTGGAGCCCCTCATCGTCCCGGAGGGACAGCACTCCTTCCACTACGCCGTGGACACCGAGGCCCTGGCACGGCAGAGCCGCATGGGCATGATGCTGCTCTCCAATCCCGCGAACCCGACGGGCAGCAGCGTCGAGGCCGGCGAGCTCAGGGTCCTGATCGAAACGGCAGAGCAGCGCGACGTACCGCTGGTCGTCGACCACGCGTACGGGGAGCCTTTCCCCGGAGTCGTCCGGACCCGGGTCGCGCCGGTCATGCACTCGCACGTGATCAATCTCTTCACCCTGTCGAAGGCGGGCTTGCCGGGTGAGCGGATCGCCTTCGCACTGGGTCCGGCGGAACTGATCGAGCCGATGGTGTCCTTCATCTCCAACTCGGTCCTCCACGCCCCGCAGCTACTGCAGGCCGCAGTCGAGCGCTCTCTGAGGACCCGGGAGATCGACGCGCTCACCACCCAATACATCAAGCCCTACTACCGGGCCAAGCGGGCGATGGCCGAGGAACTGCTCCTCAAGGTACTGCCGGACTCGGTGGACTGGCGGCTGCACTCCAGCGACGGCGGCATGTTCTGCTGGCTGTCCATCGACCACGACTGGTTCGACGACCTGGAGCTGTACGAGCTCCTCAAGCGCAAGCGGGTGTTCATCGTCCCCGGCCGCCACTTCTTCGTCGAGCCGCTGACCACGCCGTTTCTGCGCACGCACGGCAAGCGCTGCATCCGGCTGAGCCTGAGTGCCGACGAACAGACCGTAGCCGCAGGTATCGACCGGCTCGGCGAGGCACTCGAAGAGCTGCGCGTGAACGCGCGCTCCGGGGAGTGAGGCCCATGGGCACATGGTTGCGACCTCATCCGGTGGACGGGACCGTCGTCAGCCGCCTGGTCTGCCTGCCGCACGCCGGAGGGACCGCCGGGTCCTACGCCGGCTGGGCCGGCCGGCTGCCGGCCGGGGTGGAGCTCGTCGCCGTGCAATACCCGGGCCGACAGGACCGGCTGGCCGAGGAACCCATGGGCACCATGGCCGAGATGGCCGGCCAACTGGCGCAGGAACTGCGCCCACTGCTGGACCTCCCCATGGCGCTCTTCGGGCACAGCATGGGAACCGGTCTGTCCTACGAGGTGGCCGGCCTGCTGGAGCGCGCGGACGGGTACGTGATGGACCACGTCTTCGTCTCCGCGAGGCCTGCCCCGCACCGGATCGACGGGGAACACCGGCACCTGCTGGGCGACGAGGAGCTGGTCGCGGCGATGCGGCGGCTGGGCGGCCCGGACGCCGCGGTCTACGACCACCCGGAGTTGCTGCCCCTGATCCTTCCGCCGCTGCGGGCCGACCTGGCCCTGCTGGACCGCTACCGGCCGAAGCGGCTGACCCCGCTGCAGGCGCCCATGACGGTGTTCGGCGGCCAGGACGACGACACGTGTCCGGTTGCGGAGCTGGCGTCCTGGGCGGAGGCCACGACGGCCGGTGCCCGGGTTCGGACGTTCCCAGGAGGCCACCACTACCTGCGGGAATGCGAGGACGAGGTACTCAGGGCCGTATGCGCGGAAATAGCGTCGCCCTCCACAAGGGCACGGTCCGCGTCTCGGAACCGCCCGACGAGCTGATCACGGCCTACTGCGCGCACGGGCCCCGGCCGGGTGTCGAGTCCGAGGCGTCGTTCTCACCGAGCAGCTCCCCGTGACCGGGGGCGCCTGGCGAGCCCGCAGGTGGTCCCAGGCCACCTCGCACGCCGCGTTCTTCTCCCCGTGCTCGTGTCCGCTAGCCTTGCTGAGCTACTTCCGGAGGGTGACTCGCTGGAACGGCACGATGGCCCGTGATGCAGGCCGGCGCTCGTCATGTTCCCAGAGCACCTGACCCACGGGTCTGCCGTACGCGGCGACATCGGAACGGTGCGGGCGGCCGGTCCTGGGCAGCGGCCTGCCCAGCGCACCCGCCCGTGAACAGAAGACCCCCAGGGAGAAGTGAGGTATGGCAGTGATCTGCGTCGGAGGCATGATCGGGATCGGCAAGACGAGCGTGGCCGAGCTCCTCGCCAAGGAGCTCGGCAGCGAGGTCTTCTACGAGAGCGTGGACGACAACCCGATCCTGCCGCTCTTCTACACGGCGAGCCCCGAGGAGATCCAGGCCAAGCGCTACCCCTTCCTGCTCCAGCTCTACTTCCTCCAGACGCGGTTCGCCGCGATCAAGGAGGCGTACAAGCAGGGCGACAACGTCCTCGACCGGTCCATCTACGAGGACTGGTACTTCGCCAAGGTCAATCACGAGCTGGGCCGGATCAGCTCCCTGGAGATGCAGGTCTACGAGGGACTGCTCGAGGAGATGATGCGCGAGATCGACGGCCTGCCCTACCGCAAGGCGCCCGATCTCATGGTCTACCTCAAGGCGGACTTCGAGACGGTGCTGCACCGCATAGGCCTGCGGGGCCGCGATTTCGAGCAGGACGAGAGCCTCGTCGCCTACTACCGGACCCTGTGGTCCGGCTACGACGACTGGGTGCACAAGCACTACTCGGCCAGCGACGTCCTCGTCGTCGACATGAACTGCACGGACGTCGTGAACAACCCCGAGGACGCGGCCCGCGTGGCGCAGGAGGTCAAGGACGCCCTGGCGGCGGCGAGGCGCCGGGGCTGAGCCGCGCCGCGGGGGTGCGGTGGCCGGTCGGCCGGCTGTGTTCAGCCGTCCACCGGCAGGCCGGTGTGGGGTTTGATGCGCTTCATGATGATCTGGGAGTTGACCTCGGTGACGCCCGAGAGGGCCGTCAGCTTCTCGATCCAGAGGCGTTCGTACGCGCGCAGGTCCGCGACCGCGATGCGCAGCAGGCAGCCCGGGCTGCCGAAGAGGCGGTAGGCCTCGATGACGTCGGGGATGTCCTGGAGCGCGGACTCGAACGCCTCGACCGCCTCGCGGTCGCGGCGGACCTCGACGGAGACCAGCACCTCGAAGCCGCGGCCGACCGCCTCGGGGGAGATCACCGCACGGTAGCCCTGGATGACCCCGTCCTGTTCGAGCTGGCGGACGCGGCGCATGCAGGGCGAAGGGGTCAGGCCCACGCGTGCGGCCAGCTCCTGGTTGCTGAGCCGGCCATCGGCCTGGAGCTCGCGCAAGATATCTCTGTCGATGGCGTCCATGGCGCAATTATTCATCACGCTGTAGGGCGTACCGGGCGATAGTCGCAACCACATTGCGTGTTGAACCGCCTACCATTGCTCTCTGTAGAAAATCTGTACGACCTCTATGTGATGTGAGGGAAGGGCGGCCATGGGACGCATCGTCGTCATCAGCACCGGCGGCACGATAGCCAGCCGATGGCAGGGATCCGGCTTCGCCGCCGACGCCGCCGGGAGCGAGGTCATGGCGACCGCACCGCTCCCCGAGGGCATCACCGTCGAGGTCGTGGACCTGTTCAGCGTGAACAGCCCCCGCCTGACGACCGCCCACCAGCTCACCCTCCTGCGCACCGTGCACGAGGTGCTCGCCGACCCGGGCGTGGACGGCATCGTCGTCACGCACGGCACCGACACCCTGGAGGAGTCGGCGTTCCTGGTCGACCTGCACCACCACGACGCCCGCTCGGTGGTGTTCACCGGCTCCCAGCGGCCCATGGGCACGGCGGACGGGGACGGCCCCGGCAATCTGTACGACGCGCTGCTGACCGCCGCGACGGTACGGGGCCTGGGTGTGCTGGTCGCGTTCGCCGGCCGGGTGCACGCGGCCCGCGGGACCGTGAAGACGCAGGCCGTGGCGCTCGACGCGTTCGCCGACCCCTCGAAGGAACTGCTGGGCAAGGTCGGCTTCGGCAAGGTCACCGTGCTGCGGACGCCCCAGCGGCCGGCGGCGCTCGCGCTGCCCGCGATGCCGGAGCTGCCGCCGCGGGTCGACGTGGTCGTGCACCACGCCGACGGGGACGCCGTCCTGCTGAACGCCGCCGTCGCGGCCGGGGCGCGGGGGATCGTGCTCGTCGGGACGGGTGCGGGCAATGCGACCCCGGAGATCGTGGAGGCCGTCGAGGCGGCCGTCGCCCGCGGGGTGCTGGTCGCGCTGACCACCCGGGTCGCGGCCGGGCCCGTCACCGAGATCTACACGCACGGTGGCGCCGTGGACCTGGTCGCGGCCGGGGCCGCCCCGACGGGGACCCTGCGGGCAGGACAGGCGCGGATCGCGGTACTGGCCGCGCTGCTCGCCTCCGACGACGTGGTGGAGCAGGGCCGGGTCCTGCGCGAGGTGCTCGGCGCGGCCGGCTCGGTCCTGGTCGACGCCTGACCCCTGCGGGGTTGCCGTGCGGGGTTGCCGTGCGGGTCGGGCGAGCCGATCCCCGTCGGGCGGCCTTTCGGCAGCTCCGCCCGACCGGGATCAGCTCAGCTCCGCCCGAAAGCCGTCAGGATCTGGTCCGCCGCCGAAGTGGCCGTCACCTCGCCCGCCCGGACCGAGGCTTCCAGGGCCGGCGCGAGGTCCCGTACCGCGGCGCTGGCGCGCAGCCGCTCCAGGAGTTCGTCGCGGACCATCGACCAGGTCCACTCCACCTGCTGGGACGCCCGCTTGGCCGCCAGCCGGCCGCCCGCGTCCAGCAGCCGGCGGTGCTGCTCCAGCCGGTTCCAGACCTCGTCCAGACCCGCCGACTCCCGTGCGCTGCACGTCAGGACGGGCGGGGTCCAGGCCGCGTCGGCCGGGTGCATCAGGCGCAGCGCGCCCGACAGTTCGCGGGCGGCGGCCTTCGCGTCCCGCTCGTGCGGGCCGTCCGCCTTGTTCACCGCCAGCACGTCGGCCAGCTCCAGCACGCCCTTCTTGATGCCCTGGAGCTGGTCGCCGGTGCGGGCCAGGGACAGGAGGAGGAAGGAGTCGACCATCCCCGCCACCGTCGTCTCCGACTGGCCGACGCCGACCGTCTCGACCAGGACCACGTCGTAGCCCGCCGCCTCCATCACGATCATCGACTCGCGCGTGGCCTTCGCGACCCCGCCCAGTGTTCCGGCGGAGGGCGAGGGGCGTACGAAGGCCGCCGGGTCGACGGAGAGGCGCTCCATCCGGGTCTTGTCGCCCAGGATGGAGCCGCCCGTACGCGTCGACGACGGGTCGACGGCCAGCACCGCGACCCGGTGACCCAGGGCCGTCAGCATCGTGCCGAACGCGTCGATGAACGTGGACTTGCCCACCCCGGGCACACCGCTGATCCCGATGCGCCGGGCCCGCCCCGAGTGGGGGAGCAGCTCGGTCAGGAGCTGCTGGGCCAGCGGCCGGTGCGCGGGCAGGGTGGACTCGACGAGGGTGATGGCGCGTGCGATGAACGCGCGCTTCCCGTCGAGCACCCCTTTCGCGTAGGCCTCGATGTCGATCTTCGGCACCGGCCGCCGCCTACAGCTCGTGGCCCAGGTCCGCGGCGAGCCGCGCCACCAGGTCGTGCGCCGCGTCCGGGATGACCGTGCCGGGCGGGAACACCGCCGTCGCCCCCATCTCCAGGAGCGTGGGCACGTCCGCGGGCGGGATGACCCCACCCACGACGATCATGATGTCCTCGCGGCCCTCCTCCGCCAACTGCTCGCGCAGCGCCGGTACGAGGGTCAGGTGGCCGGCCGCCAGCGACGAGACGCCCACCACGTGGACGTCCGCCTCGACGGCCTGGCGGGCCACCTCCGCCGGGGTCTGGAACAGCGGGCCGACGTCCACGTCGAAGCCCAGGTCGGCGAAGGCCGTCGCGATCACCTTCTGGCCGCGGTCGTGGCCGTCCTGGCCCATCTTGCAGACCAGGATGCGCGGACGGCGGCCCTCCGCCTCCTCGAACCGGTTGATGAGCGCACGGGTGCGCTCCAGGGACGGGGACTCGCCTGCCTCGGTTCGGTACACACCCGAGATCGTACGGATCTGGCTCGCGTGCCGCCCGTACACCTTCTCCAGTGCGTCGGAGATCTCACCGACGGTGGCCTTGGCGCGCGCCGCGTCCACCGCCAGGGCCAGCAGGTTGCCCTCCCCGCGCCCGGCCGCGTTCGTCAGCGCCCGCAGGGTGTCCTGGGTGAGCGCCTCGTCGCGCTCCTCGCGCAGCCGCCGCAGCTTGGCGATCTGCTGCGAGCGCACCGAGGAGTTGTCGACCTTGAGGACGTCGATCGCCTCGTCGTTCTCCACCCGGTACTTGTTGACGCCGATCACCGGCTGCCGGCCGGAGTCGATCCGCGCCTGGGTACGGGCCGCGGCCTCCTCCACGCGCAGCTTCGGGATGCCCGCGTCGATGGCCTGCGCCATGCCGCCGGCCGCCTCGACCTCCTCGATGTGCTGCCAGGCCCGGCGTGCCAGGTCGTACGTCAGCTTCTCGACGTACGCGCTGCCGCCCCACGGGTCGATCGAGCGGCAGGTCCCCGACTCCTGCTGGAGCAGCAGCTGGGTGTTGCGGGCGATGCGCGCCGAGAAGTCCGTCGGCAGCGCCAGGGCCTCGTCGAGGGCGTTGGTGTGCAGCGACTGGGTGTGGCCCTGCGTCGCGGCCATCGCCTCGATGCACGTGCGCGTGACGTTGTTGAAGACGTCCTGCGCCGTCAGCGACCAGCCCGAGGTCTGCGAATGGGTGCGCAGCGAAAGTGACTTGGCGTTCTTCGGGTCGAACTGCTTGACCAGCCGCGCCCACAGCAGGCGGGCGGCGCGCAGCTTCGCGACCTCCATGAAGAAGTTCATGCCGATCGCCCAGAAGAACGACAGGCGCGGCGCGAACGCGTCCACGTCCAGCCCGACGGCCTGCCCGGCCCGCAGGTACTCCACGCCGTCGGCGAGGGTGTACGCCAGCTCCAGGTCGGCCGTCGCCCCGGCTTCCTGGATGTGGTAGCCGGAGATGGAGATCGAGTTGTACCGCGGCATCTTCTGCGAGGTGAAGGCGAAGATGTCGGAGATGATCCGCATCGAGGGCTTGGGCGGGTAGATGTAGGTGTTGCGGACCATGAACTCTTTGAGGATGTCGTTCTGGATGGTCCCGGCGAGCTTGTCGGGGGAGACGCCCTGCTCCTCCGCCGCCACGATGTACAGCGCGAGGACCGGCAGCACCGCGCCGTTCATCGTCATCGACACCGTCATCTTGTCCAGCGGAATGCCGTCGAAGAGCTGGCGCATGTCGTAGATCGAGTCGATCGCCACGCCCGCCATGCCGACGTCGCCGGTCACGCGCGGGTGATCGCTGTCGTAGCCGCGGTGCGTCGGCAGGTCGAAGGCGATCGACAGGCCCTTCTGGCCGGCCGCGAGGTTGCGGCGGTAGAAGGCGTTGGACTCCTCGGCCGTGGAGAAGCCCGCGTACTGCCGGATCGTCCAGGGCTGGTTGACGTACATCGTCGGGTACGGGCCGCGCAGGTACGGGGCCACGCCCGGGTACGTGTTGAGGAAGTCCAGGCCCTCCAGGTCCGCGCCCGTGTACAGCGGCTGTACGCCGATGCCCTCGGGGGTCTCCCACAGCAGATCGCCCGGGGCGGTGCCCGTGGACTCCTTCACCGCCGCGCGCCACTGCTCCTGGGAACCGGCCGCGGGGGCGGCGCCGTTCAGCGCGAGCCCGGAGAAATCGGGGATACCGGTGCCGCTCAAGACGCGACTCCCATCCGGTCGAGAACGGAGGACAGCACGGCGACGGCGTCGCAGCCCGCGAAGACGTACTCGTCCGCGGCCTGCCCGGCGGTGCCGGGCCGGCCGGCGAGGAACACGGTCGTGGCACCCGCCGCGCGCAGGGCGGCGGACACCGCCTCGGCCTGCTCCTCGTACAGCGCGTCGCTGGAGCACAGCACGGCCATGCCGTCCGCGCCGCTCGCCGCGTAGGCCGCGGCGGCGCTCTGCGGGTCCACCGAGACCGGGTCGTGCACCGGCTCGATGCCGCCCGACTGGAACAGGTTCGAGGCGAAGGTGGCCCGGGCCGTGTGGGCGGCCGCCGGGCCCAGCGCCGCGAGGAAGATCCTCGGGCGGGCGCCGGTCGCGGCCAGGTGCGCGTCGCTGCGGGCGCGCAGCGCCTCGTACGCCTCGTCGCGCCGTACGCGGGGCAGCCCGCCGGTGGGCAGCTGCGGCGCGGGCTCGCGTACGACCGGCTTCTCCGACAGCAGCGGGAACTCGCTGACGCCGGTGATCGGCTCGCGGCGCTTGGCCAGCTTGGCGGAGCGCTCGGCCCAGGTGGCGGCGAGCCGGTCGGCGACCAGCCCGGAGCGCAGGGCGGCGGCCAGGCCGCCGGACTTCTCGATCGTCTGGAAGGACTCCCAGGCCGCGTGCGCGAGTTCGTCGGTGAGCCGCTCCACGTAGTAGGAGCCGCCGGCCGGGTCGATGACGCGGGCCAGGTGCGACTCCTCCAGCAGGATGGTGGAGGTGTTGCGCGCGATGCGGCGGGCGAAGGCGTCCGGCAGGCCCAGTTCGTGGTCGAAGGGGAGCACGGTGACCGAGTCCGCGCCGCCCACGCCCGCCGCCATGCAGGCGACGGTGGTGCGCAGCATGTTCACCCAGGGGTCGCGACGGGTCATCATCACCGGCGAGGTCACCGCGTGCTGGTGCTGCGCACCGGCCTCGGGGGCCCCGCAGGCCTCGGCTACGCGGGCCCACAGGCGGCGGGCGGCGCGGAACTTGGCGATGGTGAGGAACTGGTCCGCGGTGGCGGCGTAGCGGAACTCCAGCTGGCCGAGGGCCGCTTCGATGCCCAGCCCGCCCTCGGTGAGGGTGTGCAGGTAGGCCACGCCGGTGGCCAGGGACAGGCCGAGCTCCTGGCCCGCGGAGCCGCCGGCCTCGTGGTACGGGAGCGCGTCGACGGTCAGGGCGCGGATGCCGGGCCAGTCGGCGGCGGCCGTGCGGGCCAGCTCGACGGCTTCGGCGGGGTCGAGCCGCTCTCCCGTACGGGCCTCGTGGCCCAGCGGGTCGGCGCCCAGGGAGGCCCGGGCGGCCGCGGGGGCGACCTCGCGCTCGGCGTACAGGCGCAGCAACGCGCGGGCGGCGTCGGCGTATTCGGCCCCGGCGTCGAGGGAGACGGGCGCGAGGTCGAGGTAGACCCCGGCCAGGGCGCGGGGGAGCGCGTCGACCGGGAGGCCGCCGGCGCCGACGGTGAGCCACAGCGAGGTGACGCCGTTCTCCAGGTCGGCGAGGACCGCCTCGTTCACCCGTACGGGATCGGTGCCGAGGAGCCGCTGGCGTACGTCCCAGCCGGCGGCGGCGTTGCCTTCGGGCCTGCCGCCCCGTACGAAGGGGGCAAACCCTGGGAACGCGGCGAACGCAGCGGACGCGGTGGCCGCGGCGGACGCAGCGTTCCCGGGAGATCCGGGAACGCCTTCGTCCCCGTCGGGGCCGGTGTGCTCGGCCGTCGCGGGTGCGGTGTACAGCGGGCGGGTGGTGAGCCCGTCCTCAAGCTTCGTGGACAACGCGTCTTCCGCTGCCTCGCCGGAAACTTCCTTGCCCGACTTGCGCAGCACGCCCTCTACCAGGCGCTGCCACTGCTCATGCGTCGCGTCAGGGAATTCGGCGGCCAAGGAGAGCCCGTCATCAGGCAGGACCGTCATGGCTCGAATGTTAGGGGGGTCCCCGAAGCGCGCCTATAACCATCGGATGTGATCTCCCCCTCTCATGTGAGACGGGAGGGGTCACGAAAGAGCGGTACGGCCGTGGCGGCCGTTGGCCGGGGGTGGGGGGCGCGGCTCCCTGCGGGCGGCCCGGGGGCGTACCCGGTCGTGCCGGTCCGCCGGGGCGGGGGCGGGCGGTGGTCCGGTCGGGTGCCGGTGCCCCGGCGGGGCCGTCCCGATCGCCGTCCCGATCGCCGTCCCGATCGCCGTTCGGCGGGAGCGTGGCGGGTGCGTTGCGTCGGTATGAAATCAGGCCACGGTTTTCGGCCGCCGGGGGTGGGGTGGCGGGCTGCGCGGGATCGGTGGAAACACCAGGTCAGGTGGGGTGTGCCGGCTTGCGCGGGAGGGTCCTTTCGGGCCTGCTCGGGGGTCGCCGGCGGGGGTTGACCGGTGCCGGGGGCGCTGACAGTCTCCGAGGCATGTCCGCGACCGAACTCCTCGCTCCGCGGCTCCACACCCCCGGCTCCTGTACCGCGCCGGGCGAGTGTCCGGGCCGCTGTCCGGCCCCGCGCCGCGCCTGAGCGCGCACCGCCACTCCGGGGCGCGCAGCGCCTGAGCCCCCGGCCCCGCCCGGTCCGACCACGTCGGCCCCGCGCCGGTCGCCGGTCCGGCTCACCCCCGGGCCTCGCCGCCCGTCCCGCGCCACTACCTCAGGCCGGCGCCCGCCGTCCCCCCGCCTCCGTCCTGCTTCCCCGGCTCGCCGGCCGTCCCACGCCGCCCGCCCCACGCCGCTACCTCCGGCCGGCGACGCCGTACCCGCGCCTCCGTCCCTCCGGGCTCGCCGCCCGTCCAGCGCCGCTGAATCCGGCTGTGTTGCCCGTACCCGCGCCTCTGTCCTGCTTCCCCGGCTCGCCGGCCGCCCCACGCCGCTACCTCCGGCCGGCGACGCCGTACCCCGCCTCCGCTTCCGGCTCGCGCTGCTCGTCGCGCCGAGGCACGGGAGCGCGCACGTTCTGCCGTAGCCCCCGCCCCGCGGGGTTGCGGAAACAACCAAGGAGTCCTCATGGCCACCGCCACCCGTACCGACATCACCGTCACCAAGATCGGCGGCCGCATCGGCGCCGAGATCGCCGGAGTGACGCTCGGCGGCGGACTCGACGCCGACGCCGTGGCCGCGATCCGCGCCGCGCTGCTCGCCCACAAGGTCGTCTTCTTCCGCGGCCAGGACCACCTCGACGAGGCCTCGCACGAGGCCTTCGCCCAGCTGCTCGGGGCCCCCGTCGCGCACCCCACCGTGCCCTCCGCGGACGGCCGCTACGCCCTCGGCATCGACTCCCACCACGGCGCCCGCGCCAACCAGTGGCACACCGACGTCACCTTCGTCCCCGCCTACCCGGCCTTCTCCATCCTGCGCGCCGTCACCATCCCCCCGTACGGCGGCGACACCCTCTGGGCCAACACCGCCACCGCGTACAGCACCCTCCCCGAACCGCTGCGCGTCCTCGCCGACAGCCTGCGCGCCGTCCACTCCAACGAGTACGACTACGCGGCCCTCAAGCCCGACGCCCTTCCCGAGGCGCTCGCCCAGTACCGGGAGGTGTTCACCTCCACCAAGTTCCTCACCGAGCACCCCGTGGTCCGAGTCCACCCCGAGACCGGCGAACGCACCCTGCTCCTCGGCAACTTCGTCCAGCGCATCAGCGGTCTGAGCGGCCGCGACTCCCGCATCCTGCTGGACCTCTTCCAGGCCCACATCGAGAGCCCGGAGAACACCGTCCGCCGGCAGTGGCAGGCCGGGGACGTCGCGATCTGGGACAACCGCGCCACCCAGCACTACGGCGTCGACGACTCCGACGACCACGAGCGCACCCTGCGCCGCGTCACCGTCGACGGCGACGTCCCGGTCGGCCCCGACGGGGTCCCGTCCCGCCTGATCAGCCCCGAGACCGTGCCGGACCCGGCCTTCGGCATCGCCTCCGGGGCGTCCCACACCCCCTAGGTCGTGTCGTCAAAGTCCCGTCTGGCCGGCGGGGCCTGGTGCGCCCTTCGGGCGGCCGACGCCACCTTGACGACACCCCCTAGGCCCCGCCGCCCCCGCCCCGCCCACGGACCGAACGACCACCCAAGGAGCCCCCGTGCCCAAGCTGCTCGCCATCACCGGCAGCCCCTCCCTCCACTCCCGTACCGCCGTCGTCGCCGACCACGTGCTGCGCCGCCTCATCCACGCAGGGTTCGACACCGGCCACCTCGCGGTACGCGAACTGCCCGCCGCGGACCTGCTCTCCGCCCGTCGCGGCGAGCCGGAGATCCGCCGGGCGCTCGAAGCCGTCGCCGCAGCCGACGGGATCGTCATCGCCACCCCGGTCTACAAGGCCTCGTACACCGGCCTGCTCAAGGCCTTCCTCGACCTGCTCCCGCAGGACGGGCTCGCCGGCAAAACGGTTCTGCCCATCGCCACCGGCGGCAGCCTCGCCCACGTCCTGACCATCGACTACGCCCTGCGCCCCGTCCTCGCCGCACTGGGCGCCCGGCACGTCACCGCCGGCCGGTTCGTCCTGGACTCCTCCGTCGAGCGCGGCTCCGGCCCCGACCGGCTGCGGCCCGAGGCGGAGCTGGACCTCTTCCAGGCCGTCGACGAGTTCGCCGACGCCCTGCGCGCCGCCGACACCGCCGCGCTCACCACCGCCGGGTAGCCCACGGCCCGTAGCCCCAGGCCCACAGCCCCCGCACCCACCCCCTGACGCAATCCCGCGCACCCGACAAGGACCCGTCATGCCCGCAGCCTTCACCACGACCTCCACCTCCCGGCGCCAGTTCCTCACCCTGCTCGGCATCTCGGCGGCCGCGGTGAGCTGCGGCACGGCCACCGCCACCGGCGGCTCCGGCCGGGTCACGTCGCTCAAGTACCAGGGTGCGGTCGGTACGGTCACCCTCCCCGAACTCGCCGCCGACCTCGGCTACCTCGGCGACGTCACCCTCGACTGGGTGGGCAACACCACCAGCGGCCCCCAGGACATCCAGTCCGCAGCCACCGGCCAGACCCACTTCGGCAGCGCCTTCAACGGGGCCGTCATCAAACTCGCCTCCACCAACGCGCCGATCAAGGCCGTCATCTCCTCCTACGGCTCTGACCAGTACTCCTACGGCGGCTACTACGTCCTGGAGGACAGCCCGATCCGCTCGGCCCGCGACCTGATCGGCAAGAAGGTCGGCATGAACACCCTGGGCGCCCACTACCAGGCCCTCCTCGACATCTATCTGAGCCGGGGCGGCCTCTCCAAGGCGGACGCGGCCAAGGTAGAGCCGCTCGTCGTACCGCCCGTCAACACCGAGCAGTCGCTGCGGCAGAAGCAGATCGAGGTCGGGGTGCTCACCGGGGTCCTGCGCGACAAGGCCCTCGCGGTGGGCGGCATCCGGCCGCTGTTCACCGACGTCGAACTGCTCGGCCCGTTCAGCGCCGGGACGTACATCATGACCGAGCGCTTCATCGAGCAGAACCCGGACACCGTACGGACCTTCGTCACCGGCGTCGCCAAGGCCATCGAGTGGTCCCGCACCACCCCGCGCGAGCAGGTCGTCGCGCGGATGACGGAGATCGTCAAGAAGCGCGGCCGCAACGAGGACACCTCCACCCTGCAGTACTGGCGCTCCTACGGGGTCGCCGAGACGGGCGGCCGGATCGAGGACAAGGAGTTCCAGCTCTGGCTCGACTGGCTCGGTGAGCGCGGCGAGATCAAGCAGGGCCGGCTCAAGGCCGCCGACCTCTACACCAACGAGTTCAACGGCCACCGGAAGGGCTGATCGGCATGGCGAAGATCGTGTTCGAGGGAGTGAGCAAGACCTTCCCGACGAGGAACGCCAAGGGCCGCCCCGACGGCGGGCGGTTCACCGCCCTCGACGGGGTCGACCTGGAGATCGAGGCGGGCGAGTTCACGGTGGTCGTGGGCCCCAGCGGCTGCGGCAAGTCCACCCTCCTCGACCTGCTCGGCGGCCTGACCCGCCCGACGGCGGGCCGGATCCTGCTCGACGGCGAGCCGGTCACCGGACCGGGCCTGGACCGCGGCATCGTCTTCCAGCAGTACGCGCTGCTGCCGTGGCGCACCGCGCTGGGCAACATCGAATTCGGCCTGGAGGCGACCGGAGTCCCGCGCCGCCAACGAACGGCGAGGGCCCGGGAGTTCCTGGACCTGGTCGGCCTCACCGGCTTCGAGGACCGGCACCCGCACGAGCTGTCCGGCGGCATGCGCCAGCGGGTGGCGATCGCCCGCTCCCTGGCGTACGACCCGGACGTGCTGCTGATGGACGAGCCGTTCGCCGCACTCGACGCGCAGACCCGCGAGTCCTTGCAGGACGAACTGCGCCGCATCTGGCAGCGCACCGGCAAGACGATCGTGTTCATCACGCACGGCATCGAGGAAGCCGTGTACCTCGGGCAGCGGGTGGCCGTCATCACCTCCCGCCCCGGCCGGGTCAAGGCGGTGGTCCCGGTGTCGTTCGGGGACCGGGCCGCCGGCGCGACCGGTGAGGACCTGCGCTCCAGCCCGGAGTTCGCCCGCTACCGCCACGAGATCTGGACCCTGCTCCACGACGAGGTGGCCCGCGCCCAGCAACTGGAGAAGGAGGAGGCCGCCGTATGAGCACCGGAACCGACATCACCCCCGCCCCGGCCCTGGCCCCTGCACCGGCGCCTGCGCCGACCGAGGCCGCGGAGGTACGGGTCCCCGCCCGCGCGGTGGCGGTGGAGGCGGCGCCGCCGCGGAAGGGAGCGATCGGGCGGTGGCTGCGCGCCGCCGCACTGCGCTCGGCGGCGATCCTCGCACTGCTCGCGGTGTGGGAGACGGCGCCCCGGCTCGGCCTGGTGGACGCGACCTTCCTCCCCCCGGTGAGCGAGGTCGCCAGGGCCTGGTGGGAACTCCTGGGCGACGGGCAGCTCGCCGAGCACACCCGGGCCAGCCTGGTCCGCTCCTTCGGCGGCTTCGGTATCGCCGTGGTCGTCGCGGTGCCGCTCGGGCTGCTGATCGGCTGGTACCGCCCGGTCGCGGCGCTGCTCGGCCCGCTGCTGGAGCTGTTCCGCAACACCGCGGCCCTCGCGCTGCTGCCGGTGTTCGTGCTGCTGCTCGGGATCGGCGAGACCTCGAAGGTCTCGATCGTCGTCTACGCGTGCGTCTGGCCGATCCTGCTGAACACCATCAGCGCGGTCGGCAACGCCGACCCGACGCTCGTCAGACTGGCGCGCTCGATGGACCTGTCCACGCCGCGCCTGTTCCAGAAGGTGATCCTGCCGTCCTCGGTACCGGCCGTCTTCACGGGCATCCGCCTCGCCGGCGCGGTCTCGATCCTGGTCCTCGTGGCCGCGGAGATGATCGGCGCCAAGGCCGGGCTCGGGTACCTGATCAACGCCTCGCAGTTCAACTTCGCGATCCCGCAGATGTACGCGGGCATCGTGACCATCTCGGCGATCGGCGTGGCCTTCAACCAGCTCCTGGTCGCGGTCGAACGCCGCCTCAGCCTCTGGCGCATCCCAGCCTGACACCTCCGGCGGCGCCCACCCGCCCGGCGGGGACGCCCGCGTACGTACAACGCCGACACAAGGAACCGCCATGCCCGAACACCGGACCCTGCACCTCAACGCGTTCCTCATGAACGCCGGGCACCACGACGCCGCCTGGCGCCACCCGGACAGCGCCCCCGAGCGCATCACCGATCTGCGGTACTTCCAGGAGCTGGCCCGCACCGCCGAGCGCGGACGGCTCGACTCGATCTTCTTCGCCGACGGGCTCGCCCTCTGGGGCAAGGCCCGCTACAACGCCCTCGGCGGCTTCGAGCCGCTCACCCTGCTCTCCGCCATCGCTGCCGTCACCGAGCACATCGGACTCATCGCCACCGTCTCCACGACCTTCAACGAGCCCTACCACCTCGCCCGGAAGTTCGCCTCCCTCGACCACATCAGCGGCGGCCGGGCCGGCTGGAACATCGTCACCTCCGGCACCGTCGACGAGGCCCGCAACTTCAACCGGGACGAGCACCTCGAACACCGGCTCCGCTACGAGCGGGCCCGCGAGTTCCTCGACGTCGCGACCAAGCTCTGGGACAGCTGGGAGGACGACGCGATCGTCCTCGACAAGGAGCGGGGTATCTACGCCGACACCGACAAGCTCCACCCGGCCGACCACCGCGGCGAGTACTTCGGCGTCGCCGGCCCGCTCAACGTGCCCCGCTCGCCCCAGGGCCACCCGCTCCTGGTCCAGGCCGGATCCTCCGAGGACGGCAAGGAGTTCGCCGCCCGGTACGCCGAGGCCGTCTTCACCGCCCAGCAGACCCTCGCCGACGGCCAGACCTTCTACAAGGACCTCAAGTCCCGCCTCGCGAGGTACGGCCGCGCCGAGGGCGACCTGCTCGTTCTGCCCGGCATCGCCCCCGTCATCGGTTCCACCGAGGCCGAGGCCAAGGCCCTGGAGCAGCAGCTCACCGAGCTCCAGGTGCCGGAGTACGGGCTCGCCCAGCTCTCCGGGATGCTCGGCACCGACCTCACCGGCCTGCCCCTCGACGGCCCGCTGCCCGACCTGCCCGAGGAGCGGGACATCAACGGCAACAAGAGCCGCTTCACGCTCGTCGCCGAACTCGCCCGCCGTGACGGCCTCACCCTGCGCGAGCTGATCGCCCGCCTCGGCGCGGGCCGCGGCCACCGGGTCTTCGCCGGGACGCCCGAGCAGATCGCCGACCAGTTGGAGACGTGGTTCACCCAGGGCGCGGCCGACGGCTTCAACATCATGGCGCCGGTCCTGCCGACGGGCCTGACGGACTTCGTCGACCACGTCGTGCCGATCCTCCAGCGCCGCGGCCTCTTCCGCACCGAGTACACGGGCCGCACCCTCCGCGAGAACTACGGCCTGGCCCGCCCCGCCAACCGCTACGCCGCTGCCGGGGAGGCGCGGCCGGTCACGCAGTGAGTACGAGCTGCCGCGCCACCGGAGCTACGGGCTTCCGGTGGCGCGGCCGCGTGCTCAGACGGTCAGGACGATCTTGCCGCGGGTGCGGCCCGAGGCGCTCAGCTCCCAGGCCTTGGCCGCCTCGGCGAGCGGCAGCGCGTGCTCCACGTTGACCGTGAGCGCGCCCTCCTCGGCCAGCTTCGCCAGGAAGGTCAGGTCGGCGGTGTCCGGGCGCACCCACAGCTGGTGCGCGCCCTTGGCGGCGGCTTCGTAGTCGGCGATGGAGACCACCCGGGCGCGCTCCTTGACGAGGGACTGGAGGGTCTCGACGACCCCGTCCCCGTAGAAGTCCAGGCCGGCGTCGACGCCTTCGGGGGCCAGTTCGCGGACCCGGTCCGCCAGGCCCTCGCCGTAGAGGACCGGCTCGGCGCCGAGGGAGCGCAGGTAGTCGTGGTTGTGGGCGCCCGCGGTACCGATGACCCGCAGGCCGAGCGCGACGGCGATCTGCACGCCGAAGGAGCCGGTGCCGCCGGCGGCGGAGTGGATCAGCACGGTCTCGCCGGCCTTCAGGCCCACCCGGGTGAGCGACTGGTAGGCGGTCAGGCCGGCCAGCGGGATCCCCGCGGCCTGCTCGAAGGTCAGCCCGCGCGGCTTGCGCGCGAGGGTGCGCACGGGGGCGGAGACCAGCTCGGCGTAGGTGCCGAGCTCGACCCACTCCTTGCGGACGTACCCGTACACCTCGTCCCCGACGGCGTAGTCGAAGGTGTCCTCGCCGACGGCCTCGACGACTCCGGCCACGTCCCAGCCGGGTATGACGGGGTAGCGGACTTCCAGGATCGGGTCGAGATACCCGGCGGCGAGCTTCCAGTCCACCGGGTTGACGCCCGCGGCCTTCACGCGGACGAGCACCTCGCCGGGGCCGACCTTGGGCTCCGGTACGTCAACGAGCTTGAGGGCGTCGGCAGTTCCGTATGCGCTGTATGTGATTGCCTTCATGATCGCCCCAACGGGCCGCGGCCCCCGGCTATTCCGCCATTCCGCTCATTCGGCGTTCCGCCTCACGCAGGCAGGGTGTTGCGGTGCGAGCGCCGGCGGGCCGCGCTGAGCAGGGCCTGGATCTGCGCCCCGGACTGCTCCACGTCGTCCAGCGGTGAGGGGAAGGGCAGCCGTACGTCGTGGTGCCCGCGGTGCCGCTCCAGCCGCAGGGTGATCCCGTACCGGTCCATGGCGACGGGCAGCGCGCGGACGACCGCGGTGACGGGCACCGGCCGGACCAGGCGCAGCAGCAGGGTGACCAGTTCGGCGTGGTCGTCGAGGAGGTGGGTGAGCATGCCCGCCTCGTACGGGGCCAGCGGGTCGGGGCAGGCGGTGTCCAGCTCGTCGAGGCCGACGTACGAGCGGCCGTCCGCCGTCTCCAGCACGGCCCGGCCGAACTCCACGCAGGTGGAGTCGGCGCCGTCCTCGGTGTACGGGGTCAGCAGCCGGCCCAGCAGGGTGACCCGGGCGCGCACCCGGTCGCGAACGGGGGTGGGGGCGATGTCCGTGAACTCCAGCCGGATGGCGGGCCGGTGCTCGGCGTGGCCGCCCGGCTCGGCGGGGTGCAGGTGCAGCCGGCCGAGGGGGTCGGAGCCGTCGAGGTGGCGGACCTCGGTGCGCAGTCCGTCGGTGACCACGGTCATCGAGTGCGCGGCGGCCAGGATCGACCGGACCCGCTCGGCGTCGGTGGGCCGGGCGGCGGCGGGCGCGGGGTGGTCGGCCGGGGTGGCAGGGGGGCCGGACTTGCGCATGAGGATCTCTCCATCGTCCCGAGTGGCTACTTAGGTATGCCTAACCTAACCCATCCGTCAGGCCTCGGGGTAGTGGGCGACGCGACAGGTGCCTCGTGTCGCTGTTGGGCTGAACGGGTGAAACACGAGAGGATGGGGGGATGCACATGAAGCGCACGGCCGAGGCGGCCCGGTGAGCAGGTACGACGTCACCGACGAGCAGTGGGAGGGGCTCGCCCAGGTGGTCCCCCTGCGCAGCCGCAACGAATGGCCCTCCCGGGTGGACCACCGCACGATCTCCACGGCTCCCGGAGCGGTGGCGGCGGAGCAGCGGCGCTTCGTGGTGATCAGGGTCCAGATCTTCGCGGACGCCCGGGAGGTGGCCGAGTACCTGATCGCGCAGATCCCGGTGCTGCTCGACCTCACCGGCGCGGACAGTGAAGTGGCGAAGCGGATCCTGGACTTCAGCAGCGGCGTGGTCTTCGGGCTGGGCAGCGGGATGCACCGGGTCGACCGGAACGTCTTCCTGCTGGCGCCCGTCGGCACCGAGGTCGAGGGGATCGCGGCCGCGGCCGTCCCCCGATCGTAGGAAGGTCGCGGCGAGGGAACGGTTCGGCGGGCCCCCGGGGGGTCCGGCGGGCCGTACCGTCCGGCGCATGGACGCCACCACCTTGGACGCCACCGCCTCCACCTCGGACTTCACGGCCTCGGACGCCCCGGCCCCGCTCCCGGATCCGGCCGCGCCGGCGGACGCCCCGGTCCACCACCGGCCCGCGGTGACGCAGTTACGGCTCTCCGCCTACGCCTCGCACCGCGGGGCCGCCTTCCCGCTCGGGCCCGTCACCCTGTTCGCCGGGCCGAGCGGCAGCGGCAAGTCCCGGGCCCTGGAGGCCTACGGGGCCCTCGCGACCCTGGGCTCGGGCGCGACCCTGGAGCAGGTCTTCCCGGACGCGCGCGCCCTGATCCCGGACCGCGCCGTGCCCGACGCCGAGCGGCGCCGCGGCTTCCGCATCGGCTGCACCGTCGACGGGCCCGCCGGGCCGGTCCGGCTCGACCTCGCCGTGCAGGCCGAGCCGACGCTGCGGATCGTCGGCGAACGGCTCTCCGTGGACGGGCAGATCCTGCTCAGCACCGCGCTGCGCGACCCCGGGCGGCGGTCCGTCCAGGCCGCCTGGCTGACCGGCGGCGCCACCGGGGTCACCAAGGCCCCGCTGCCCGACGACCGGCTCGGTACGGCGATGCTCCCGCTGCGCGTGGCCGGCGCCACGGCCGGGCAGCGGCAGGTGCTGGCCGCCGCCGAGCAAGTGGTGGTGGCGCTGCGCTCGGTGTTCCCCTGCGACCCCCGCCCGGAGCGGATGCGGGCGCCCGTGCCGCCGGGGTGGGGGCGGCTGCTGGGCGACTGCGCGAACCTGGCCGACGTACTGCGCCGGACCCGCGGCGAGTGCGGCACCCGCCACACGCTGCTGGCCGAGGCGGCCCGTACCGGCTGCGCGGGACCGGTGGCGGGGCTGGACGTACGCGCTCCCGCGGAAGGCCCCGTCACGGCGCTGCTGGACCGGGGTCCCGGCCGGGCCGGCACGGAACTGGGCCGGCTCGGCGCGGGCGAGCTCCGCTTCCTGGCGCTGGCTCTGGTCCTGCTGACCGGGCCGGGGGTGCTGGCCATGGACCCGGCCGCCGAACTGCTGTCCGCGCGGCAGGCGCTGACCGTACTGGCCGACGGCCTGGACCGGGACCTGGACCGGCGGCAGAGCGCCGAGCTGCTGCGGCTGGCCCGGCTGGCGTGCGGGCGCGGGCAGGTCCGGCTGGTGGCATCGGTGGGGGAGGCGTGCGCGGCGGCCGCCCGGGAGCTCCCGGGGGTGTCGGTGGTAGACCTGTCGGCATGAACGACATGCGGGACACCCCTGAATCCCGGCACGACGAGCGCGGACCCGACGAGCCCCGGCCCGACGAGCGCCTGGACCGGCTCCAGCGGCGGCTCGCGCAGTTCGCGGCGGCGCGCGGCTGGGAGCCGTACCACACGCCCAAGAACCTGGCCGTGGCGTTGAGCGTGGAGGCGGCCGAACTGGTCGAGATCTTCCAGTGGCTGACGCCGGAACAGTCGGTCAGGGTCATGGAACAGCCGGAAACCGCACACAGAGTTGCCGATGAGGTGGCAGACGTGCTCGCGTATCTGCTGCAATTCTGTGAGGTTCTAGGGGTGGATGTGCTGGATGCGCTCGCCGCGAAGATCGAGAGGAACGAGCTCCGCTTTCCGGCGCCGGGTGCTTAGACACGGAATCGTCACTCTTCGGAGTGATGGCGTCGTCCACAACCATGTTTGTGTCCACAGATTTCCGAATACCCCTGGCTTTACTGGTTCGTTGCCCTCACTCTGGGTAGTGGTGAGAACGGCGGATGTCGTGCGGACGGGGGACGGCATATGGATGCGGTACGGCTCATCGCGGCCGGCCGGCACGCGCTGGCACAGAGCGGGGCTGCGTGGGACATCGTGGGCGAGGCCTGGCAGGCACAGGCCCTCGCGCAGGGAATAGGGAGCTGGCTGGCGGTCACCGGGCCGCCGGAGCTGAGAGCGGAGGCACGGGGGCTGGGTGAAGCAGGGGGCAGAGGCTGCGGGGTGCTCGACAGAGCGGCCCTGCTCGGCGAGGGGATAGCGCCCGAACATCCACCGCGGGCGGCGCAGCTGACCGGGGTGGCGGACGTCCGGCAGGCGCTGCTCGGACTCCAGGCGCTCCTCGGCGAAGTGGGCATAGCCCTGGTCGGGGTGGCCTGCGGGACGGACGACGAAGGCCTGTACTGGCAGTGCATCGAGTCGATAGACGCGGCCGACGAGTCGAGCGATCGGGTCCGGGCGATCCTGCGCCGGCTGACCGTCCGCGAACGGGGGTCGGCAACCGGCGTGGCCTGAGGCGACCGCGCGTCGTGGCGGGGTCCCGCCGCGCGCGGCGGGACCCGTGCGGTCAGTACGACCGGTAGGAGGGGCGCTCGCCCTCGGACGTACGGATCCCCGGGGCCGGCAGCACGTCAGGGCTGCCCGCGGTGCGGTCCGTCGAGGACTGGAGGTCGGCGTCGAGCTGCGAGAGGTCGGCGTTCAGCGCCGCCATCAGCTCTTCCATCTGCTGCAGCAGGCCCTTGGGCGCGCCACCCTGAGCGGGTACCGCGGACTCCTGGCGTGCATGGTCGTGCGCTGCCTGTCCGGTCTGTCCGTCCTGTCGGAGCGGTTGGAGATGTCGGGGGGCTTCCGGCACGGACTCCTGGGACATGGCGGCCTCCTCGGCGGGCCCTTCCGAGGCGGAAGGGGGCGGTGGACACACCGGCGAAGGGCCGCCGGCGCGCGGGCCGGGCGGTCCGGCTCCGTCCGAGCCAACGATCCCCATCCGGGCTGGTCACTGGCGGGGCCGGGGGTGGACCGCCCGGTTGACACAGATTCACCCGGCCGGGGTGGAACGGGCAGGATGGGAGACATGGATCTCCGCGTATTCACCGAGCCCCAGCAGGGCGCGAGCTACGACACCCTCCTGACCGTCGCCAAGGCCACCGAGGATCTGGGCTTCGACGCGTTCTTCCGCTCCGACCACTACCTGCGGATGGGCTCGGCGGACGGCCTGCCCGGTCCCACCGACGCCTGGATCACCCTCGCGGGGCTCGCCCGCGAGACCAAGCGGATCCGCCTCGGCACGCTGATGACGGCCGGCACCTTCCGGCTGCCCGGCGTACTGGCCATCCAGGTGGCGCAGGTCGACCAGATGTCCGGCGGCCGGGTCGAACTGGGCCTGGGCGCGGGCTGGTTCGAGGACGAGCACAAGGCCTACGGCATCCCCTTCCCGGCGGAGCGGATGGCCCGGCTGGAGGAGCAGCTGGCCATCGTCACCGGACTGTGGGCCACCGAGCCCGGCGCCTCCTTCGACTACGCCGGCAGGCACTACCAGGTGGAGAACTCGCCGGCGCTGCCCAAGCCGGCCCAGGCCAAGGTGCCCGTCCTGATCGGCGGCCACGGCGCGCGGCGCACGCCGCGCCTCGCCGCCCGGTACGCGGACGAGTTCAACATGCCCTTCGCCTCGATCGAGGACAGCCGCAGGCAGTTCGCCCGGGTCCGTGAGGCCGCCGCCGAGGCCGGACGCAAGGCGGACGAACTCGTCTACTCCAACGCCCTGGTGGTGTGCGTCGGCAAGAACGACGCCGAGGTGGCCAGGCGGGCCGCCGCCATCGGCCGCGACGTGGACGAGCTCAAGGCCAACGGCCTGGCGGGCTCCCCGGCCGAGGTCGTGGAGAAGATCGGCACCTACGGCGCCATCGGCTCCTCCCGCATCTACCTCCAACTGCTCGACCTCGACGACCTCGACCACCTGGAGCTGATCTCGGCCCAGGTCCTGTCCCGGCTCGGCTGACGGGAGGGCCCGGAAGATGCCCCGCGCGTCCGGCCCGCTCGCCGAGGCCCTGGCCCGCAGGACCGTGACCCTCGACGGCGGGCTCAGCAACCAGCTCGCCGACCAGGGCTGCGACCTGTCCGGCGACCTCTGGTCGGGCCGGGTGCTCGCCGAGCGGCCGGACCAGGTGACGGCCGCGCACACGGCGTACGCGCGGGCCGGCGCCGAGGTGCTGATCACCGCGAGCTACCAGGTGGGGTACGCGGCCTTCGCCCGGCACGGCTACAGCCGGCCGCGGACCACCGCCCTGCTGCGGCGCAGTGTGCGCCTCGCCGACCGGGCGGCGCGGGCGGCGGACCACGAGGTGTGGGTGGCCGCCTCCGTGGGCCCGTACGGGGCCGTGCTCGCGGACGGTTCCGAGTACCGCGGCCGGTACGGGCTGAGCGTGCGGGAGCTGGCCGCCTTCCACCGGCCCCGTGTCACGGCGCTGCTGGCCGCGGGGCCGGACGTACTGGCCCTGGAGACCGTCCCGGACACGGTCGAGGCCGAGGCCCTGCTCACCGTCCTCGCCGAGACGGGCGCCCGCGCCTGGCTCTCCTACACCGTCGCGGGCGGCCGTACCCGGGCGGGCCAGCCGCTGACCGAGGCCTTCGCCCTCGCGGCGGGGGCCCCGGGCGTCATCGCGCTCGGGGTCAACTGCTGCGACCCCGAGGACGTGCTCCCCGCCCTTGAGGCGGCGGCCTCCGTCACCCGGAAGCCGCTCCTCGCCTACCCGAACGACGGCTCCGTCTGGGACGCCGCCACAGGGACCTGGCACGCCCCCGGGGCCGAGGTCCCCTGGCCGACGGCCGAGTGGCGCCGCGCCGGAGCCCGCCTCATCGGCGGCTGCTGCCGCATCGGCCCGCCGCGCATCGCGGACCTGGCCGCGGGCCGGTAACCCCTCCCGGCCCGCGGGGCCGCGAGCGGGCCGCCAGACACCCCCCTACACGCCGCTGGTGTCCCAGCGCACGCTCGTCAGCCCGCCGCCCGACTCGACGAGTGCGGTCATCTCCGCCTCCACGGCGGCGAGTTCCGCGGGCCGGTCCATGAGGACCAGCTGCTCGCGGTAGTGGACCAGCGAGCTGAGGAGCAGCTGCGTGCGCTCGGGCTCCAGCGCGCACATCCGGCGCGCGGCGGCGACGGACTCGGCCCGCAGGGCGAGGGCTATGCCGGGTCGATCGGTGAACTCCTGGCGGCTGTACGCGAACAGGGCGACCGCCAGCAGGGGCAGGAAGGCCAACGGACTCACCTGGACGAGAACGCGATAAGCGGCGACCTGCTGCCGGACCGGCAGCGTCCCCGATCCGAGCAGCGCCACCCGGGCTCGCAGTACGGCGTCGTGATTGATGTTCTCCGTGGGATTCATGAGGGAGATTCTGAAAGCCGCACACGGGTCCAAACAAGGGCATTCGACTGTGCCCTTGGTCCTACGAAAACACGCTCTGACCTGTCATGATTGATACGTCATCACCCCTGCGCCCGCCCCCGCGCGGCCCGTTGGCCCCGGAGCGCACAAAACACGTTGGCCCGGCCGGTGCCGTCAGCACATACTCAGGCGCATGTTCCTGACGATCTCCACTACCGGCACAGCCGAGCACCCCGCCACTGACCTGGGCTTTCTCCTGCACAAGCATCCCGGGAAGGCGCAGGCGTTCTCCACCTCCCACGGCACGGCCCACGTTTTCTACCCCGTGGCCACGGAGCAGCGGTGCACGGCGGCCCTCCTGCTGGAGGTGGATCCCGTCGCGCTCGTGCGGCGCGGTCAGGGCAAGGGCCGGGGCGGAGCGCCCGACGCCGCGCTCGCGCAGTACGTCAACGACCGTCCGTACGCGGCCTCCTCGCTCTTCGCCGTCGCGCTCGGCGGGGTGCTGCGCAGCGCACTGAAGGGCCAGTGCACCGCCCGTCCGGAGCTGCCGGAGCAGGTGCGCCCGCTGCGGATCGAGATCCCGGCGCTGCCGGCGCGCGGCGGGGTGCGGCTGGTCGAGCGGCTGTTCGGCCCGCTCGGCTGGGACTGCGTGACGGCGACCCCGGTGGCGCTCGACGAGGAGTTCCCCGAGTGGGGTGACTCCCGGTACGTCCGGCTCGTACTGGAGGGCGAGCTGCGCCTCGCGGACGCGCTGCGCCAGCTGTACGTCCTGCTGCCCGTGCTGGACGACGCCAAGCACTACTGGGTCGCCCCCGACGAGGTGGACAAGCTGCTGCGCGCCGGGGAAGGCTGGCTCGCCGCCCACCCGGAGAACGCGACGATCACGTCCCGCTACCTCGCCCGGAGCAGGCGGCTGACCCAGGACGCCCTGGAGAGGCTGGAACTGGTGCGCCTCGCCGAGGCGGACGGCAGCGAGGTCGAGGAGCTCGACAACGCCGTGGACGACGACGAGACGGCCACCGAAGCCGGGGAAGCCGGGGAGGCCACCGGGCCCGCGGAGCGGCGCGTACCGCTCGCGGTGCACCGGCGCGAGGCCGTCCTCGCCGCCCTGCGCGCCGCCGGCGCCGCCCGCGTCCTCGACCTCGGGTGCGGCCAGGGCCAGCTGGTGCAGGCGCTGCTGAAGGACGTGTCCTTCACCGAGATCGTCGGCATGGACGTCTCCGTGCGGGCCCTGACCACCGCGGCCCGACGGCTGCGGCTGGAGCGGATGGGGGAGCGGCAGAGTTCCCGCGTCCAGCTCCTGCAGGGCTCGCTCGCGTACACCGACAAGCGCCTCGCGGGCTACGACGCCGCGGTGCTCAGCGAGGTCATCGAGCACCTGGACCCGGAGCGGCTGCCCGCCCTGGAGTACGCGGTGTTCGGTTCGGCCCGCC
The DNA here is from genome assembly GCF_055604165.1 of Streptomyces sp. NPDC037242. Taxonomy (NCBI): domain Bacteria; kingdom Bacillati; phylum Actinomycetota; class Actinomycetes; order Kitasatosporales; family Streptomycetaceae; genus Streptomyces; species Streptomyces sp. NPDC037242. The sequence goes on from NZ_JBVJUY010000001.1 coordinate 41,564, forward strand.
CCCGCACGGTCCTCGTGACCACCCCGAACGTCGAGTACAACGTCCGCTGGGAGTCCCTGCCCGCCGGGCACGTCCGGCACGGCGACCACCGCTTCGAGTGGACCCGCGAGGAGTTCCGCGCCTGGGCGGCCCGGGTCGCCGAACGGTACGGCTACGGCGTCGAGTTCACACCCGTGGGCGACGACGACCCCGAGGTCGGACCACCCACCCAGATGGCCGTCTTCACCACTGTCAACGACACCCCGAAGGAGGGCGAGGCAGCATGACCGACACCGACACCGACACCGACGCCCGCACGCGCGCACTTCCCGTCACCGACCTGTCCCTCGTCGTCCTCATCGGGGCCACCGGATCGGGCAAGTCCACCTTCGCCCGCCGGCACTTCAAGCCCACCGAGGTCCTGTCCTCCGACTACTGCCGGGGCCTCGTCGCGGACGACGAGAACGACCAGAGCGCCAGCAAGGAAGCCTTCGACGTCCTGCACTACATCGCCGGGAAGCGGCTGGCCGCGGGCCGCCTCACCGTCGTCGACGCCACCAGCGTGCAGGCGGAGGCGCGCCGCCAGCTCGTGAACCTCGCCCGCGAGCACGACGTACTGCCCATCGCCATCGTCCTCGACCTGCCCGAGGAGGTGTGCGCCGAGCGCAACGCGGGCCGCCCCGACCGGGCCGGCCTGCCGCGCGCGGTCATCCAGCGCCACCGCCGCGATCTGCGCCGCTCGCTGCGCGGCCTGGGGCGCGAGGGCTTCCGCAAGGTGCACGTGCTGCGCTCAGTGGAGGAGGTGGAGGCGGCCGAGGTGGTGCTGGAGAAGCGCTTCAACGACCTCACCCACCTCACCGGCCCCTTCGACATCATCGGCGACATCCACGGCTGTGCGTCCGAGCTGGAGACGCTGCTCGGCAAGCTCGGGTACGAGGACGGCGCCCATCCCGGGGGCCGCACCGCGGTCTTCGTCGGCGACCTCGTGGACCGCGGCCCGGACAGTCCGGGCGTCCTGCGCCGGGTGATGGGCATGGTGAAGTCGGGCAACGCCCTGTGCGTGCCCGGGAACCACGAGAACAAGCTCGGCCGATACCTGAAGGGCTCCAAGGTCCAGCGGACCCACGGCCTGGCCGAGACGATCGAGCAGCTGGAGGGGGAGCCGGAGGAGTTCGTCCAGGAGGTGCGGGAGTTCATCCGCGGCCTCGTCAGCCACTACGTGCTCGACGGCGGAAAGCTCGTGGTCTGCCACGCCGGGCTGCCCGAGAAGTACCACGGCCGCACCTCCGGCCGGGTGCGCTCGCACGCCCTCTACGGGGAGACCACCGGCGAGACCGACGAGTTCGGCCTGCCCGTGCGCTACCCGTGGGCCGAGGAGTACCGCGGCAAGGCCGTCGTGGTCTACGGCCACACCCCGGTGCCGAACACCGCCTGGATCAACAACACCATCTGCCTCGACACCGGCGCCGTCTTCGGCGGCCGGATGACCGCCCTGCGCTGGCCCGAGCGCGAACTGGTCGACGTACCGGCCGAGAAGGTCTGGTACGAGCCGGTCAAGCCGCTGGCCACCGAGGTGCCGGGCGGCCACGGGGGGTCCCCCCGGACGGAGTCCGGGGGAGGGCGCCCGCTCGACCTGGCCGACGTGCACGGCCGCCGGATCGTCGAGACCCGGCACCTGGGCAACGTCAACGTGCGCGAGGAGAACGCGGCGGCGGCCCTGGAGGTCATGAGCCGCTTCGCGGTGGACCCGCGCCTGGTGCCGTACCTGCCGCCGACCATGGCGCCGACGGCCACCTCCCGCGAGGAGGGCTTCCTGGAGCACCCCGCCGAGGCCTTCGCGCAGTACCGCGCGGACGGCATCGCCCAGGTCGTGTGCGAGGAGAAGCACATGGGCTCCCGGGCCACCGTCCTGGTCTGCAAGGACGCCGCCGCGGCCCGCGAGCGCTTCGGTGTCGACGGGCCCACCGGCTCCGTCTACACCCGCACCGGGCGGCCCTTCTTCAAGGATCCCGAGGTCACCGAGGAGGTGCTCGCCCGGCTCCGCTCGGCGATCACCGACGCGGGCCTGTGGGCGGAGCTCGGCACCGACTGGCTGCTCGTCGACGGGGAACTGCTGCCCTGGTCGCTGAAGTCCACCGGCCTGCTGCAGAACCAGTACGCCGCCGTGGGCGCGGCCGCCGCAGCCGTCTTCCCGGACGCGCTCGCCGCCCTGCGGGCGGCCGCCGACCGGGGCGTCGACACCGGTGAGCTGCTGGAGCGCCAGCGCGACCGGGCCGCCGACGCGGCGAGGTTCACCGACGCCTACCGGCGCTACTGCTGGACCACCGACGGGCTGGACGGCGTACGGTTCGCGCCCTTCCAGCTGCTGGCGGCGGCCGGGCGGTCGCTCGCGGCCGTACCGCACGACGAGCAGCTGTTCTGGCTGGACCGGATGGTCGCCGCCGACGAGGCCGCCGGTACGGGCCTGCTGCGCCGCACCGGCCGGATCCTGGTGGACACCGCCGACGAGGACTCCGTACGGGCGGGCACGGACTGGTGGCTGGAGCTGACGGCCGCGGGCGGCGAGGGCATGGTCGTCAAGCCGCTCCAGGCGTACGCCAAGGACGGCAGGGGCCGCCTCGTCCAGCCGGGCGTCAAGGTGCGCGGACGCGAGTACCTGCGGATCATCTACGGCCCGGAGTACACGCGCCCGGACAACCTGGAGCGGCTGCGCGGGCGGTTCCTCGGGCACAAGCGCTCGCTCGCCCTGCGCGAGTACGCGCTCGGACTGGAGGCGCTGGACCGGCTGGCGGGGCAGGAGCCGCTGTGGCGGGTCCACGAGGCCGTCTTCGCGGTGCTCGCCCTGGAGTCGGAACCGGTCGACCCCAGGCTCTGACCGGGCCCCGCCGCCGTCCCGCTCGCGGGGCACACGCGTAAAGCGGAGACCCCCGTACGGCCGCTAATTAGGTCGTATGGGGGAACTTTCCCGCAGAACGCCGGGGAAACCACCGGCGGGATCGTTCATCCAGGGCAGCGGACTGTCCGCGACCCTGGAAGGACGGAACACGACTTATGAAGATGACCGCGCGCGGAAGCATTGCGGCGCTCATGACCTGTATGGCCGCGGCCGGCGCGGCCACCCCGGCCGTGGCCGACTCGGTGCCGGTCGGGGTCCCGCTCGACGCCGTGAAGACCACGCTGGGCGTGGACACCCCGCGCGTGGCCACCGGGGTCCCGGTGCCGGTCGTCGGCGCGCCCGAGGCACCGCGCCACCACACGGGGGACATGCTCCCCACCCCACTGCTCCCGGCGGTCCCGATCGCCACCGAGCTCGGCAACACCCTCGTCACCACGCCGGTGCCGAACCTGCTGGACCGGCCCGAGAAGGACGGCGAGGGCTCGCTGGACGCGCCGGCGACCACCCTGCGCACCCGGACCCCGGGCGCGGTGCTCGGTTCCCCGCTGACGATGCCGGACGGGAGCAACTTCGGTCTGCCGAACGTCGTGGCGCCGAAGCTGGGCCTCCTGGCACCGGAGATCATCGGCGCTCCGACGGCGCTCCTCGGCCTCACCACCCCCCGCTGAGCCGACGCCACGTCAAAAGGCCGCCCGGTCTGCGAACGTGTACGGCATGGGATTCCATGTCGATTCCGAGACCGGGCGGCTTCGCCGCGTCATCCTCCACCGGCCCGACCTGGAGCTGAAGAGGCTCACACCGAGCAACAAGGACGCGTTGCTCTTCGATGACGTGCTGTGGGTGCGCCGGGCGCGCCAGGAGCACGACGGCTTCGCCGACGTACTGCGCGACCGGGGCGTCGAGGTCCACCTCTTCGGGGACCTGCTGTGCGAGGCCCTGGAGATCCCGGAGGCGAGACACCTCGTACTGGACCGGGTCTTCGACGAGAAGGAGTACGGCCCCCTCGCCACCGACCACCTGCGGTCGGTCTTCGACGGGCTGCCCTCGGCCGAACTGGTCGAGGCGCTGGTCGGCGGGATGACCAAGCGGGAGTTCCTGGAGCGGCACGCCGAGCCGGTGTCGGTCCGCTTCCACGCCATGGAGCTGGACGACTTCCTGCTGGGGCCGCTGCCCAACCACCTGTTCACCCGGGACACCTCGGCCTGGATCTACGACGGGGTCTCGATCAACGCCATGCGCTGGCCGGCCCGGCAGCGCGAGACCGTCCACTTCGAGGCGATCTACAAGCACCACCCGCTCTTCACCTCCTCCGGGGCCTTCCACTACTGGTCGCAGGGGCAGGCCGACTATCCCTCGACCATCGAGGGCGGCGACGTCCTGGTCATCGGCAACGGCGCCGTGCTGATCGGGATGAGCGAGCGCACCACCCCGCAGGCGGTGGAGATGCTGGCGCGCGGCCTGTTCGCGGCCGGGTCGGCCACCTCGATCGTGGCGCTCGACATGCCCAAGCGGCGGGCGTTCATGCACCTGGACACGGTGATGACGATGGTCGATGGAGATACGTTCACTCAGTACGCGGGCCTGGGCATGCTGCGCTCCTACACGATCCAGCCCGGTGGCGGGGCGAGCGAGCTCAAGGTGACCGACCACCCGCCGGAGCAGATGCACCGGGCGATCGCGTCGGCGCTCGGCCTCGATGCGATCCGGGTGCTGACGGCGACGCAGGACGTGCACTCGGCGGAGCGCGAGCAGTGGGACGACGGCTGCAACGTGCTGGCCGTCGAGCCGGGCGTGGTGGTCGCGTACGAACGCAACGTCACGACCAACACCCACCTGCGCAAGGAGGGCATCGAGGTGATCGAGATCCCCGGCAGTGAGCTCGGGCGGGGGCGGGGCGGTCCGCGCTGCATGAGCTGCCCGGTGGAGCGGGACGCCGTCTGACGGAGGGGCTGTATATCAATGCAGAGGATCGTATAGACTTCCAACATCCCCTGTCACCGTGACTCTGGAGCGTCCCCATGGCCACCGACCTCGTCGGCCGCAGTTTCCTCAAGGAGCTCGACTTCACCGCCGCCGAGTTCCGCGGCCTGGTCGAGCTCGCCGCCGAACTCAAGGCGGCGAAGAAGGCCGGGACCGAGCAGCGCCGGCTCCAGGGCAAGAACATCGCCCTGATCTTCGCGAAGACCTCGACGCGCACCCGCTGCGCGTTCGAGGTCGCCGCCGCCGACCAGGGCGCCCACACCACCTACCTCGACCCCTCCGGCTCCCAGATGGGCCACAAGGAGTCGGTCAAGGACACGGCGCGGGTGCTGGGCCGGATGTTCGACGCGATCGAGTACCGGGGCGACAGCCAGGACACCGTCGAGGAGCTCGCCGAGCACGCCGGCGTGCCGGTCTTCAACGGGCTCACCGACGACTGGCACCCCACCCAGATGCTGGCCGACGTGCTCACCATGACCGAGCACTGCGACAAGCCGCTGGAGCGGATCGTCTTCGCCTACCTCGGCGACGCCCGGTTCAACATGGGCAACTCCTACCTGGTGACCGGCGCGCTGCTGGGCATGGACGTACGGATCGTCGCGCCGAAGGCCTACTGGCCGGCCGAATCGGTGGTGGCCGCGGCCCGCGAGCTCGCGGCGGGCAGCGGTGCCCGGATCACGCTGACCGAGGAGATCGCCGAGGGGGTCGCCCAGGCCGACTTCGTCGTGACCGACATCTGGGTGTCCATGGGCGAGCCCAAGGAGGTCTGGGACGAGCGGATCGCGGCCCTGGCTCCGTACGCCGTCACCATGGACGTGCTGCGCGCCACCGGGAACCCGGACGTGAAGTTCCTGCACTGCCTGCCGGCCTTCCACGACCTCGGCACCAAGGTGGCCCAGGAGATCCACGAGCGGCACGGGCTGGATTCGCTGGAGGTGACGGACGAGGTGTTCGAGTCCGCGCACTCGGTCGTCTTCGACGAGGCCGAGAACCGGCTGCACACCATCAAGGCCGTGCTCGTCGCCCTGCTGGCCGGGCCCGCCGCATAGTCATGCGGGGCGGGCGGGCAGGGTGAACCACACGGCCTTGCCGTGCTCGGTACGGCGGTGGCCGCAGGCGGAGCTCAGGGTCCGGATCAGCAGCAGGCCGCGGCCGTGCTCCTGCCAGGGGTCGGGGTGCGCGTCGCCGGCGCGGGGCGCCAGGCTGGCGGGCGGCTGCGGGTCGCCGTCGTGGACCTCGACCTGGCAGCCGTTGGCCAGCAGCTCCACGACCAGCTCGATCGGGGCGCTGCCGGGGGTGTGCTCGACGGCGTTGGCGACCAGTTCGGCGGTCAGCAGTTCCGCGGTGTCACTGTCGGCGGGGGCCTCGATCTCGGCGAGCGCGGTACGGACGAGGGCGCGGGCGATGGGTACGGCGGCTGCCGTGTGGGGCAGGGCGATCCGCCAGGCGGAGGGGTCTGGCAAGGGGGACCATCCGTTCCGTGGGGTCGTGGCCGGCGGCGGTGGCGGCTGGGGCAGAGGAAATCCTGGTTTCAACCATACGAAGTCGAAATCGCGTGACGTAGGGCACCCCGACGGAAGTGCCAGGGACCAGTGCCACCACAGGGTCGGGACGTCCGCCCCGTGTGGAAGCCGCCCGGCGCCTTCGTGTCGTGTTTCTGTGACGGCAGTCACGATCCGGTGATACCTTCGGGAGGGTGAGCCCCTTCCTTGGTTCCACATCAGCGACCGAACGGTGGCGCCACCTGCGGGTGGACCGGCAGGACGGCGTCGCCACCGTCACCCTCGACCGCCCCGAGAAGCTGAACGCGCTCACCTTCGGCGCCTACGCCGACCTGCGCGATCTGCTCGCCGAACTGTCCCGGGAGCGTTCCGTACGCGCCCTCGTGCTCGGCGGAGAGGGCCGAGGCTTCTGCTCCGGCGGCGACGTCGACGAGATCATCGGCGCCACCCTCGCGATGGACACCGCCCAACTCCTCGACTTCAACCGGATGACCGGCCAGGTGGTGCGCGCGCTGCGCGAGTGCCCCTTCCCGGTCATCGCCGCCGTGCACGGGGTCGCCGCCGGGGCCGGGGCCGTCATCGCCCTCGCCGCCGACTTCCGGATCGCGGACCCCACCGCCCGCTTCGCCTTCCTCTTCACCCGGGTCGGCCTCTCCGGCGGGGACATGGGCGCCGCCTACCTGCTGCCGCGGGTCGTCGGCCTCGGGCACGCCACCAGACTGCTGATGCTGGGCGAACCCGTACCCGCGTCGCAGGCCGAGCGGATCGGCCTGCTCAGCGAGGTCACCGAGGAGGGCAAGGCCCACGCGCGGGCCGCCGAGCTGGCCGCGCACCTCGCCGCGGGCCCCGCCCTCGCGTATGCGCAGACCAAGGCCCTGCTCACCGCCGAACTCGACATGCCGCTGGCAGCGTCGGTGGAGCTGGACGCCAATACGCAGGCCCTGCTGATGAACGGCGAGGACTACGCGGAGTTCCACGCCGCCTTCACCGGAAAACGGCCCCCGGCCTGGAAGGGCAGGTAGCCCGATGGCCGCGGACGCCATGCGGGTCGCCGTCGTCGGCGGGGGACCGGGCGGACTGTACGCCGCCGCCCTGCTCGCCCGGCAGGGCCACACGGTGGAGGTCTGGGAGCGCGGCGCCCCCGACGAGACCTTCGGCTTCGGCGTCGTGCTCTCCGACGAGACGCTCGGCGGAATCGAGCGCGCCGACACCGTCGTCCACGCCGCCCTCAGCGCGGAGTTCGTACGCTGGGACGACGTCGAGATCGTCCACCGGGGCCGACTGCTGACCTCCGGCGGACACGGCTTCGCCGCGCTCGGCCGGCGCCGGCTGCTGGAGATCCTGCACGAGCGCTGCGCCGCACTGGGCGTACGCCTGCACGTGCGCACCGGGGCGCCGGACGCGGCCGCGCTCGCGGGCTCCTACGACCTGGTGGTCGCCGCGGACGGGGTGCACAGCACCACCCGGCAGCAGGGCGCCGAGCACTTCCGGCCCACCCTGACCAGCGGGCGGTGCCGCTACATCTGGCTGGCCGCCGACTTCGCCTTCGAAGCCTTCCGCTTCGAGATCGCGGAGACCGAGCACGGGGTGATGCAACTGCACGCATACCCGTTCTCCGCCGACGAGTCGACCGTGATCGTCGAGATGCACGAGGACGTCTGGCGGGCGGCCGGCTTCGACCTGTGCGACGAGGCGGAATCGGCCGCCCGCTGCGCCAAGATCTTCGCCGAGGCCCTGCGCGGGCGGCCCCTGCACGGCAACCGCTCCGCGTGGACCCGGTTCCGTACCGTCGTCAACGAACGCTGGTCCCACGGCAACGTGGCACTGCTCGGCGACGCGGCGCACACCGCGCACTTCTCCATCGGCTCCGGCACCAAGCTCGCGGTGGAGGACGCCCTCGCGCTCGCCGAGGCGGTCGCCTCCGAGGCGGACGTGCCCGCGGCCCTCGCCGCGTACGAGGCCGCCCGGCGCCCGGCGGTGGCCAGCACCCAGCGGGCCGCGGCCGCCAGCATGCGGTGGTTCGAGGAGATCGCCGGGTACGTCGGCCAGCCCGCCCGGCAGTTCGCCTTCAACCTCCTCACCCGCAGCCGCCGGGTCACCCACGACAACCTGCGACTGCGCGACGAGCGCTTCGCGCGCGCCGTGGAACGGGACTTCGGCTGCCCCGACGGGCACACCCCGCCCATGTTCACCCCGTTCACGCTGCGCGGGCTGACCCTGCGCAACCGGATCGTCGTCTCCCCGATGGACATGTACTCGGCGAAGGACGGGCTGCCGGGCGACTTCCACCTCGTCCACCTCGGCTCACGGGCGCTGGGCGGGGCCGCGCTGGTCATGACCGAGATGGTCTGCGTCAGCCCCAAGGGCCGCATCACGCCCGGCTGCACCGGCCTGTACACCGCCGAGCAGGGAGCCGCCTGGGCCCGGATCGCCGACTTCGTGCACACCTCGGCGCCCGGCACGGCCCTCGGGGTGCAGCTCGGGCACTCCGGCCGCAAGGGCTCGACCCGGGTGATGTGGGAGGGGATGGACGAACCCCTGCCCCAGGGCAACTGGCCCCTGGCCGCGGCCTCCGCACTGCCCTACCGGCCGGGCGTCTCGGCCGTCCCGCGCGCCCTGACGGCCGCCGACCTCGCCGCGGTCCGCTCCGACTTCGCCGCGGCCGCCGTGCGCGCCGCCGACAGCGGCTTCGACCTGCTCGAACTGCACTGCGCGCACGGCTACCTGCTGTCCGGGTTCCTGTCCCCGCTGACCAACCACCGCGACGACGAGTACGGCGGCCCGCTGGAGAACCGGCTGCGCTTCCCACTGGAGGTCTTCGACGCGGTCCGCGCGGTCTGGCCCGAGGACCGGCCGATGACGGTCCGCCTCTCGGCCACCGACTGGGCCCCCGGCGGCACCTCGCCGCAGGAGGCCGTCGACATCGCGGCCGCCTTCGCCGCCCACGGCGCGGACGCCATCGACGTCTCCACGGGCCAGGTGGTCGCGGACGAGGCCCCCGAGTACGGGCGCTCCTACCAGACCCCCTACGCCGACCGGATCCGCAACGCGCTGGGCGTGCCCGTGATCGCCGTCGGCGCGATCTCCTCCTGGGACGACGTCAACTCCCTGCTCCTGGCCGGGCGCGCGGACCTGTGCGCGGTCGGCCGCCCGCACCTGTACGACCCGCACTGGACCCTGCACGCGGCGGCCGACCAGGCCTACGAGGGCCCGGCCGCCCCCTGGCCCGCCCCCTACCGGGCCGGCAGCCGCAGACCGCCCACGGGACGCGGCTGAAGCACCGGCCCGTCACGGTGCGGCGAAGCCCGCACCCCGGTCCCGCAGCCGCGCGTGGAGCTCGGCGAAGACCGCCGCCGCGCGGTCGCCCGGCCAGTTCGCCGGGAGCAGCTCGCGCGGCAGGCCCGGGTCGGCGTACGGCAGGCGCCGCCAGGAGTCCAGGGCGAGCAGGTAGCCGCGGTAGGCCTCCTGCGGGGACGGCTCCGGGCCCGACTGGAGGGCGCGCAGGGCGGGCTCGTGCACGTCGAGGAACTCCTCGTGCTGCTTGGCCAGGGCCGCCAGGTCCCACCAGCGGGCCACCGCCTCCGCGGTCGGGGCGAAGCCGAGGTGCGCGCCGCGGAAGAGCTCCACGTACGCCGTCAGGTGCAGCCGGTCCAGGGTGTGCCGGGTCTCCCCGTACAGGTGCGCCGGGGCGATCCACACGCCCGGCGCCACCGCGCCGAAGCCGAGCCGGACCAGCCGGGAGCGCAGCAGGTGCCGCTTGCTGCGCTCCTGCTCCGGGACGGAGAAGACGGCCACCAGCCACTCCGGCGACGGCTCCGCGCCGCCGTAGATCCGCCGGTCGCCGTCCTCCAGCAGCTGCCGCGCCTCCTCGGAGAGCGCGTACGCCGCCGAGCCGTCCGCCGCGCGGGCGGGCAGCAGGAAGCCGCGGCGCTTCAGCCGGGACACCGAGGAGCGCACCGACGGGGCGTCCACGCCGGCCGCGCCCAGCAGGCGGACCAGCGCGGCCACCGGGACCGGACCCCCGAAGGCCCGCCCGTAGGCTCCGTAGAACGTGACGATCAAAGATCGCGGAGTGTGCTGCTCGACCACGAGTTCACTCTAGATCGCGCAGCCGGAAACGCTGGAGTTTCCCGGTGGCCGTGCGCGGCAGCGACGGCAGGAAGACGAAGCTGCGCGGGCACTTGTGCGGGGCCAGCTCCGCCCGCATGAAGGTGCGCAGGGCGTCCTCCGTGAGGACCGCGCCCTCGCGCGAGACGGTGTACGCCACCACGATCTGCCCGCGGCGCTCGTCGGGACGGCCGACCACCGCCGCCTCCAGCACGTCCGGGTGGCGCAGCAGCGCCTCCTCGACCTCCGGGCCGGCGATGTTGTAACCCGCCGAGACGATCATGTCGTCCGCGCGGGCGACGTAGCGGAAGTAGCCCTCCGGGTCCCGGACGTAGGTGTCACCGGTCAGGTTCCAGCCGTCCCGTACGTACTCGCCCTGCCGCGGATCGGCCAGGTAGCGGCACCCCACCGGTCCCCGCACGGCCAGCAGCCCCGGCTCGTTGTCCGCGACGGGCCGCCCGGCGGCGTCCACCACCCGGGCCTGCCAGCCCGGGACCACCCGGCCCGTCGTACCCGGGCGGATGTCCTCGTCGGCGGCCGAGATGAAGATGTGCAGCAGCTCGGTGGCCCCGATGCCGTTGATGATCCGCAGGCCGGTGCGCTCGTACCAGGCCTGCCAGGTGGCGGCGGGCAGGTTCTCGCCCGCCGAGACGCAGCGCCGCAGGGCCGACAGGTCGTAGGCGCCCGCGTCGTACGGGCCCAGGGTGTCCAGCATCGCCCGGTAGGCGGTGGGCGCGGTGAACAGCACCGTGACCCGGTGCTCGGCGAGCGCCGGCAGCAGCCGGCGCGGCCCCGCCTCCTCCAGCAGCAGCGCCGAGGCCCCCGCGCGCAGCGGGAAAACGACCAGCCCGCCGAGCCCGAAGGTGAAGCCGAGCGGCGGACTGCCCGCGAACACGTCGTCCGGGCGGGGGCGCAGGACGTTGCGGGAGAAGGTGTCGGCGACGGACAGCAGGTCGCGGTGGAAGTGCATGCAGCCCTTGGGCCGGCCCGTGGTGCCCGAGGTGAAGGCGATCAGGGCCACGTCGTCCGCCGAGGTCGCCACGGCCGGGAAGGGCTGCGGACGGGCCTTCGCGAGGTTCAGCAGATCGCCCGCGCCCCCGCCGCCGTACGGGGTGATCCGCAGACCCGGCACCTCGGCCCTGACCAGGTCCTCCAGCGCATCCGCATGGCACAGCGCGTGCCGCACCTCGGCCATCGCGCACACCGTGGCCAGCTCCTGCGCGCGCTGCTGGGCCAGCACGGTCACGGCCACCGCGCCCGCCTTCATCACCGCCAGCCAGCAGGCGGCGAGCCACGGGCTGGTCGGGCCGCGCAGCAGCACCCGGTTGCCGGGGACGACACCGAGGTCGCGGGTGAGGACATGGGCCAGGCGGTCCACCCGGTCCAGCAGCTCGCCGTACGTCCACACCGAGCCGTCGCCGCCCCGGAAGGCCGGGCGGTCGGGGCCGAACCGGGCGACGGTGGCGTCGAGCAGCTCGGCGCCGCAGTTCAACCGGTCGGGATAGGCCAGTTCGGGGAGCTCGAAGAGCAGCCGCGGCCAGGCGTGCGGGGGCGGCAGATGGTCGCGCGCGAAGGTGTCGGAGTGGGCGGAGGGCTTGAGCTCCAAGGCGGGTTCGCCCCCTTGCAACGGTCCGGCCCCTTTGTATTGGACCGGAATGAGTGGAGCCGGCCGTGCGGTTGCCGTACGAGCGTATCGTGATGGTGACGGCAGTCAACAGACCGCGATAGAGGCTGGGGCATTCGGATGACCGGATTCGCGCTCGGGGCGGACCAGGAGGCGTGGTGCGGGCAGCTGCGCGCACTGGCGGAGCGGCGGCTGCGGCCGCTGGCGGAGAAGGGCGAGCCGGGGCGGGTCAACCGGCCGCTGCTGGCGGCCCTGGGGGAGGAGGGGCTGCTGGACAGGCTGTTCACCTCCGGGGCGCTGGAGCTGTGCCTGCTGCGCGAGTCCCTCGCGTACGGATGCACGGAGGCCGAGACGGCACTGGCCCTCCAGGGCCTGGGGGCCCACCCCGTGCTCCGGGCGGGCAGCGAGGAGCAGCGCGAGCAGTGGCTGCCGCGGGTGCGTGCCGGACGGGCGGTGGCGGCGTTCGCGCTGAGCGAGCCCGGGGCGGGATCGGACGCGGCGGCGCTGGCACTGGAGGCCGGGCGCACGGCGGACGGCGGCTGGCGGCTCAGCGGTGAGAAGCGCTGGATCTCCAACGCCCCGGAGGCCGACTTCTACACCGTCTTCGCCCGCACGGGGGAGGGACCCGGGGCGAAGGGGGTCACGGCCTTCCTGGTCCCCGCGGACCGGCCCGGGCTGTCGGGCGAGCCCCTCGACATGCTCTCCCCGCACCCGATCGGCTCGCTGCTCTTCGACGGGGTCCGGGTCGGCCCCGAGGACCTGCTGGGGGAGCCCGGCCGGGGCTTTCGGGTGGCCATGGACACCCTGAACCTCTTCCGCCCCAGCGTCGGCGCCTTCGCCGTCGGTATGGCCAGGGCGGCTCTGGACGCGACGCTGGCGCACACGGCGGGCCGCAGCGCCTTCGGCGGCGTACTGGGCGACCTCCAGGCGGTGGCCCACCGGGTCGCGGAGATGGCGACCCGTACGGAAGCGGCCCGGCTGCTGGTGTACGCGGCCGCGGAGGCCTACGACGCCGGCTCGCCGGACGTGCCGCGGCGGGTGGCGATGGCGAAGCTGCTGGCCACCGAGACGGCCCAGTACGTGGTGGACCACGCCGTGCAGCTGCACGGGGCGTGCGCCCTGCTGCGCGGGCACCTGCTGGAGCACCTGTACCGGGAGGTACGGGCGCCGCGGATCTACGAGGGGGCGAGCGAGGTGCAGCGCACGATCATCGCGAAGGAGCTGTACCGGGCCGTGGGGGAGGTGGCCGCGCGATGAGCGTGGAACGCGTCAATCCGCCCGGGCTGTCCCCGGCGGCGGGCTTTTCGCACGCGGTGGTCGTCGAGGGCGCCCGGCTGGTGTTCCTGGCCGGGCAGACCGCGCTGGACGCCGCCGGCAAGGTGGTGGGCGAGACCCTGCCGCAGCAGTTCGAGCGGGCGCTGGGGAACCTGCTGGCGGCCCTGGCGGCGGCGGGCGGCACACCGGCCGCTCTGGCGCGGGTCACGGTGTACGCCGTGGACGTGGCGGCCTACCGCGAATGCGCGCCCGAACTCGGGCGGATCTGGCGGCGGTTGGCGGGGCGCGACTACCCCGCGATGGCGGTCATCGGAGTGGTCCGGCTGTGGGACGAGCAGGCACTGGTCGAACTGGACGGCGTCGCGGTCCTGCTTTGACAGGGCGACGGGGAAGGGGGAGGGTTGATATGCCCCTTTTGTAGCCTGCGTCACCAATACTCGGAGGTGCATGGATATGCGCCGTGGGTTCGTTGCGGCAGCCGTGGCAGGGGCCGCCGGGATCACACTCGGCCTGATGCCTGTCGGCGGCGCCCTCGCTGCGTCTCTTCCGCAGACCAACCAGTGCTACGACAACTGGAACGGCGATCGATGGCGCGACTGCTGCGATCGCAACTGGAACAACCGCCCCAGCTGGTGCTGGGACAACGACAACTGGAACAACAACTGGCACAACTCCAACTGGAACAACGACAGTTGGAACGACGACTGGCACGACTGGAACAACAACTGGCACAACAACGACTGGCACGACTGGAACGGCAACTGGAACGGCGACTGGAACGGCAACTGGCACCACGACGGTGACTGGAACAACTGGAACAACTGGAACGACTAGGCAGCTTCCCGCCGATCACCGGCCGCGGGCGGTGGCGGGGTCGCCGCCGGGTGACCCCATCACCGCCCTGCCGGTGGTCAGGAGCCCTCGATGAGGGCGCCCATCCAGTCCTCGATGCCCGACACCGTGCGCGGCAGCGCCCCCGACATCAGGCGGGCCCCGGTGGCCGTGATCACCAGGTCGTCCTCGATGCGGACGCCGATCCCGCGCAGTTCGGGCGGCAGGGTCTCGTCGTCCGGCTGGAGGTAGAGGCCGGGCTCGACCGTGAGGACCTGGCCCTCCTCCAAGGCGCCGTCCAGATACGTCTCGGCCCGCGCCTTCGCGCAGTCGTGCACGTCCAGTCCCAGCATGTGCCCGCTGCTGCACAGCGTGTAGCGCCGGTGCAGGTCCCCTTCCGGGTGCTTGAGGATCCCCCACTCCGCCAGGCCCTCCGCGATCACCCGCATCCCGGCCCGGTGGAAGTCGCGGAAGCTCGCGCCCGGCCGCAGTGCGGCGATTCCCGCGTCCTGGGCGGCCAGGACCAGTTCGTAGACCTGCCGCTGGACGGGGGAGAAGTTCCCGGAGAGCGGCAGGGTGCGGGTGATGTCCGCCGTGTACAGGCTGTCGGTCTCCACGCCCGCGTCCAGCAGGAGCAGTTCGTCCCCGTTCAGGCGGCCGTCGTTGCGGATCCAGTGCAGCACGCATGCGTGCGCCCCCGAGGCCGCGATCGTGTCGTAGCCGGTGCCGTTGCCCTCCGCCCGGGCGCGCAGGCCGAAGACCCCCTCGATCCAGCGCTCCCCGCGCGGGTGGGCGAGCGCGCGCGGCAGGGCCCGTACGACGTCCTCGAAGCCGGACGTCGTGTGGTCGACGGCCAGTTGGAGCTGCTCCACCTCCCAGGCGTCCTTGACCAGGCGCAGTTCGGACAGTGCGGCGGCCAGTTCGGCGTCGGTCGCGGCGTTGCGCCCCGCGGGTGAGCCCAGCGTGTCCAGGTGCGCGCAGCGCAGGCCCGTCAGCCGCTCGGCCTCGGCGAGGTCGGGGCGGCGGCCGACCCAGAACTCCCCGTAGCGGCGGTCCCGGTAGAACTCCTCGCTGCCGTCGGCGCGCGAGGAGCGGGGGCGCAGGTAGAGGACCGCCTCGTGCGCGTGCGGGCCGGCCGGCTCCAGTACGAGGACGTGGCCCACCTGGTCCTCGCCCGTCAGCCCCGTCAGCCAGGCGTAGGCGCTGTGCGGGCGGAAGCGGTGGTCGCAGTCGTTGGAGCGGACCTTCAGCTCCCCGGCCGGGACGATCAGCCGCTCCCCGGGGAAGCGCGCCGAGAGCCGGGCGCGGCGGGCCGGGGTGACGGCGTACGCCGGAATCCTGGTGGAGTCGGGCAGCGGCGAGGGCGCCCAGTCGGACGCCATGAACCGGGACAGCTCGGGGGAGACCGGCAGGTCGTGGCTGCCGATGTTGAGCCCGGCGGTGGGGCGGGAGGGGGTCTCGGTCACAGGGGCTCCCTCAAGAAGTTGCGAACTGGTGGGCGCACAGGGGTTGTCAGTGCAATTTCACATTACTATGTTACAGCTCACACCGCGGCACGTTAATCCCCGTCAAACGCCGCGTGAAGCAGGGCAGTTCACGCACCACCCCCCACCTCACCCCTCCACATCAGGAGTTCTCGGTGCCCAAGCACAGAGCTGTGCGTTCGTCCCTCCTTGCCTCCGCCGTCGCCGTCACGCTCCTCGCCTCCGCCGGCCAAGCCGTCACGCAGGCCGCGGAGAACCCGGCACCGGCCCCGGCCTCGGCCCCGGCCGCGTTCGCCGGATCGCAGGCGCCCGGTCCCGCGGGGAACCCCTTCGACGAGGTCGAGCACCTCGCCGACGCGTCCGAGGCCGTCGCGGCCCCCGCCCCCGCCCCCGGCGGACTCGCCATCGCGGGCCAGGTCCCCGGCGCCGCCACGGCCGCCGCCGCGCCCTCCGCGAACACCGAGAAGAGCCGCAAGGCGGCCCAGGCGGCCCCCACCGCGCGGAGCGTCGCCGCGGGCGTCCCCTGCACCCTCGACGGGATCACGAACCTCTCCCCGGAGCAGTTCGCCGACTTCCTCGGCGACCAGGCCGTCCTCGCCGACGGCTGCCTGCGCGGGCTGATCTGGACATGGGACGCCCGCCTGGCCCCCGTCATGTCCGACGCCCACGTCCAGGCCGTCTCCCGCCGGATATCCAGCCTGGCCGCCGCCCACGACGGCCGTAACTCCTCCCACCTGGAGGAGATGTTCACCTACCTGCACGCCGTCGCCTACCACGACTACTCGCGCTTCGAGATCGACGTCACCGACGCCCCCACCGTCGACGCCATGCGACGTGCCGTCGCCGACTTCGGGGCCGCCGCGCGTACCTTCGACGTCACCGCCTCCAACGCCCGCACCCTGCGCGAGGCGCTCTACGCCGCCAGCGCGCCCGGCCTGCGCCAGCACCAGCTCGGCCTGATCAAGAACGTCCTGGCCACCATGGACCCGGCCCACCCGGCCACCAACCTCGACGCCGGCTGGGCGGGCGCGGCGCTGGCCGGACTGTCCGTCAACTACCTCGGCGTCTACCCGGGCAACCAGGACGCCGCCTTCCACGCGGCGGTGGCGGCCGACCCCGCCTACCGCGCCGCCATCAAGGCCTTCTCCACCTACACCCACCTCAAGGGCACCCGCAACGCCTGGGTGGCGCGCGACGCCATGAGCGAGTACGGCCGCTTCGGCCAGGTCGAGGGCCTGAAGGACCAGGTCGTCGCCGACCTCGGCGCGATGCTGGGGCAGGTCAAGGCCGACCTCGGCACCGACCCGTGGGCCAAGATCGTCTCCTGGCTCAACTTCTACCAGGCGTGCAAGCCGTACGGCGTCTGCAAGGAGGACATCGAGAAGACGCTCTTCCCGAACACCTTCACCTACGACAACGGCGCCATCAAGGTCCGCACCGCCCTCGACCGGGCCACCGTCGACCAGCTCTACTACGCGAGCAAGCAGGTGAAGACGCAGTTCCACCGCGTCATCGGCACCGACCAGCCGCTCGCCGGCGACCCGAACACCACGCTGAACATCGTGCTCTACGCCTCCCGCGCCGACTACGAGAACTACCACCCGATCCTCACCGGCTACGGCACCAACAACGGCGGCATCTACATCGAGAACGGCGCCACCTTCTACACCTACCAGCGCCGCGTCCCGGAGGACTCCTCCCTCACCCTTGAGGAGCTCTTCCGCCACGAGTACACGCACTACCTCAACGGCCGCTTCGCCGTCCCCGGCTTCTTCGGCCAGGGCCCCTGGTACGAGGGCGACCGTACGACCGCGATGGACGAGGGCACCGCCGAGTTCTTCGACGGCGCCACCCGCGACAACGGCATCGCCGTCCGCAAGTCCCTGGTCAAGAGCATCATCAACGACACAGCGGGCGGCGACCCCCGCATGACCGTCGAGCAGCTGCTGCACGCCACCTACGACGGCGACGGCTTCCGCTTCTACAGCTACGCGGGCACCTTCTTCGAGTTCCTGTGGACCGAGAAGCCCTCCCTGCTGCGCGAGATGTACGGCTACCTGCGCGCCAACGACGTGGCGGGCTACGACGCCTGGCGCTACCGGATGGGCGCGGACAGCTACCTCCAGCGCGACTACGACCGCTTCCTGGACGCCCAGATCGCCAAGGTGGACCAGCTCTTCGTCCCGAACACCTCCTTCACGCCCAACGAGCGGCTGCGCGATTCGGCGCTCGCCTCGGTGAAGTCGGCCTTCGCGACCGCCACCTACAACACGCCGGACTGCGTGGAGAACGGCGACCCCGGAAAGCGCCGGTTCACCTGTACCGGCCGGATCACGTCGAACCTGAAGAACTGGCGCAGCGACGACCAGAACTTCAAGGACGTGTCCGAGACGGTCGACTACTTCATCCTCGACCGGGCGGGGGCGGCCTCGAACAACCTGGCCGACATGAACTGCTCCTTCGGCCCGCTGGAGATCTGGTCCAACCGCACCGCCGGCACGTCGAGCTACAGCTGTGAGGGTCCGCTCCGCAGCTGATCGCTTCCGGGCCGGTCCCGTACCTGAACGGGGGTCGGGACCGGCCCGGGCAACCCTAGGCACCCTCTAAAGAATGTGACATATTACTGGCATGGACGTCGTGATCATCGGCGCCGGCGTCGTCGGAGCGGCCTGCGCCTACTACGCGGCCCGCTCCGGACTCTCCGTGGCCGTCGTGGACAGCGGTCCCGTCGCGGGCGGTACGACCGGCGCGGGGGAGGGCAACCTGCTCGTCTCCGACAAGAAGCCCGGCCCCGAGCTGGACCTCGCGCTGCTATCGACCCGGCTCTGGGAAGAGTTGGCGGCCGCGCTCCCCGGGCAGATCGAGTACGAGCCCAAGGGCGGGCTCGTCGTCGCCCAGGACGAGACCACCCTCAAAGCCCTACGGGACTTCGCGGACGGCCAGCGCGCCGCCGGGGTCGCCTCCGCCGACGTGGGCCCCGACGCCCTCTACGACCTGGAACCGCACCTGGCCCCGGGCCTCGCGGGCGGCTTCCACTACCCCCAGGACTCCCAGGTCCAGCCGGCCCAGGCCGCGGCCCGCCTGCTGGCCGCGTCGGGCGCCGAGCTGTACCTCGGCGAGGAGGTCACCGAGGTCCTGACGGGGCCCGGCGGCGTACGGGGGGTCCGCACCGCGCGCCGGGAACTGCTCGCCCCGGCGGTCGTCAACGCGGCCGGCACCTGGGGCGGCGCCGTCGCCTCCCTCGCCGGGAGCGACCTGCCCGTCCTCCCGCGCCGCGGCTTCGTCCTGGTGACCGAACCGCTCCCGAGGGTGGTCCGGCACAAGGTCTACGCGGCCGACTACGTCGCGGACGTCGCCAGCGACTCCGCGGCCCTGCAGTCCTCGGGGGTCGTCGAGGGCACCCCGTCGGGCCCGGTGCTGATCGGCGCCACCCGCGAGCGGGTCGGCTTCGACCGGTCCCTCTCGATGGAGGCCCTGCGCCGGCTGGCCTCCCAGGCCGCGGCCCTCTTCCCCGTCCTGGCCGGGGTCCGGGTGCTGCGCACCTACCACGGCTTCCGCCCGTACCTGCCGGACCACCTCCCGGCGATCGGCCCGGACCCCCGGGTGCCCGGCCTGCTGCACGCCTGCGGCCACGAGGGCGCGGGCATCGGGCTCGCCCCCGGCACCGGCGTGCTGATCGCAGCCGCCCTCACGGGAGCCGAACCCCCGCTCCCCCCGGACCCGTTCCGCCCCGACCGCTTCGCGGAGGCCGACAGATGAACCGCACCCCCCGCTCGCTGGTCGGCGGCGCCCCGGCGGCGACCTACACCATCGGCTTCGACGGCCGGACGCTGCCCGCGCAGGAGGGGCAGAGCATCGCCGCCGTGCTGTGGGACGCCGGGATCCTCGCCTGGCGGACCACCCGTGAGGGCGGCGCCCCGCGCGGCGCGTTCTGCGGCATCGGCAGCTGCTACGACTGC
This sequence comes from Streptomyces sp. NPDC037242, assembly GCF_055604165.1. NCBI lineage: Bacteria > Bacillati > Actinomycetota > Actinomycetes > Kitasatosporales > Streptomycetaceae > Streptomyces > Streptomyces sp. NPDC037242. The sequence goes on from NZ_JBVJUY010000001.1 coordinate 61,201, forward strand.
CTCGTCACCGTCAACGGCCGCCCGAACCAGCGCGCCTGCCTGGTCCCGGCGCACCCCGGGGACACCGTCACCACCCAGGAGGGAACCGGCCATGCCGACCTCGCCGTCTGACCCGGCCGCCTCCGCGGACCCCACCGCCGCCCCCGCGGACCTCGCCGTCGTCGGCGCGGGCCCGGCCGGGCTCGCCGCCGCCGTCACCGCCGCCGGGCTCGGCCTGCGCGTCACCGTCCTCGACGCCGGCGACCGCCCGGGCGGGCAGTACTACCGCACGCCCGCGCCCGGCCTCGGCGCCGCCCGGCCGCAGGCCCTGCACCACGGCTGGGCCGACTTCGCCTCCCGCGAAGCCGCCCTGCGCGCCCACGAATCGGCCGGCCGGATCACCTACCTTCCGGGGCACCACGTCTGGGCGGTCGTCCCGGACGGTCCGGGCTGGCTCCTGCACGCGGTGGCCGGCCACGGCCCCGAGGAGCGCGCCGCAGCCGTCCCGGCCCGGGACGTACTGCTCGCCACCGGGGCCTACGAGCGGCAACTGCCCTTCCCCGGCTGGACCCTGCCCGGGGTGATCGGAGCAGGCGGAGCCCAGGCCATGCTCAAGGGCGGGCTCGTGCTCCCCGGCAAGCGGGTGGTCGTCGCCGGGAGCGGGCCGCTGCTGCTCGCCGTGGCCGGCTCGCTGGCCGCTGCCGGGGCCACCGTGCCCGCCGTGGTGGAGGGTGCCTCGTACACCGGCTACGCCGGCCGGGCCGCCGCCCTGCTGCGCAACCCCGGCAAGCTCGCCGAAGGCGCCACGTACGGCAGCGCCCTGCTCCGCCACCACGTCCGACTCCTCACCCGGCACGCCGTCACCGAGGCCCACGGCACCGACCGCGTCGAGGCCGTCACCGTGGCCCGCCTCGACCGCGACTGGCGCCCGGTCCCCGGCACCGCCCGCCGCATCCCCTGCGACGCCGTCGCCGTCGGCCACGGCCTGGTGCCCCAGCTGGAGCTGGCCACCGCCCTGGGCTGCGCCACCATCCGCAGCGCCGACGGCACGGTCGCACTGGACCTGGACGCCGCGCAGCGGACCTCCGTCCCCGGCATCTGGTCGGCGGGCGAGACCGGCGGCATCGGCGGGGCCCAACTGGCCCTGGTCGAGGGCGAGCTGGCGGCCCTGGCGATCGCCGAGCGGCCCGCCCCCGGCCCGCTCGTACGCCGCCGCGCGCGACTGCGCGCCTTCGCCGACGCCATGGCCGCCGCGCACCGGCCCGGCGAGGGGTGGACCGACTGGCTGCGCGACGACACCGACGCCTGCCGCTGCGAGGAGGTCCCGGCCGGCCGGATCCGCGAGGCCGTCCGCGACCTGGGCGCGCGCGACGCCCGTACCGTCAAACTGCTCACCCGGGCGGGCATGGGCTGGTGCCAGGGCCGCATGTGCGGGCCGGCCGTCGCGGCCCTCGCCGGGGAGGAGCCCGCGCCCGACCGCAGGCCGCTGTCCTGCCCGGTTCCGCTGGCGCACCTCGCACAACTTCCGGCGGGCGACCGCTGATCAGACCGGCCACGACCCTTGTGGCCGCCGTATACCCACTAGTAAAATGTCACACACCACTCTAGGGAGTTCTCTCATGACCAACGCGCACACCCCCGCGCCTGCGTCCGCCCCCACCCGCACCCGCCCCTGGCACGGAATCATGGTGGCCACCGCGCTGCCCCTGCGCGAGGACCTCACCGTCGACTACGACGCGTACGCCGAACACGTGGCCTGGCTGATCGCGAACGGCTGCGACGGCGTGGTCCCCAACGGCTCCCTCGGCGAGTACCAGACCCTGACCGACGAGGAGCGGGCGCGCGTCGTCCGTACCGCGGTCGAGGCCGCGGGCGACGGCGCCCGCGTCATGCCCGGCGTCGCCGCCTACGGCAGCGCCGAGGCCCGCCGCTGGGCCGATCAGGCCGCCGAGGCGGGCGCCGGCTCCGTCCTGCTCCTGCCCCCCAACGCCTTCCGCGCCGACGAGCAGACCGTGCGCGCACACTACGCCGAGGTCGCGGGCGCCGGACTGCCCGTCGTCGCGTACAACAACCCCATAGACACCAAGGTGGACCTCACTCCCGCCCTGCTCGCCCGGCTGCACACCGACGGCAGCATCGTCGCCGTGAAGGAGTTCAGCGGCGACGTGCGCCGCGCGTACGAGATCGCCGAACTGGCCCCGGGCCTCGACCTGCTCATCGGCGCCGACGACGTGCTCCTCGAACTCGCCCTCGCCGGCGCGGTCGGCTGGATCGCCGGCTACCCCAACGCCCTGCCGCAGTCCTGCGCCACCCTCTACCGGGCCGCCGTCGCGGGCGACCTCACCACCGCCCTGCCGCTCTACAAGTCCCTGCACTCCCTGCTGCGCTGGGACTCCAAGACCGAGTTCGTCCAGGCCATCAAGCTGTCCATGGACCTGGCCGGCCGCCCCGGCGGCGCCACCCGCCCGCCGCGCTTCCCGCTCACCGGGGAAATCGAGGCCGCCGTGCGCGCCGCCACCGAGAAGGCCCTCGCCGAGGGCCTCAACTAACCAGCCGGAGGGGACGCCCGATGCGTACGCGCCACATCTACCACGCGGTCGACTCGCACACCGAGGGCATGCCGACCAGGGTGATCACCGGGGGAGTCGGGGTGATCCCCGGTGCCACCATGGCCGACAAGCGCCTTCACTTCATCGAGCACATGGAGCACGTCCGGACCCTGCTCATGTACGAACCGCGCGGACACTCCGCGATGAGCGGCGCGATCCTGCAACCCCCCACCCGCCCCGACGCGGACTACGGCGTCCTCTACATCGAGGTGTCGGGCCTGCTCCCCATGTGCGGGCACGGCACCATCGGGGTCGCCACCGTCCTCGTCGAGACCGGCATGGTCCCGGTCGTCGAGCCGGTCACCACGGTCCGGCTCGACACCCCGGCCGGCCTGGTGAGCGTCGACGTCCACGTCGAGGACGGGGCGGCGACCGCCGTCACCTTCACCAACGTGCCCGCCTTCAGCGTCGGCCTCGACCTGAAGACCGAGGTGCCCGGCTTCGGCACGGTCACCTACGACCTGGCCTACGGCGGCAACTTCTACGCCTTCGTCGAACTCGACGCCCTCGGCCTGCCCTTCGACCGGGCCCGCAAGGAAGACCTGATCGCCGCCGGGCTCGCCATCATGGAAGCCGTCAACGCGAGCGACGACCGCCCCGTGCACCCCGAGAACCCCTCCATCGCCGGGGTCAAGCACGTCTACCTCGCCGCCCCCGGCTCCGACGGCCACCGCTCCCGGCACGCCATGGCCATCCACCCCGGCTGGTTCGACCGCTCGCCCTGCGGTACGGGAACCAGCGCGCGCATGGCCCAGCTCCACGCCCGGGGGCTCCTGGAACTCGGCGCCGACTTCGTCAACGAGTCCTTCATCGGCACCGAGTTCACCGGCCGGCTCGTCGGCCGCACCACCGTCGGCGACCGCGAGGCCGTCGTGCCCACCGTCACCGGGCGGGCCTGGATCACCGGCACCGCCCAGTACTTCCTCGACCCGACCGACCCCTTCCCCGGAGGGTTCCTCCTGTGACGACCGTTCGAACGGTGGACTACCACACCGCCGGCGAGCCCTTCCGGATCGTCGACCTCACCTCCGGCGCCCTCGCCCCCGTGCCCGGGGACACCGTCGCCGAGCGCTGCGCCACCGCCATCGGACCCGGAGGATCCGGTACGGCACCGCGCCGGGGCGCGCTGGACGACGTACGGCGGATGCTGGTGCAGGAGCCGCGCGGGCACGCCGGGATGTACGGCGGGTTCGTCGTGCCGCCCGACGACGACGGGGCGCACTTCGGGGTGCTGTTCTGGCACAAGGACGGCTACTCCACCGCCTGCGGGCACGGCACCATGGCGCTCGGCGCCTGGGCCGTGGACAGCGGCCTGGTCGCCGCCCCCGACGACGGGGACGCGCAGGTGCGCATCGACGTGCCGTCCGGGCGGGTCACCGCCACCGTGCACCGGGACGGGGGCCGCACCACAGGGATCACCTTCCGCAACGTCCCGGCCCGGGTGGGCGCCCGCAAGGTGCCGGTCGCCACGTCGCTGGGCATGGCCGAGGTGGACATCGCGCACGCCGGGGCCTGCTACGCCTCCCTCCCGGCGCGGGAGCTGGGCCTCGGGGTCTCCCCGGCGGAACTGCCCTCGCTGGTGCGGGCCGGGCAGGAGGTCAGGGCCGCGCTCGCCACCCACCCCGCCGCCTGGCACCCCGGTGGGCCGCTGCTCTCGGGGGTCTACGGGGTGATCCTCTACGAAGAGCTGTCGGACACCCCGTTCGGGCCGCACCAGCGCAACGTCACCGTCTTCGCCGACGGGCAGATCGACCGCTCGCCCTGCGGCTCCGGTACCTCGGCGCGGCTCGCGCTGCTGGCCGAGGACGGGCGGCTCGGGGCGGGGGAGGACCTCCTGCACGAGTCGGTGGTGGGCACCGTGTTCACCGGCCGGATGCTGGAGGGCGGCGTCACCGAGGTCACCGGCACGGCGTACCGCACCGGCGAGCACGCCTTCACGGTCGACCCGTACGACGCGCTCGGCGCGGGGTTCTCGCTGTGACGGGCTTCGGCGCGACGGGCTCCGGGGTGCCGGGCTCCGGCGTGACCGAGGGGATCGTGCAGCTCGGCGCCGGGGCCATGGCCGGGCTGCTCACCCCGGCCGCGGCGGCCGACGCGCTGGCCGACGCCCTGCGGGCCGGGCTGGACCCGGAGGCGTGCCCGCCGCGGACCGCGCTGGCGGTGCCCGGCGGGGAGCTGCTGCTGATGCCGGCCGCGTCCGGGGCGTACGCCGGGGTGAAGATCGCCGGGGTCGCGCCGGACAACCCCGGCCGCGGGCTGCCCCGGATCACCGGGTCCTACCTGCTGCTGGACGGGCCGACGCTCACCCCGCTGGCCCTGCTCGACGGGGCGGCGCTGACCGCCCTGCGCACCCCGGCGGTGTCGGCCCTGGCCCTGCGGTACCTGGCCCCGGCCGGGCGGCCGTCCCGGCTGGTGCTCTTCGGCTCGGGGCCGCAGGCGTACGGGCACCTCGAAGCGGTGCTGGCCGAGCGGGCGTTGGCCGAGGTGGTGGTGGTCGCCCGCCGGGTCGAGGGTGCGCGCAAGCTGGCCGAGTACGCCCGTACCCTGGGGGTGGAGGCCAGGACCGGGACGGCCGGGGATGTGGCCGGCGCCGATCTGGTGGTCTGCTGCACCACGGCCCGCGAACCCCTCTTCGACGGGCGCCTGGTGGCGCCGGGCGCGACGGTCGTCGCCGTCGGCTCGCACGAGCCGCAGGCCCGTGAGACCGACACCGCGCTGGTGCGGCGGGCCGCCGTGTACGTGGAGTCGCGTGCGGCGGCCCTGCGGGAGGCGGGGGACCTGCTGGTCCCCGAGGCGGAAGGGGCGATCGGGCCCGGTCATATCAGCGGCACCCTGGCTGACCTGGTGGCGGGCCGGATGCCGACCGGCGGGGCGGCGGGTTGTCCACAGCTCTTCAAGAGCGTGGGCATGGCCTGGGAGGATCTCGCTGTGGCCGTGGCGATGTACCTGGCCACCGGGACGAACAGCGAAACGTGACATTGTACGCTGTTCCCCTGCGCGTCGGTGGTGCGAGGGGTGTCGGAGGAAAAGCAATGGGTGACCTGAAGCAGCACAGTCTCATCAAGGCCCAGGAACGGCTCCGCGACCAGGTCGGCCACGCCCTCCGAGCAGCCCTGATAGCGGGTGAACTGCGCCCCGGCAGCGTCTACTCCGCACCCGGCCTCGCGGCCGAACTCGGCGTCTCGGCCACGCCCGTGCGCGAAGCCATGCTCGACCTGGCCCGCGAGGGCCTCGTCGAGCCGGTCCGCAACAAGGGCTTCCGGATCACCGAGGTCAGTGAGCGCGACCTGGACCAGTACACCGAACTGCGCACGATGATCGAGGTCCCCACCATCGGCCGGGTCACGAGAATGGCCACGCCCGAGCAGTTGGAGGCGCTGCGGCCCATCGCCGAGGAGATCGTCACCAGCGCGCGCGAGCACAACCTCATCGGGTACCTGGAGGCGGACCGCCGCTTCCACCTCACCCTGCTGGCGCTCGCCGGCAACGACCGGCTCGTCGAGACGGTCGGCGATCTGCGCAAGCGCTCGCGCCTGTACGGCCTGACGGGCCTGGACGAGGCCGGCAAGCTGGTGTCCTCCGCCGAGGAGCACATCGAGCTGCTCGACCTGATGATCGCCGGGGACGCCGAGGCGGCCGAGCAGTGCATGCTGCGCCACCTCGGCCACGTCCGCTCCCTGTGGGCCCAGGGCCGCGACGAGCCGGTCGGCCGCCCGGCCACCCGCCTGGGCTCGGGGCTCTAGGGAGTGTCGTCAAAGTCGTCGGCCGCCCGAAGGGCGGGGCCGGCCAGAGGGGACTTTGACGACACGACCTAGGAGCCCGCAGGCCGCAGCGCGGTCCGGCTTGCCAGCCGGGCCGCGCTTTCGCGTACCCGGGCGCCAGGCCAACACCCGTGCCAGGGGCCCGATTTGGACACGGCTGGGTAACGGCTGCACCAACCTCTTGTCAGTACAATTTCACATTACTATGTTACCGGTCACATCATAGAGCGCAGCCCTTCACTGGAGTGACCCATGACCAAGCGCACCCAACTCGCCCTCGCCACCGCCCTGGTGGCCGCTCTCGCACTCGGTGCCTCGGGCTGCTCCGACCCGAAGAAGGGCTCGGCGGGCGCGGGGGCCTCCAACCCCGCCGCCGCCAACGACGGCAAGATCCTCGGCGGCACCCCGGTCAAGGGCGGCACCCTCACGATCCTGTCCAACCAGGACTTCGCCCACCTCGACCCGGCCCGCAACTGGGTGATGCCGACGATGGACTTCGGCACCCGCCTCCTCTACCGCACGCTCGTCACCTTCAAGGCCGAGCCCGGCAAGGGCGGCAGCGAGCTGGTCCCCGACCTCGCCACCGACCTCGGCACCCCCTCCAACGGCGGCCGCACCTGGACCTTCACCCTCAAGGAGGGCGTGAAGTACGAGGACGGCTCGCCGATCAAGGCCCAGGACATCAAGTACAACGTCGAGCGCTCCTTCGCCCCCGACCTCACCGGCGGCCCCGACTACGCGGCCCAGTACCTGGCCGGCACCGAGGGCTACAAGGGCCCCCTCCAGGGCAAGCACCTGGACTCGGTCAAGACCCCCGACGACCGCACCATCGTCTTCGAACTCAAGCGCCCCGTCGCCGAGTTCTCCGCCACCGCCACCCTGCCGACCTTCGCCCCGGTCCCGCAGTCCCAGGAGAAGGGCACCCAGTACGACTCCCGCCCGTTCTCCTCCGGCCCGTACAAGATCGAGTCGTACGACCGGGACAAGAAGCTCGTGCTCGTCCGCAACGAGCACTGGGACGTGAAGACCGACACCGTGCGCAAGGCCTACCCCGACAAGTTCGTCGTGGTCATGGGCCTCAAGGCCGGCCAGATCGACGACCGCATCATCGCCGGTGAGGGCGCCGACGCATCGTCCGTCCAGTACGTCGACATGCGGCCCGAGAGCGCCCCCAAGGTGCTGCCCAAGCCGGAGATCAAGGCCCGCCTGATCGCCGAGACCAAGGGCTGTACCGAGATGCTCTTCCTGAACAACTCGCGCGCCCCCTTCGACGACCCCAAGGTCCGCGAGGCCATGCAGTACGCCGTTGACAAGGAGGCCGTGGTCACCGCGGGCGGCGGTCCCGCCCTCAACGAGGTGGCCACCGCCTACCTGCCCCCGGCCCTGTCCGGCGGCAAGCAGGCCGACACGCTGAAGATCGCCCCGGCGGGCGACCCGGCCAAGGCCAAGGAACTGCTGAAGGCCGCCGGCAAGGAGAAGCTCAAGGTCTCCCTGTCCGTCTCCAACGGCGACAAGAGCCAGGCCGAGGCCATCCAGCAGGGCCTCGCCCGGGTGGGCGTCGAGGTGGTCATCGACACCGTCGACCCGGGCGCGTACTACGACGTCATCGGAGACCTCTCCACCACGCCCGACATGACCTACACCGGCTGGTGCCCCGACTACCCCTCCGGTTCCACCTGGATCCCCTTCGTCTTCGACGGACGCACCATCAAGGACAAGGGCAACCAGGGCAACTACAGCCAGTTCCGCGACGAGGCGACCATCAAGCGCATCGACGAGATCAACAACATGTCCGACGCGAAGCAGGCCAACCAGGCCTGGATCGACCTGGACGCCGAGCTCATGAAGAAGTCCCCGTCCATCCCCGTCATGCTGGAGCGCAAGCCGCTCCTCGTCGGCCCCAACATCGCCGGCGCCTTCGGCCATCCCGTGTGGACCGGCGAGATCGACTACGCGACGGTCGGCCTCAAGGACCCGTCGAAGAGCCAGGGCTGAGGGCCGGCGAAGACACAGCCATGACCGCCACCGCACCCGCCGCCGGCCCTCCGGCGGCAGCGGAGGTCCCTCCGGGCAGCAGCCCCTGGCAGCTCGCCCGGCGGGAACTCCGCCGCCGCCCCGCCGTCCGCGTCAGCCTCTGCGTCGTCCTGCTCTTCGTCCTGATGGCCGCCACCGCCCCCTGGCTGGGGAGCCTCGGCGGCTGGTCGCCCGACGAGTTCGACAAGACCGCCATCGACCCCTACCTCGGGGGCCAGCCCCTCGGCTCCTTCGGCGGGATCAGCCCCGAGCACTGGCTCGGCGTCGAACCCGTCACCGGCCGCGACCTGTTCGCCCGTGTCGTCCACGGAGCCCAGGTCTCCCTCCTCATCGCCTTCGCCGCCACCGCCATCGTCGTGGTCGCCGGCACCGCGGCCGGGATCGCCGCCGGCTACTTCGGCGGCCGCACCGACGCGGTCCTGTCCCGCCTGATGGACCTCACCATGTCCTTCCCGTCGCTGATCTTCATGATCGCGATGCTGTCAGTGGCGAAGGACGTCAACCGGATCGTCCTGATGACCACCGTCATCGGGGTGTTCGGCTGGCCCGGCGTCGCCCGCGTCGTCCGCGGCCAGACCCTCTCCCTCAAACACCGCGAGTACGTCGACGCCGCCCGCGTCGGCGGCGCCGGCTCCTGGCGGATCCTGACCCGCGACATCCTCCCGGGCGTCGCGGGCCCGGTCATCGCCTACACCACCCTGCTCATCCCCGGAATGATCAGCACCGAGGCCGCGCTCAGCTACCTCGGTGTCGGCGTCCGCCCGCCCACCCCGTCCTGGGGCCAGATGATCGCCGAGTCCGTGGCCTACTACGAGACCGACCCCATGTACTTCGTGATCCCGAGCGTCTTCCTCTTCCTCGCCGTGCTCGCCTTCACCCTGCTCGGCGACGCCCTGCGCGACATCCTCGACCCGAGGGGCAGCCGCACGTGATCCTCTACCTCGCGCGCAGGCTGCTCGCCCTGGCCGGAGTCCTCCTGGCCATCGCAGCCGTCACCTTCCTCATCTTCTACGTCCTGCCCTCCGACCCGGCCGCGGCCGCCTGCGGCAAGACGTGCAGCGCCGAGCGACTGGCCGACGTACGGGTCTACCTGGGCCTCGACCAGCCCGTGTGGCGCCAGTTCCTCGACTTCCTCACCGGCATCTTCACCGGCCGCACCCTCGGCACCGGCCAGTACGCAGTCCAGTGCGACTTCCCCTGCCTGGGCTACTCGTACGAGAACTCCCTGCCGGTGTGGGACCTGCTCATGGACCGCCTCCCGGTCTCCGCCTCCCTGGCCGTCGGCGCCGCCGTGCTGTGGCTCGTCCTCGGCCTCGGCGCGGGCGTCACCGCCGCCCTGCGCAAGGACACCGCCACCGACAAGGCCCTGATGGTCGGCGCGGTCGCCGCCGCCTCGCTGCCCGTCTACTTCACCTCCGTCATGCTGATCTACGGGGTCATCCGCATCGCCGGGCTGCTCCCGTACCCCACCTACCAGGCCTTCACCGACAACCCGGTCTCCTGGGCCTCGAACCTGCTGCTGCCCTGGACCGCGCTGGCCCTGCTGTACGCCGCCATGTACGCCCGGCAGAGCCGCGGCTCGATGATCGAGGCGATGGCCGAGCCGTACATCCGTACCGCCCGCGCCAAGGGCATGCCCGAGCGCACGGTCGTCGTCAAACACGGGCTGCGCTCCGGGATGACCCCGATCCTGACCATCTTCGGCATGGACCTCGGAGGGCTCCTCGCCGGCGCCGTCATCACCGAGTCCATCTTCGGACTCCCGGGCATCGGCAGGCTGTTCTACGGCGCCCTGGTCACCTCCGACCAGCCCGTGGTCCTCGGCGTCACCCTGCTCGCCGCCTTCTTCATCGTCGTCGCCAACCTCGCCGTCGACCTCCTGTACGCCGTCATCGACCCGAGGGTGAGGTACTGATGGCCGCTCCCCTTCTCGAAGTACGCGACCTGCACGTCACGTTCACCACCCCGCGCGGCTCGGTACGCGCCGTCGACTCGCTGGGCTTCACCGTCGAGGCCGGACGCACCCTCGGCATCGTCGGCGAGTCCGGCTCGGGCAAGTCCGTCACCTCCCTCGCCGTCATGGGGCTGCACCGCGGCGCCGAGGTCGGCGGATCCGTCAAGCTCGCCGGAAGGGAGCTCACCGGCCTTTCGGAGAAGGAGCTCTCCGCCGTGCGCGGCCGCAAGATGGCGATGATCTTCCAGGATCCGCTGTCCAGCCTGCACCCCTACTACACGATCGGCGAGCAGATCGCCGAGCACTTCCGGATCCACTTCAAGGCCGGCCGGGCCGCCGCGCGCAAGCGCGCGGTCGACATGCTCGGCGAGGTCGGCATCCCCGAACCGGCCCGCCGGGCGGGGGAGTACCCGCACCAGTTCTCCGGCGGCATGCGCCAGCGCGCGATGATCGCCATGGCCCTGGCCTGCGAGCCCGAACTGCTGATCGCGGACGAGCCGACCACCGCCCTCGACGTCACCGTGCAGGCGCAGATCCTCGAACTGATCGCCCGGCTCCAGCAGGAGCGCGGCCTCGGCGTCGTGATGATCACCCATGACCTGGGCGTCGTGGCCCGGGTGGCCCACGAGGTCCTGGTCATGTACGGCGGCCGGGCCGCCGAACAGGCCCCGGTCGACGACCTGTTCGCCGACCCCGCCCACCCCTACACCCGGGGCCTGCTGGACTCGCTGCCCCGGCTGGACACCCCCGACGACGCACCGCTGCCCTTCATCCCCGGCTCCCCGCCCTCCCTGCTCGCGCCGGCGTCCGGCTGCGCGTTCGCCCCTCGCTGTCCGAGGGCGGCCGCGCGCTGCGGCGACGTACGGCCGGACCTGGAGGCCTACGGGGACGGGCCGCCGCGTACGGTCGCCTGCCACTACGCCGGGGCCGGCGCCGGAACCCCTGCCGAGGTGACCCGATGAGCGAACCGCTGCTGTCCGTACGCGACCTGACGATGACCTTTCCCGGGAAGCGGTCGGTCACCGGGCGCCGGGGGGCGCCCGTGCGAGCCGTGGACGGGGTCTCCTTCGACCTGGCGGCCGGCGGGACCCTCGGCCTGGTCGGGGAGTCGGGCTGCGGGAAGTCCACCACCGGCCGGATGCTGGTGCGGCTGCTGGAACCCACCTCCGGCAGCGTCGAGTTCGAGGGCAAGGACATCAGCCGGCTCTCCCAGGGCGCGCTGCGGCCGTTGCGCAAGAACATCCAGATGGTCTTCCAGGACCCGCACTCCTCCCTCAACCCCCGCCAGACGGTGTCCCGGATCATCTCGGACCCGCTGCTGGTCCAGGGGTCGAGCGCGGCCGATGCCCGGCGCCGGGCCGCCGAGCTGATGGAACTCGTCGGCCTGATCCCCGAGCACATCGACCGCTACCCGCACGAGTTCTCCGGCGGCCAGGCGCAGCGCATCGGCATCGCCCGCTCGCTCGCCACCAACCCGCGGCTCGTCATCGCCGACGAGCCGGTCTCGGCCCTCGACGTCTCCGTCCAGGCGCAGATCGTCAACCTGATGGAGAAGCTGCGCGCGGAACTGGGCCTGGCCTACGTGTTCATCGCGCACGACCTCTCCGTCGTCAAGCGGGTCAGCGACCGGGTCGCCGTCATGTACCTCGGCCGGATCGTCGAGATCGGGGACAAGACGTCCCTGTACGAGAACCCCCAGCACCCTTACACCAGGGCGCTGTTGTCCGCCGTTCCGCTGCCCGACCCGGCGGCCGAGCGGCGGCGCGAGCGGATCGTGCTGCTCGGCGACCCGCCGAGCCCGGCCGCCCCGCCCCCGGGCTGCACCTTCCACCCGCGCTGCCCCAAGGCGCAGGAGGTCTGCCGCACCGAGCGGCCGCTGCTGCAGCTTGTCGCCTCCTCGGAGGTGGCGTGTCACTTCCCGGGTGACTGACGGGGATCCATGGGAAGGGAGGGCCTCGGAGCCGATGACGCCTCCGGGGCCCTTCGCCGTCCTCGCGTCGTCTGCGACACCGCGACCGCGACGCCGCAGAAGCCGATGCGGCACGGACCGGACGGCTCGTCGGTCGCGGAGACCGACGAGCTTCGGCCGGACGCCGGTGTGCAGGTCCGGTTCGCCGAAGTGCTCCCGGCCGGCCGCCGCACCCCCCTTGCCGTCCGCAGGAGGTCTGCCTGACCGAGCGGCCGCTGCCGCAGCGCCTCCGGGGCCCTCGTTCGTGTTCGCGTCCGGTCAGGGGCGCAGTTCGCGGCGGAAGAACTCCAGTTCCTGGGCCATCACCTTTTCCCGGGTGCCGCCCGGGGTCATGTGGGTGACCCCGGGCAGGGCCAGCAGCTGGTGCGGGCGGCCCGCGTCGGTGAGCGCCTGGGAGAGGCGCAGGGTGTGGGAGGGGTGGACGTTGTCGTCGGCCAGCCCGGTGACGAGCAGCAGCGGCCGGGTCAGCTTCGGGGCGTCCGGGATCAGCGAGTCCCGCTCGTAGACCTCCGGGTTGTCCTGCGGCAGGCCCAGGTACCGCTCGGTGTACGCCGTGTCGTACCGCCGGAAGTCGGTCGGCGCGGCCCCCGCGGCCGCCGCGTGGTAGACGTCCGGGCGGCGCAGCACCGCCAGCGCGGAGAGGTAGCCGCCGTACGACCAGCCGCGCACCCCGACACGGCCGAGGTCGAGGTCCGGGTGGCGGGCGCCGAGCGCCTGCAGGGCGGCGACCTGGTCGTTCAGGGTGACCTCGGAGAAGCCGCGGTACATGGCGTGCGTGAAGGCGGGGGAGACGTACGGGGTGCCGCGGTTGTCGACGGTCACCACCGCGAAGCCCTGGTCGGCCCACCACTGCTTGGCCTGCCAGCGGCGGGGTTCGAGGCTGACGTCCTGGTAGCCGGGTCCGCCGTAGCAGTCGACCAGGACCGGGAGCCGCCGGCCGGGGACGTGGCCGCGGGGCAGCACGAGCGCGGTGGGCAGGCCGTGCTCGGTGACCCGCTCCAGCACCGGAACCACCCGGTAGGGGAACGGCTGTGACAGGTCGGCGGGGGTGAACTCCTGCCCGTCGGCGCGCCGTACGGTGCGCCGGATCCCGTCGGCGTCGGCGGCGGTCAGCAGCAGGGTCCCGGCCGAGGCGGCAACGGTGTGCACCCCGGGCCCGTCGGCGAGCGGGTGGAGCTCCCCGGACTTGGGGTCGAGCAGCAGCACTTGCTGCTCGGCGGGGTCGCGCAGCCCGGCCTCGATCAGCAGCCGGCCCTCGTGGACCCCGGCCACGCGGCGGACCTGGATCCCCTCCCGGGTGAGCAGCCGGCCGTCCACGGCGAGGGCGCGGGCGCCCTGGCCGGGGGTGTCGGCGGAGGTGAGCATCCGCCCGTCGGGCAGCCGCGCCGGGGTGCCCGGGACGAGGGGGTCGACCCACTGGGCGTGCGTGGTGCGGGACAGTTCCCGGGTCCGCCCGGTGGCGGGGTCGCCGCTGAGCAGCAGGACGGTCTGCTGGAGCCGGTCCTGCACGGTCACCAGGATCTCTTCGGCCGATTCCCAGCCCGCGTCGGAGACGTACGGGTAGGCGACGGCGTCCCAGTCGACCCGTACGCGGGACCCGTCCGGGCCGAGCACCCACAGCTGTACGTCGGCGTTGGGCCCGCCCGCCTCGGGGTACGCGAAGTCCTCGGCCGGGAGTTCGGGTCGCGCCGGGTCGGCGAACCAGCGCCGCTGGAGCGCGCTCTCGTCGACCCGGGCGGCCAGCAGGCTCTGCCCGTCGGGGGACCACCAGTAGCCGCGCGCCCGGTTCAGCTCCTCGGCGGCGGCGAACTCGGCCACGCCCCAGCGGGCCCCGTCGTCGGGGCTGATCCGGCCGCCGGGGGCGGTGTGCAGGGCGTCGGCCGTGACGTACGCGGTGCGGGAGCCGTCGGCGCTCGGTCGCGGGTCGAAGGCGGGCCCGGCGGCCGGGATCTCCTCGGGCGCCGCGCCGGGCTGCCCGGCCCCGTCGCAGGAGACCCCGTACAGGCGCCCGTACAGCGCGAAGACGGCGCGGCGGCCGTCGCCGGAGAGCGCGTACGAGCCGATCCCGGCGGCGACGAGGCGGATCCGCTCGCGCAGCCGGCGCTCGGCGACGGGCAGCTCGCCGGGCTCGGGGCACAGCTCGCGGGGGTCGGCAAGCCGGGACTCGGCGCCGGTGGCGGTATTCAGGACCCAGAGGCTTTCGAAGGCGTCGGTGGGACCCGTGGAACGGAGGAACCAGAGGAGTCGGCCGTCGTCGCCGAAGGCGAAGGCGCGCGGTGCGCCGTAGGTGAACCGGGCCGTGTCGGCGGAGAGCCTGAGGTAGTCGTCCATGGCGTCAGTGTGTCATGTGAAATATCACATGGCCTAGGCCGTTCGAGTGGTGACCCCAGAGGGGCGGGCATAGCGTCGACTAGGTGGACCCGAACGCACTGCCGAGCAGCAACGGGACCGACGGCAAGGTCCGAGGGGGCGGAAACGGGCTTGCCCTGTTCGTCATCGCCTCCTGCCAACTCATGGTCGTTCTCGACATCACCATCGTGAACATCGCGCTCCCGCACATCCAGACCGCACTCGGCTTCTCCACCGAGAGCCTCTCCTGGGTCGTCAACGCCTACACCCTCACCTTCGGCGGACTGCTGCTCCTCGGTGGCCGCGCAGGCGACATCCTCGGCCGGCGGAAGGTGTTCATCTTCGGCGTCCTGCTCTTCGGGCTGGCCTCCCTGCTCGGCGGACTCGCCCAGAACGCGGGCCAGTTGATGGCCGCCCGGGCCCTCCAGGGCGTCGGCGGCGCCATCGCCTCACCGACCTCGCTCGCGCTGATCACCACCACCTTCCGCGAAGGCCCGGCCCGCAACCGCGCGTTCGGCGTGTTCGCCGGAGTCTCGGCCGGCGGCGGTGCGATCGGGCTCCTCGCCGGCGGCCTCCTCGTCGAGTGGCTCGACTGGCGCTGGGTGCTCTTCGTCAACGTCCCCATCGCCCTGGTGATCGCCCTGCTGGCCGCGCGGGTCCTCAAGGAATCCGAACGCCACCCCGGACACTTCGACCTCGCGGGCGCGCTGCTGTCCACGACGGGCATGGTCGCGCTGGTCTACGGCTTCATCCGCGCGTCCCAGGAGGGCTGGCGCGACGGATTCACGCTCGGGTCGTTCGCGGCCGCCGCCATCCTGCTGACGCTGTTCGTCATCAACGAGCGTCGCTCGCCCCAGCCGATCACGCCGCTCCACATGTTCGCGGACCGCAACCGGGCCGGGACGTACGGGATCATGCTGATGCTCGCCTGCGCGATCTTCGGCATGTTCTTCTTCCTGACGCTCTTCGTGCAGAACGTGCTCGGCTTCAGCCCGCTGCGGGCGGGCCTCGCCTTCCTGCCGGTCAGCGCCATGATCGCGGTGGCGGCCGGGGTCACCTCGCAACTGCTGCCCAAGTTCGGGCCCAAGCCCTTCATGGTCAGCGGCGCGCTGTTCTGCGCGGCCGGCCTGGCCTGGCTGACGCAGACCGACATCCACTCCACGTACCTGGGCAGCATCCTCGGCCCCATGCTGGTGTTCAGCACCGGCATGGGCCTGCAGTTCGTATCGCTGACGCTGATGGCCCTGTCCGACGTCTCCGACCGGGAGTCCGGCGCGGCATCCGGACTGCTCAACTCGATGCAGCAGGTGGGCGGATCGCTCGGCCTGTCGATCCTCGTGACGGTCTTCGGCACGGCCAGCCGCAACGAGGCCAAGGACCAGGTGCCGTCCTTCCTCGGTACGGCCAACCTTGAGCAGAGGGCCTTCTTCGAACGGACCGGGCAGCTCCCGAAGCCCTGGGCCGACCAGGTGCTCACCTCGGGCGTGGCCGCGTCCTTCGTGGCGGCGGCGCTGTTCACCCTGGCCGGGGCGGTGATCGCGGTGTTCGCGATCCAGGTCCGCCCCTCGGACATCGAACGCCTCCAGGGCAACCACACCCCGGCGCCGGCCGGACCGGCGCCGGCCGGACCGGCGGTCCCGGGCGAGGGCCCGGGCAAGGGCCAGGGCGCCGGGCCGTAGCGTCCGTTGCTACGGCTCCACGCGGCGGATCCGGCAGCGCGCGGGGCCGTCGGTCTGCAGGGTGATGCCGGCGCTCACGGGTACCTCGGTGTCCACGGCCTCGAACTCGTAGGCGCGCAGGATCATCGCCAGTGCGATCACCGACTCCAGCATCGAGAAGTGCTGCCCGATGCAGGCGCGCGGCCCCCCGCCGAAGGGGAACCAGGCGTAGCGCGGCCGCGCCGCCTCCGCCTCCGGGGTGAAGCGCTCGGGGTCGAAGCGCTCCGGGTCCGGCCAGTAGCGGGGGTGGCGGTGCGTCACCCACGGGGCGAGTATCACGGTCGCTCCGGCGGGCACGGTGTGGCCGCCGATCTCGCAGGCGGCGACGGCCTGTCGCCCTATGACCGGGGCCGCCGGGTAGAGCCGCATGGCCTCCTTGAGCACCTGCGTGAGGTACGGGAGCCGGTCCAGGTCGGAGGCCTGCGGGGCACGGTCGCCCAGGACGCGGGAGACCTCCTCGCGGGCCCGGGTCTGCAGCTCGGGGTGGCGGGCCAGCAGGTGCAGGGAGAACGCGAGGGAGGTGGCGGTCGTCTCGTGCCCGGCGAGCAGGAAGATCAGCACCTGCTCGCGCAGCTCGGTGGCGTCGAACTCCCCGTCCTCCGTGCCCGTCGCGGCGGCGAGCAGGCTCAGCAGGTCCTCGCCGGAACCGGTGGCGCCGCCTGCCCCTCCCGCCCCGTCGGCGCCGCTGCGGCGCTCGGCGATGATCTTGTCGCAGACCGCGTACAGCTCGTCCATCGCGGCGGCCGCCCGCCGGTTGCCCGGGGTGGGCCAGGTGCGCGGGATGTTGGCGGGCGAGTAGCCGCGGCGCAGCGCGTACTCCGTGATGACCGGAAAGCACCGGTCGACGACGTCGACGGCGGCCTCCACGTCGGTGCCGAAGAGGATGCGCGTGACCGCGCGCAGGGCGAGGTGCATCATCTCGGCGGAGACGTCGACGACCCCGTCCAGCGCGTCGCCCCAGGCGTTGACCGTGGTCTCGGTCTCGGCGGCGACGGCGTCCGCGTACCCGTCCACCCGGCGCTTGGTGAACAGCGGCTGGACCAGCCGCCGTTGACGCAGGTAGTCCTCGTCCTGGCTGGTCAGCAGGCCGTTGCCGAAGGAGTCCCGGATCTCCTGGTAGAAGGGGTTGTCCTTGCGGAAGTTGGCCGATTCCGATGCCAGGACCTGCTGGGCGCCCTCCGCCGAGAAGACGCAGTGGAGCTCGGCGCGCAGGCCGGGCGGGCCCGCGCTGATCCGGACGATGTCACCGTGCTCGTGCATGGCACGCAGATAGGTGCCGAGCGAGTTCGTTCTCAAGTCGAACAGGGAACCGAGCAGCGGTACCCCCGCGAGCTCGGGAATCTCCGTACCGATGCCTGTGTCTGTCTGCACTGCCATGCCGCCCCCTCGACGCTGTACGAACGCTGCGATTCTGCCGGGCCGCCGGCTGCGCGGTCGGGAACGACCACTGGATCAGGCCAAAACAGCCCGGTTCCGGGTCACTTGTCGCAGGCGATGCCGTCATTGTCGCGGTCGAGGTTCTTGCTGTAGCCGGGCTGGCCGCGGCGGATGGGGGCGGCGCCCGCGGCCTTCGCCTCGGCGCAGCTCTTGTACGTGACCGACCCTCCGCCGCCCGTGGTGCCGCCCATGGTGGTGCCGCCCTTGCCGCCGGGCGCGGGGGTGGGCGTCGACTTCGGCGCCGGTGTACGGCTGGGGGCCTTGGAGGGGTGCAGAGCGGCGCCGGCCTGCGCCGGGCAGGGGGTGCCGGGCGCGGTCACGGACAGCTCGACGGCGGTGGTCGGGGTGAGCGGGCTACCGGCCGCGGGGGTCTGGAAGCAGACCTCCCACAGGGAGTGGTTGGCGACCAGCGTGACGTCGCTGTACGCGGCGCGCACCTCGACGGGCGTGGTGACCAGCGGCTTCAGGGCGGCCTCGGCGGCGCCGGACCGCTGCCCGATCAGCGAGGGCATGGCCGCCTGCGGGGACGGGCCGGCCGCGCTCGGGGCGGGGTTGGGAACTGCCTTGCCCGAACCCGCCTTCGCCGTGCCGCCCTCGCACCCGGCTCCGAGCAGCACGACAACGCCCGTAACGGCGGCGACGGCAAAACCCCTGCGGTGGAACATCGATACCCCCGAATTCAACCCCGACGCACAACCGCCGCAGCCTACGCGCCCCCGCCCCCCGGCAACCCCCGAACCCAAAACCCGGCCCGTGATCCACGCCACTACCACGAAAGCCCCCGCCAGGCTCTCCTGGCGGGGGCTTCGTCGTATCTCCGGTCTGCCCGGCGGGCTAGATGTCGCGGAAGATCTCGATCTGGGCGCCCACCGAGTTGAGGCGTTCTGCCAGTTCCTCGTAGCCGCGGTTGATGACGTAGACGTTGCGCAGGACCGAGGTGCCCTCGGCCGCCATCATCGCGAGGAGGACGACCACCGCCGGGCGCAGGGCCGGGGGGCACATCATTTCCGCCGCGCGCCAGCGGGTGGGGCCTTCGACCAGGACGCGGTGGGGGTCCAGGAGCTGGAGGCGGCCGCCGAGGCGGTTGAGGTCGGTCAGGTAGATGGCCCGGTTGTCGTACACCCAGTCGTGGATCAGGGTCTGGCCCTGGGCGACGGCGGCGATGGCCGCGAAGAACGGGACGTTGTCGATGTTCAGCCCGGGGAAGGGCATCGGGTGGATCTTGTCGATCGGCGCTTCGAGCTTCGACGGGCGGACCGTGAGGTCCACCAGGCGGGTGCGGCCGTTGTCGGCGGTGTACTCCGCCGAGCGGTCGTGGTCGAGGCCCATCTCCTCCAGGACCGCGAGCTCGATCTCCATGAACTCGATCGGCACCCGGCGGATCGTCAGCTCGGACTCCGTGACCACCGCGGCGGCGAGCAGGCTCATCGCCTCGACCGGGTCCTCGGAGGGGGAGTAGTCCACGTCCACGTCGATGTTCGGGACGCCGTGCACGGTCAGCGTGGTGGTGCCGACGCCCTCGACCTCGACGCCCAGCGCCTCCAGGAAGAAGCACAGGTCCTGGACCATGTAGTTGGAGGAGGCGTTGCGGATGACGGTGACGCCGTCGTGCCGCGCGGCGGCCAGCAGCGCGTTCTCGGTGACCGTGTCCCCGCGCTCGGTCAGCACGATCGGACGGTCGGGGGAGACCCCCGCCTCGACCTGCGCGTGGTAGATGCCCTCGGTCGCGGTGATGTCCAGGCCGAAGCGGCGCAGGGCGATCATGTGCGGCTCGATGGTGCGGGTGCCGAGGTCGCAGCCGCCCGCGTACGGCAGCCGGAAGCGGTCCATCCGGTGCAGCAGGGGGCCCAGGAACATGATGATGCTGCGGGTGCGGCGCGCGGCGTCCGCGTCGATGGCGTCCATGTCGAGACGGGCCGGCGGGACGATCTCCAGGTCCACGCCCTCGTTGATCCAGCGGGTGCGGACGCCGATGGAGTTCAGGACCTCCAGGAGGCGGTAGACCTCCTCGATGCGGGCCACGCGCCGGAGCACGGTACGGCCCTTGTTGAGGAGGGTGGCGCACAGCAGCGCGACACACGCGTTCTTGCTCGTCTTGACGTCGATCGCACCGGACAGCCGGCGCCCGCCGACGACGCGCAGGTGCATCGGACCGGCGTAGCCGAGGGAGACGATCTCGCTGTCGAGGGCTTCGCCGATCCGGGCGATCATCTCAAGGCTGATGTTCTGGTTGCCGCGTTCGATCCGGTTCACGGCGCTCTGGCTG
Organism: Streptomyces sp. NPDC037242; assembly: GCF_055604165.1. NCBI lineage: Bacteria > Bacillati > Actinomycetota > Actinomycetes > Kitasatosporales > Streptomycetaceae > Streptomyces > Streptomyces sp. NPDC037242. The sequence goes on from NZ_JBVJUY010000001.1 coordinate 81,277, forward strand.
GTGCCGAGCGCATCGGCGAGCTGGCTCTGTGTCCAGCCCCGGTGTTGCCGGGCGTCACGGATGAGCTTGCCGATGCGTACGAGGTAGTCGTCTGCCATGGCTGCACCGTATCTCAGATATGAGATTCTGCTCGCGCGGGGTGTGGCGTACGGGTGTTACCTGCCGTCAGTTCCCATGGTGGGGTCCGCGTGCGCATGGTGCTCGACGAGGCGGCCCAGGAGTCGGACGAGCTGCTCGCGCTCGGGTGGGGACAAAGGGGACAGGAGCTCCTCCTGGGCCGAGGCGAGGAGTTGTTCCAGCCTGCGCAGTCTGCGCCGGCCGAGCGGTGTGAGGGTGATGACGTTGCGCCGCCGGTCGCCGGGGTCGGGGGTCCGCTCGACCAGCTCGCGCTCGGCGAGTTCGTTGATGACCGCGACCAGGTCGCTGCGGTGGATGTCGGTGCGGCCGCTCAGTTCGGCCTGGCTCGCGGGTCCGAACTCCTCCAGGGCGACCAGGGCCGCGTAATGCCATTTGCGGGCATCTGCCCCGTTCAGTCCCTCGGCCACCAGCCGTTGGGCGTGCGTCGAGGCCTGGCTCAGCAGTCGGCTCGGCAGCTCCCGCAGCCGCGCCGGAACGACTTGGCCCTCTTCCGTGATCATGCGCGGAGTCTACCCCTTGCGTTGGTGGCACTAACGATATAATTTCGTTCGTGGCACTAACGTTAGTGTCGCAAACGATTATTCGGGAAGGGGCCTTCCATGCCCACGATCGGCGTACTCGACTCGACGGTGCACTACGAGGAGCTCGGCGCGGGCGCCACCGGCACCCCGTACGTCTTCCTGCACGGCAATCCCACCTCCTCCCACCTCTGGCGCGGCGTACTACCCCGGATCGAGGGCGCCGCACAGGGCCGGGTCCGCGTACTCGCTCCGGACCTCATCGGCATGGGCCGCTCCGGCAAGCCCGGCGGCGCGTACCGCTTCGAGGACCACGCCCGCTACCTGGACGCCTGGTTCGACGCCCTCGGCCTGGAGCAGGCCGTCCTCGTCGGCCAGGACTGGGGCGGGGCGCTCGCCCTTGACCGGGCTGCCCGGCACCCGGGACGGGTCCGCGGCATCGCCTTCATGGAAACGATCCTGCGGCCGATGACCTGGGAGGAGTACCCGGCTGCCGCCCGCGCCCGGTTCGAGGCGATGCGCACCCCGGGCACGGGGGAGGAGATGGTCCTGGACCGCAACGCCTTCATCGAGGACGGTATCCACCGGACGGTCCTGACCCCCATGGCGGCATCCGACCGGGCCGTCTACGCCGCCCCCTACCCCACCCGCGAGAGCCGGCTGCCGATGCTCCAGTGGGCCCGCTCGATGCCGCTCGGCGGCGAACCCGCCGACGTGGTCGCGCGGGTCGAGGGCTACGACGCATGGCTGGCGGCCAGTCCCGACGTGCCCAAGCTGCTGCTCACCTTCGACGGCTCGCCCACGCTGATGGTCGGGCCCGAGCTGACCGCCTGGTGCCGGGAGAACATCTCGGCGCTGGAGACCGAGTACTGCGGCGCCGCCGGCCACCTGTGCCCGGAGGACCGGCCAGAAGAGATCGCCGCCGCCGTCAGCGCATGGGCGGCCCGCCACGGCCTCTGCGGCTGACGCCCGCGCATCCCCCTCTGCTCTGCGCCCGCTACGGCTCGCCCGCCGACGTGCGCAGGTGTTCGGCGAGCGTCTGGAAGACGAAGAAGTTCGGGATCTCGCTCACCCGCGCCCGGGCCATCGCCCGCCGCTGCCCCTTGAGCTGGACCCTGACCCGGCCGCTCGCGACGGAGACCTCCTCGACCCGGTCCCAGGACGCCGTCCGCTCCCGCGCCGTCACCGCCTCCCGGCTCAGGGAGAACGCGCCGAAGGCCACCGCCCGGCCCTCCCGGACCTCGGCCAGCGCCCTGGGCAGTTGGGCCGCCGTCACCGCCTCCTGGAGCACGGGACCCCACTGGTCCGCGCCCGGCGCCACCCGGCCGGGCAGCAGGACCGAGCCGTCGGGACGGGTGAGCCGGTACGCGTGGGTGGTGTGGGTGTGCGCCCCGTTGTAGAAGTGCCGTACGACGTTCTGGCACACCGAGAGCGCGTCCCAGCGGCATGCGGCGGTGGCGCCGTCGGCCTCCGCGACGACCAGTCCGTGCTCGAAGAAGTGCAGTTGCGTACGCCCCCGGCCGGCGGCCCGGGCGGCCAGGGAGCGCATCCCGAGGGCCGCGGCGAAGGCGCCCGCGGCCATCGGGGCCACGGCGACGGACGTGTCGTAGCTCGCGGTGTGCCCGCCGAGCCCCGCCTCCCCGGCCGCTTTCCCGGCCGCCGTCCCGACCCGCGCGCTCCCGGCGCCCGGTGCGGTCCGCCCGCTGCCGTCCGCTCCGGTCGGCGGATCCACCGCGACCAGCTCGCCGCCGCCCCCCGACGGCGCCGGGCCGGTCGCGGCCATCCGCGCTCTGGGCCCCTTGCCCGAGTACTGGGCCCAGACGTTGATCAGTCCATTGCCGTCGATGTCGACGGTGACCTCGATCCGCGGGGCGCCCCGGCGGCTGCGGGGCGGCGGTCCGGCCAGCTCGACGGTGCCCAGCAGCTCGTTCTCCGCGGCCACGGCGTGCTCGCCCTGGTGGACCCTGATGAACAGGGGTCCGCTCCCGGTGCGGTCGAAGAGCATGGTGCGCCTGGCCGGAATGGTGTTGTTGCGCTCGACGACGCACGTCATGACACCGCCCTCGGTCTCCACGCCCACCGACTTGCAGGTGGCGTCGAGCAGCAGGGCGTCCCGGCACCGCCCCGTCAGGACCGCGGCCTGGATCGCGGCCCCGCCCGCGGCTCCTTCGTCCCCGTACGCCGCCCTGCCCGGCTCCAGTCCGCCGGTCAGCTCGCGTACGAGCTCGACGAACGCGGGCATCCGGGTCGCGCCGCCGGCCAGCACGACGTGGTCGATCTCACGCAGCGGGATGCCGGCGTCCCTGACGACCCCGTGGAACACGGCGGCGCAGCGCCCCAGCAGGCCGCGGGTCAGCTGCTCGAACTCGGCGCGGGTCAGCCGCTCCTCCAGGTGCAGCGGCCCGTCGGGCGAGCCGGCGATGAAGGGCAGGCTGACGGTGGTCTCGGCGACCGAGGAGAGGTCGGTCTTCGCCTGCTCGGCCGCCTCGCGCAACCGCCGCGCCGCCGCCTCGTCCCCGTACAGGTCGACCCCGTGCGCCTCGCGGAACCGCGCGGCGAGGCCGTCGGCCAGGGCCCGGTCCCACTCGGCGCCGCCCAGGCCGCAGTCGCCGGCGCCGGCCTTGATCTCGGCGACGAGCTCGCCGCCGGCCCGGCCGGTCTCCAGCAGGCACGCGTCGAAGCTGCCGCCGCCCAGGCGGAACACGAGCACGGTGTCGTCCGCGCCGGCCCTGGCCACCCCGTTCGCCAGCGCCACCGCGGCCGGCTCGCTGAGGACGCGCAGCACATTGAGGCCCGCGAGCGCCCCGGCCTCCCGGGTGGCCTGCCGCTGGGCCTCGCCGAAGTCCGCCGGAACCGTGATCACGGCGTCGGTCACCGGCTCGCCGAGGTGGGCCTCGGCGTCCGCCTTGAGCCGGCCCAGCAGGAGCGCGGCGATCCGCTGCGCGGTGTACGTCTCCCCGTCGATCCGAAGGGTCCAGTCGGTGCCCAGGCGCCGCCGGACCCCGTCGACGGTCCGGGCGGCATTGGTGGCGGCCTGGCGCCGGGCGGCCTCGCCGACCAGGACCTCGCCGTCCGCGGCGAAGGCGACCACGGCGGGGGTGGTGCGGGAACCCCCGGCGCCGGGGACGGCCGCCGGAGCGCCGCCGTACCCGTCCGTGCCCCCGGTGAGTACGGACACGGCGCAGCGGTCCGTCCCCAGGTCGATCCCCACCGCACGTGCCACAGCCGCCCCTCTGATGCGGAATCCCGGCCCCCCGGCCTCTTCGAAGCAGGATAGGGAGCGCGGGTGCGTGCACATAGGGCGTACGGGGGCTCGGCGAGGGGCGGTGTTCGCGCCGTTTGCGCCGGTCGGCGCGCCGGATGCGGGCGGGCGCGAGGGCCCCGGCGGCAGGCCGTGACGGCGGGCCGACGGGTCCGCACCTCGTCCGGGCCGCGGAGATGTACTAGAGTTATCTCGACATCGAGATATCTGCCCAAGACGTACCGCAGCCGTCCCGCTGGTAAGGGTTACCTAACTTAGCCTCACCTTAGCGGATTGGCCAGAGTGCCTCGCGGCAGGATTGCGGTAAAAGCGCGAATTCATGCATGAAGGAGACTGTCGTGTCGGCGAACAGCTTCGACGCCCGCAGCACGCTGCAGGTGGGCGACGAGTCGTACGAGATCTTCAAGCTGGACAAGGTCGAGGGCTCCGCCCGCCTTCCCTACAGCCTGAAGGTCCTGCTGGAGAACCTGCTCCGCACCGAGGACGGCGCGAACATCACCGCCGACCACATCCGGTCGCTCGGCAACTGGGACTCGCAGGCCCAGCCCAGCGAGGAGATCCAGTTCACGCCGGCTCGCGTGATCATGCAGGACTTCACCGGTGTGCCCTGCGTCGTGGACCTCGCCACCATGCGTGAGGCCGTGAAGGCCCTCGGCGGCGACCCGGCGAAGATCAACCCGCTCTCGCCCGCCGAGATGGTCATCGACCACTCGGTCATCGCCGACAAGTTCGGCACGAAGGACGCCTTCGCGCAGAACGTCGAGCTGGAGTACGGCCGCAACAAGGAGCGCTACCAGTTCCTGCGCTGGGGCCAGACCGCCTTCGACGACTTCAAGGTCGTCCCCCCGGGCACCGGCATCGTCCACCAGGTCAACATCGAGCACCTGGCCCGCACGGTCATGGTCCGTAACGGCCAGGCGTACCCCGACACCCTCGTCGGCACCGACTCGCACACCACCATGGTCAACGGCCTGGGCGTGCTGGGCTGGGGCGTCGGCGGCATCGAGGCCGAGGCCGCGATGCTCGGCCAGCCGGTCTCCATGCTGATCCCGCGCGTCGTCGGCTTCAAGCTGACCGGCGAGCTGCCGACCGGCACCACCGCCACCGACCTCGTGCTGACCATCACCGAGATGCTCCGCAAGCACGGCGTCGTCGGCAAGTTCGTCGAGTTCTACGGTGAGGGCGTCGCCGCCACCTCGCTGGCGAACCGCGCCACCATCGGCAACATGTCGCCGGAGTTCGGCTCCACCGCCGCGATCTTCCCGATCGACGACGAGACCCTGAAGTACCTGCGCCTGACCGGCCGCGACGCGCAGCAGGTCGCGCTCGTCGAGGCGTACGCCAAGGAGCAGGGCCTGTGGCTGGACCCGGCCGCCGAGCCGGACTTCTCCGAGAAGCTGGAGCTCGACCTCTCCACGGTCGTCCCCTCCATCGCCGGCCCGAAGCGCCCGCAGGACCGCATCATCCTCGCCAACGCCTCGCAGCAGTTCGCGCTGGACGTGCGCAACTACGTCGAGGACGACGACGAGGCGGGCAAGGAGTCCTTCCCGGCCTCCGACTCCCCGGCCGCCACCAACGGCGTGCCGAGCCGCCCGACCCAGGTCACCCTGGCCGACGGCACCTCCTTCGAGATCGACCACGGCGCCGTCACCGTCGCCGCGATCACCTCCTGCACCAACACCTCGAACCCCTACGTCATGGTCGCCGCGGCGCTCGTGGCCAAGAAGGCGGTCGAGAAGGGCCTGTCCCGCAAGCCGTGGGTCAAGACCACCCTGGCCCCGGGCTCGAAGGTCGTCACCGACTACTTCGACAAGGCCGGCCTGACCCCGTACCTCGACAAGATGGGCTTCAACCTCGTCGGGTACGGCTGCACCACCTGCATCGGCAACTCCGGTCCGCTGGACGAGGAGATCTCGAAGGCGATCAACGAGCACGACCTCGCGGTCACCTCGGTCCTCTCGGGCAACCGCAACTTCGAGGGCCGCATCAACCCCGACGTCAAGATGAACTACCTGGCCTCCCCGCCGCTGGTCGTCGCGTACGCCATCGCGGGCTCCATGAAGGTCGACATCACAACGGACGCCATCGGCATCGACACCGAGGGCAACCCGGTCTTCCTCAAGGACATCTGGCCCTCCGAGGCCGAGGTCAACGACGTCGTGGCGAACGCCATCGGCGAGGACATGTTCAGCAAGTCCTACCAGGACGTCTTCGCGGGCGACGCCCAGTGGCAGGCGCTGTCGATCCCGACCGGCAACACCTTCGAGTGGGACCCGCAGTCCACCTACGTGCGCAAGCCCCCTTACTTCGAGGGCATGACGATGGAGACCTCCCCGGTCTCCGACATCGCCGGCGCGCGCGTGCTGGCGAAGCTGGGCGACTCGGTCACCACCGACCACATCTCCCCGGCCGGTGCGATCAAGGCCGACACCCCGGCCGGCAAGTACCTCACCGAGCACGGCGTCGAGCGCCGCGACTTCAACTCGTACGGTTCCCGCCGCGGCAACCACGAGGTCATGATCCGCGGTACGTTCGCCAACATCCGCCTGCGCAACCAGATCGCGCCGGGCACCGAGGGTGGCTTCACCCGCGACTTCACCGTCGACGGTGCGCCGGTCGCCTTCATCTACGACGCCTCGCAGAACTACCAGGCCGCCGGCATCCCGCTGGTCATCCTGGCGGGCAAGGAGTACGGCTCTGGCTCGTCCCGCGACTGGGCCGCCAAGGGCACCGCGCTGCTCGGCGTCAAGGCCGTCATCGCCGAGTCCTACGAGCGCATCCACCGCTCCAACCTGATCGGCATGGGCGTCCTGCCCCTGCAGTTCCCCGAGGGCGCCACGGCGGCCACCCTGGGCCTCACCGGCGAGGAGACCTTCGCCTTCACCGGTGTGGAGGAGCTGAACAACGGCACCACCCCGCGCACGGTGAAGGTGACCACCGACACCGGCGTGGAGTTCGACGCGGTCGTCCGCATCGACACGCCGGGTGAGGCGGACTACTACCGCAACGGCGGCATCATGCAGTACGTGCTCCGCAACCTCATCCGCGGCTGAGCACTGGCCAAGCACTCAAACGCTTAGGCGAATCGGCACCAAAGGGCCGTATCCCCGTTAAGGGGGTACGGCCCTTCCGCTTTTCGTGGTCGCGGTTTCAGATGACGGACAGGTCTCAACTCGGAAAAGCTGGCGTGATCCTTGTGCACGATCTTGCTCAGCCGACCGGAAGTGGACTATACCTGTGCCCGTCCGGACCGCCGCGCTACGAGCGGCCACGGACCGGGGGACGGCAGGGACCTGCGGCGATGCCCGTATGAACGGCAACTGCCGTGGTTTCCAGCCTCCTTCACACTCCTGACGAAGGCGAGGACATGAGCATGGGATCCACTGGTGAGGGCCTCGGCCGCCGCGATCTGATCAAGCGTTCCGCAGCACTCGGACTTATCACCGTGCCGACGATGAGCTTCCTGTCCGCCTGCGCCTCCGGCGGTGAGGAGAAGCCCAAGGACGCCCCCTCCGGCGCGGCGATCAGCAAGGAGAACCCCTTCGGCGTGGCGAAGGGCAGCAAGCTCGACGTGGTCGTCTTCAAGGGCGGCTACGGCGACGAGTACGCCAAGGCGTGGGAGGCCGCCTTCGACAAGAAGTGGGGCACCACCTCCTCCCACCTCGCCACCCAGGAGATCACCTCCAAGCTCCAGCCGCGCTTCAACGGCGGCAACCCGCCGGACGTCGTCGACGACTCCGGCGCCCAGCAGATCAAGCTGGACGTCCTCGTGAAGGGCAACCAGCTCGCCGACCTCACCGCGGTGCTCGACGCGCCCTCGCTCGACGACCCCACCAAGAAGGTGCGGGACATGCTGATCGCCGGCACCATCGAGGGCGGCACGCAGGGCGGCAAGTTCGTCTCGCTGAACTACGTCTACACCGTCTGGGGCCTGTGGTACTCCGGCAAGCTCTTCAAGGAGAAGGGCTGGACCCCGCCGAAGACCTGGGACGAGTTCCTCGCCGTCTGCACGAAGGCCAAGGACGCCGGCATCGGCGGTCTCGCCCACCAGGGCAAGTACCCGTACTACATCAACGTCGCCATCATGGACCTGATCGCCAAGAAGGGCGGCCTGGATTCCGTGAAGGCGATCGACAACCTCGAACCGAACGCCTTCGAGAACAACCCGGTCGCCCTGGAGGCGGTCGAGGCGGTCTACGAGATCGTCGAGAAGAACCTCCTGATGCCGGGCACCAACGGCCTGACCCACACCGAGTCCCAGACCCAGTGGAACCAGTACAAGGCCGCCTTCATCACCTCCGGCTCCTGGCTGGAGAACGAGCAGCTCAAGCAGACCCCGGACGACTTCGACATGCAGTTCCTGCCGATGCCCGTCCTGGCCGGCAGCAAGCTGCCCTTCGACGCCATCCGGGCCGGCGCAGGCGAGCCCTTCATCGTCCCGGAGAAGGCCGCGAACAAGGCCGGCGGCCTGGAGTTCATCCGTTCGATGCTGTCGCGCGAATGGTCGACGATCTTCGCCAAGGAAGCCAACTCGCTGACCGTCGTCAAGGACGGCGTGGACCCGGCCGTGCAGCTGCGGCCCGGCACCAAGTCCGCGGTCGCGGCCCTCAAGGCGGCGGGGGACAACACCTTCAACTACCGTTACCCGGACTGGTACAGCGAGATGGACACGGAGATCCAGAACGCGTCCAATGAGCTGATGGCCAAGCGCATCCAGCCCAAGGAATGGATCAAGCGGGCCCAGGCTGCGGTAAACAAGGCGACCCAGGACCCGAACGCCAAGAACAACAAGCGCAGCTGACGCAGCGTCCACCGGTCACCGGGCAACACCAGGGACGGACACCATGAGCCAAGTAGCCAACAGCAAGGGACGGGGCGGCTTCATCGCCGGCTTCCTCTTCCTGCCCCTCGCGCTGTACCTGACCTTTGTCATCTGGCCGTACATTCAGACGTTCGGCTATTCCTTCACCAACTGGACCGGCCAGTCACCGACATTCGACTTCGTCGGCCTGGACAACTACTCGGCCCTGATGAAGGACGAGGTCTTCCGAGGCGCACTGCTGCACAACCTGCTGCTCCTGGTGTTCGTCCCCGCGGTCACCATCCTGATCTCCCTGTTCTTCGCCTTCATGCTGAACGCCGGCGGGCGCAGCGGGGCCGGCGGCGTCCAGGGGGTCCGGGGATCGGCGTTCTACAAAATCGTTTACTTCTTCCCGCAGGTGCTCTCCCTCGCGATCCTCGCGGTGCTCTTCGGCGCCGTGTACCGCAGTGACCAGGGAGGCCTGCTCAACGGCTTCCTCATGAAGCTGGGCCTGGTCGACCCACAGCACCCCGTCGAATGGCTCAACGAGCCCAAGTTCGTCCTGTGGTGCCTGCTCCTGGTCGTCGTCTGGCACGGGGTCGGCTTCTACCTCGTCCTCTTCTCGGCGGCCATGCAGTCGGTCCCCAAGGACATCTACGAAGCCGCGCTGCTCGACGGCGCGGGGCGCGCCCAGACCTTCTTCAAGGTCACGCTGCCCCTGCTGTGGGATTCTGTGCAGACCTCCGCGGTCTACCTGGGCATCGCCGCGATGGACATGTTCGTCCTCGTGTCGACCATGACCTCGGGCCAGTTCGGCGGCGGACCCGACCACCACAGCGAGGTCATGGCGACGGTGCTGATGCGCAACTTCCTCCACTTCGGCAAGGCGGGCTACGCCTGCGCCATGGGGGTCGTCATGCTCCTCCTCACCCTGATCCTCTCCGTCATCACGCTGCGTGCCACCCGCCGCGAGCGCGTCGAGTTCTGAGCGGGAGACCACGATGACCACAGTGATCAAAGCACCGGGCGAGGCGGCCGCAGAGCGCACCGCCGGCACCGGTCGGGCCGGCGGCCGGAGCAAGGGCGGCTCCGACGGCATGGCCCTCAACGTCTTCTCCCACGGCTTCCTCGCCGTGTGGGGGATACTGATCGTCCTGCCCCTGATCTGGCTGGTGCTCGGCTCCTTCAAGACCGACGCGCAGATCGGCGGCTCGGCCCTGAGCTGGCCGTCCCACTGGGAGTTCGACGCCTTCGGCCGGGCCTGGAGCAAGGGCATCGGAGACTACTTCGCCAACACGGTGATCGTGATGGCGTTCTCGGTACCCCTGACCATGCTGCTCGGCTCGATGGCCGCCTACGTACTGGCCCGCTACCCCTTCAGGGGCAACCGGCTGATCTACTACTTCTTCGTCAGCGGGGCGATGTTCCCCGTCTTCCTGGCGCTCGTCCCGCTGTTCTTCATGGTGAAGCGGCTGGACATGCTCAACTCGTACCAGGGCCTGATCCTCGTGTACGTGGCCTACTCGATGCCCTTCACCGTCTTCTTCATGCACTCCTTCTTCCGCACTCTGCCGACGGCCGTGCACGAGGCGGCGGTGATCGACGGGGCCTCGCACACCCGGATCTTCTTCCAGGTGATGCTGCCGATGGCCAAGCCCGGCCTGATCAGCGTCGGGATATTCAACATGCTGGGCCAGTGGAACCAGTACATCCTGCCGTCCGTACTGATGCAGCCGCAGACGGGATCCGACCCCGAGCGGTACATGCTCACCCAGGGCCTCATCCAACTCCAGTACCAGATGGGCTACGAGACGGACCTGCCGGTGCTGTTCGCCGGCGTCACCATCGCGATGATCCCGATGCTGGTGGTCTACCTGTCCTTCCAGCGCCAGATCCAGGCCGGACTGACCTCGGCCACCCTCAAGTAGCCCGAGGCCCCGCCGGCCCGAGGTCACCCCGTGGAGTCGGGGACGACCGACCAGCTGACCGCCGAGACCGAGGGGTCGAGCGAGAGGTTGCTGACCGCTTCCTCCAGCGCCCGGCCCCCCTGCCCCTCGGCGGTCAGCAGGGCCGACACCGTCACCAGGCCGTCCTTGGGGCCGTCCTGGCTGCGGATCGAGCGCAGCTGGTAGCCGGGCCGGCCCAGCGCGTCGACCAGCCGGTGGCGGATGTGGGCCTCCTCCGCCTCCAGGCACACCGCCTCGAAGTGGAAGTCGGTGGCCACCTCGGCCCCGCCGCGCGGCTCGCGGTCCAGGCGCCGGCCCAGCGGGCGCAGCAGGAGGTTGGCCCCCACCACGCCCGCCGTGCCGAAGGCGGCCAGTACGAACAGGCCCACGCCGGCCAGGCAGCCCACGGCCGCCGAACACCACAGGGTGGCAGCCGTGTTCAGGCCCCGCACGCTCAGCCCGTCCCGCATGATCACCCCGGCGCCGAGGAAACCGATCCCGGAGACGATCTGCGCCGCGACCCGCGAGCCGTCGTAGCTCACCTCCGAGGCCGCGCTCAGGAACCCGTACTGCGAGAGCAGCACGAACAGCGCCGCGCCGCCCGCCACCAGTGCGTTCGTACGCAGTCCCGCCATCCGGGCGCGCCACTGCCGTTCCAGGCCGATCGCCGCTCCGAATCCGAGCGCGGCGGCCAGGTGTCCGGCCATCTCCCATTCGCTGAGCAGCATCGGCCTCTCTCCTTTCCTCGTCTTTCAGAGCCAGGTGTTGAACTTGCGGATGTACCAGGTCTTCACGAACTGCGTGAGCGTGCAGTAAGCGAGCAGTACGCCGATCAGCCACGGGAAGTAGCTCGCCGGCAGGGCCACGAAGCCCAGCGAGGACGCGAGCGGCGAGAAGGGCAGGTAGAGCCCGGTCAGCACCGCGAGGACGGTCATCACCATCACCGGCCAGGAGGCCCGCGACTGGATGAAGGGGATCTTGCGGGTACGGATCATGTGGACGATCAGGGTCTGCGAGAGCAGGCCCTCGATGAACCAGCCGGACTGGAAGAGCGAGGCGCCGGCCTCGGTGTTGGCGCCGAAGACGTTCCACATGATCAGGAACATCGAGATGTCGAAGATGGAGCTGACGGGGCCGATGGTCACCATGAAGCGGAAGATGCCCTTGGCGTCCCAGTTGCGCGGCTTGCGCAGGTACTCCTCGTCCATCCGGTCCCACGGCGTGGCCAGCTGGGAGATGTCGTAGACCAGGTTCTGTACGAGCAGCATGATCGCGAGCATCGGCTGGAAGGGGATGAACGCGCTCGCCACCAGCACCGAGAAGACATTGCCGAAGTTCGACGACGCCGTCATCTTGATGTACTTGATCGTGTTGCCGAAGGTGGTCCGGCCCTGGACGACGCCCTGCTCCAGGACGGTCAGGTCCTTCTCCAGCAGGATGATGTCGGCGGACTCCTTGGCGATGTCGACGGCGGTGTCGACCGAGATGCCGACGTCGGCGTCGCGCAGCGCCGCCGCGTCGTTGATGCCGTCCCCGAGGAAGCCGACGGTGTGCCCGTCCGCCTGCAGGGCCCGTACGATCCGGGCCTTCTGGACGGGGTTGACCTTGGCGAAGACCGTCGTACGGGCGGCCAGCGCGCGCAGCGCCGGGTCGTCGAGGTCGTCGATCTCGGAGCCGGGGACCACGTGGCCCACCTCGATGCCGACGTCGGCGCAGACCCGGGCGGCGACGAGCTCGTTGTCGCCGGTGACCACCTTCACCGCGATGCCCTTGTCGGCGAGGCCCTGGAGGGCCGCGGCCGCGTCGGCCTTCGGCGGGTCGAGGAAGGCGAGGAAGCCGACCAGGGTCAGCTGGTCCTCGTCGGCGACGGTGTAGGTCTCGCGCGGGCTGGGGATGGTGCGGGTGGCGACGGCCAGGACGCGCAGGCCCTGCCGGTTGTTGTCCTCGGCGATGCGGGTGACGTGCCAGCGCAGCTGTTCGGTCAGCTCGACCTTCCTGCCGCGGTCCGTCATGTGCGTGCAGAGGTCCAGGACCTCTTCGACGGCGCCCTTGGTGATCATGACGTGCTCGGCGCGGCCGAGTCCGCCCACGACGCTGTTGCGGTTGAGGACCACGGACATCCGGCGCCGGGCGAAGTCGAAGGGGATCTCGTCGACCATCGAGAACCGTGCGTCGACGACAACCTCCTCGGCCTCGCCCACGCGGTCGATGACCGCCTGGTCCATCAGGTTCTTCAGGCCGGTCTGGAAGTGCGAGTTGAGGTAGCCGTACTCCAGGACCTCGTTGTCCTCGTTGCCGTGCACGTCCAGGTAGCGGTCCAGGACGATGCGGTCCTCGGTGAGGGTGCCGGTCTTGTCGGTGCAGAGCACGTCCATCGCGCCCAGGTTCTGGATCGCGTTGAGCCGCTTGACGACGACCTTGCGCTTGGACATGGCCACCGCGCCGCGCGCCAGGTTGGCGGAGACGACCATCGGCAGCATCTCGGGGGTCAGGCCGACCGCCACGGCGATACCGAAGAGGAAGGCCTCGTCCCAGTCGCCCTTGGTCAGGCCGTTGATCATGAAGACGATCGGGACCATGACCAGCATGAAGCGGATCAGCAGGAAGCTGACCTTGCGCACGCCGGTGTCGAAGTTGGTCTGCGGGCGCTCGCCGACCAGCGAGCCGGCCATCGAGCCGAAGTAGGTGCCGGCGCCGGTGGCGACGACGACTCCGGTGGCGGTGCCGGAGGTGACCGAAGTCCCCATCAGGCAGAGGTTGTCGGCCTCGACCGGGTCGGTGGTCTCCTGCTGGCCCAGGTCCTCGGACCGGGTGTCGGCCTTGGCGACCGGAAGGGACTCGCCGGACAGCGCGGCCTGGCTGACCATCAGGTCCTTGGAGGTGATCAGCCGCAGGTCGGCCGGGATCAGGTCGCCGGCCGCCAGCTTGACCAGGTCGCCCGGGACCACCTGGTCCATGGGCACCTCGAAGGTGGTCGGGCCCGAGCCGCTGCCGGCCCGGCGCTGCACCGCGCAGGTGGTGGTGACGAGCTGCTTCAGCGCGTCGGCGGCGCGACCCGAGCGGAACTCCTGCCAGAAGCGCAGCAGTCCGCTGACCCCCACCATCACGGAGAGGATGACGACGCCCGGGTCCTCGGGGTCCTGCCAGTACATGATCGCGGCCAGGAAGACCAGGACGGCGATGAAGGGGTTCCAGAAGGCCTTCGCCAGCTGGACGAACCAGAGCGGCGCGCGCTCCTGGGCGACGACGTTGGCGCCGTGCCGCTCCAGGCGCAGGGCGGCCTCGGTGTGGGTGAGGCCGGTGCGCGAGGTGTCCACGTCCTGAAGGACCTGGACGCCCGGGCGGGCGCTGATCGCGGTGAGGCGCTCGCCGACGAGCCGGGTACGGGACTCCAGCTCGGCGGCCTTGCGCTCGCGGCGGCTCCGGCCCGGCGGTGCGAGCTTGGTGGGGGTACGAGGGGTGAGCATGGTCATGACGAATACCTCCCTCCACGGCGTCCGGGCAGCACGGAGCCGCACGGTCACGTGGAGTGATCATGGGTCGGCGCGCGGCGGCACGAAGGGGCCGCGGGACGCCGATGGGCATGGATGACGCGGGCCCGGCGAAAGGGCCGGGAGGCCCGCGGAAGGGGTTGCGAAGATGAATGCAGGAAGCGTCGCGGCGGCGGAGGGCCGCGGCCGGGCGCACACTCGAAGAAAGGGTCAGCCGGTCAGAACGGGTCTGAGCTGGTCAGCCGACGAGAGCGCTGCAAGGACTTCGATCGGGACTCATCCCGAACACCTCCTTGCGTAGCGCGGTCATTGAAAGGCGCCCGGTCCGGCCGGAAGAGGCCGCAGAGGATCGGCGCCTCAGCGACCGTAGCACGATCTCTGGGGCCTTTCTCTCCTCCTTTTGGCCGGTACGTCCGATTCGCTCGGCGTCAGCCCCTTGACGTCGCGATGAGCAAAGGCTCGACTTAAGGTTCACAAGTTGGAGAGACGCCGGGGTCTCGGAGCACACAGCCGCGACGGCCCGGCCGGGGGGCGACGGCTGGCCGTCGCTTATGGGCAGGAGTGGATGAGTCGTGCAGACTCCCGGATCGCAGTCCTCGCTGCACCGCGCGAACCTCGAACGGGTCGTACGTGCGGTGCGGCTCGCGGGTTCGCTGACCCAGGCGGAGATCGCCCGTACCACCGGACTGTCGGCGGCCACGGTCTCGAACATCGTCCGGGAGCTCAAGGAGGCCGGGACCGTCGAGGTCACGGACACCTCGGCCGGCGGCCGGCGGGCGCGCAGCGTCTCGCTCAGCGGTGACGCCGGCATCGTCATCGGCGTCGACTTCGGCCACACCCACCTGCGGGTGGCCGTCGGGAACCTGGCCCACCAGGTCCTCGCCGAGGAGTCCGAGCCGCTGGACGTGGACGCCTCCTGGACGGACGGCTTCGACCGGGCCGAGGCCCTGGTCGGCCGGCTGATCGCGTCCATCGGAGTGGGCCTGGAGAAGGTCATCGGCGTCGGGCTCGGCGTGCCGGGACCGATCGACGTGGAGTCCGGAACCCTCGGATCCACCGCGATCCTGCCTGGCTGGGCCGGGATCAACCCCCGCCAGGAGCTCTCGCAGCGCCTGGGCGTGCCCGTGTACGTGGACAACGACGCGAACCTCGGGGCGCTCGGTGAACTCGTATGGGGGAGCGGGCGGGGAGTGAAAGACCTCGCCTACATCAAGGTCGCCAGCGGCGTCGGCGCCGGGCTGGTGATCAATGGCCAGATCTACCGCGGACCCGGCGGAACCGCGGGCGAGATCGGGCACATCACGCTGGACGAGTCCGGCCCGGTCTGCCGCTGCGGCAACCGCGGCTGCCTGGAGACGTTCGCCGCCGCCCGCTACGTACTGCCGCTCCTCCAGGGCAGCCACGGACCGGAGTTGACGATGGAGCGGGTGGTCGAGCTGGCCCGTGAGGGGGACCCGGGCTGCCGCCGCGTCATCACGGACGTGGGCCGCCACATCGGCAGCGGAGTGGCCAGCCTGTGCAATCTCCTGAACCCGAGCAGGGTGGTGCTCGGGGGCTCGCTCGCCGACGCCGGTGAACTCGTACTGGCTCCGATCCGTGAATCCGTGGGGAGGTACGCGATTCCCAGCGCGGCCCGGCAGTTGTCGGTGCTGACGGGGTCGTTGGGCGGCCGCGCCGAGGTGCTGGGCGCGCTGGCCCTCGTACTCAGCGAGATGGGCGATTCGACCCTTTTGGCGGAAAATAGTAGTGGGGTGCGAGCTCCAGCCGTCTTGTCTTCAGTTAGATAACGGATGGCACCGTTGTCATCTCGTTAAGGATTCACTCCTTGACGCCAAGATTGCGGCCGGGGTTGACTCACATCCACCTCGGCCGCAGTGTTGCGGCCTCGTCAGGGAGGTTCAAGTAATGAACACGCGTATGCGTAGAGCCGCCGTAGCCGTTGCCGCCGGCACCATGGCCGTTTCGCTCGCTGCCTGTGGCAGCGCGAAGGAGGCCGGAGACAAGACGAAGGACTCCGGCGCCGCCAAGGGTGACGCGATCAAGATCGGTCTGCTCCTGCCGGAGAACCAGACCGCGCGCTACGAGAAGTTCGACAAGCCGCTCATCGAGAAGAAGATCGCCGAACTCACCGGCGGCAAGGCCGAGGTGGTCTACGCCAACGCCAAGCAGGACGCGACCACGCAGAACTCCCAGGTCGACACGATGATCACCAACAAGGTGAACGTCCTGATCGTCGACGCCGTGGACGCCAAGGCCATCGCCGGCTCGGTCAAGAAGGCGAAGGAGGCCGGCATCCCGGTCGTCGCCTACGACCGCCTGGCCGAGGGCCCGATCGACGCCTACACCTCCTTCGACAACGAAGAGGTCGGCAAGGTCCAGGGCAAGGCGCTCCTGGAGGCGCTCGGCGACAAGGCCAAGGACGGCCAGATCGTCATGATGAACGGTTCGGTCACCGACCCGAACGCCAAGCTCTTCAAGGCCGGAGCGCACTCCGTCCTCGACGGCAAGGTGAACATCGGCAAGGAGTACGACACCGTCGAGTGGAAGCCCGAGAACGCCAACACGAACATGGCCGGCGCGATCGCGGCGCTCGGCAAGGACAAGATCATCGGCGTCTACTCGGCCAACGACGGCATGGCCGGCGGCATCATCACCGCCCTCAAGGCCGGCGGTCTGAACCCCCTGCCCCCGGTCACCGGCCAGGACGCCGAACTCGCCGGTGTGCAGCGGATCGTGGCGGGCGAGCAGTTCATGAGCGTCTACAAGCCGTACGCCCCCGAGGCCGAGGCCGCCGCGAAGATGGCCGTCGCCCTCGCCAAGGGTGAGAAGCCTGTCGGCACCTCCACCGTCGACAGCGGCAGCGCCAAGGGCGTCCCGGCCGTGCTGATCCCGGTCGTCTCGCTCACCAAGAACAACATCAAGGACACCGTCATCAAGGACGGCGTCTACACGGCCGACGAGATCTGCACCGACAAGTACGCGGCCGCCTGCGCCACCCTCGGCCTGAAGTAAGGCCCCCGTCGCCCTCCCGCAGAGCGACCCCCGTGCCTGTCCGGCGCCCCGCCCCCAACTTCCCGCCACCGGCGGGGCGCCGGCACAGAAACGCTTCTCTTCCCCCCTTGTCTGATTCCCCCGTTCACCCCGCTCCTGCTCTTTTGCACGACATCCCCGCCGGTCAGGCGGCGAAGGAGATGGTTCATGTGTCCGCTGCGCCCGTGCTGGCGTTGCGAGGGGTCTCGAAGCGGTTCGGCGCCGTTCAGGCCCTCACCGACGTAGAACTCGAGATCCACTCCGGCGAGGTGGTCGCCCTCGTCGGCGACAACGGCGCCGGTAAGTCCACGCTGGTCAAGACGATTGCCGGCGTGCACCCCATCGATGACGGCGTCATCGAGTGGGAGGGCCGCCCGGTCACGATCACCAAGCCCCACGACGCCCAGAACCTGGGCATCGCGACGGTCTACCAGGACCTCGCGCTGTGCGACAACATCGATGTCGTCGGCAACCTCTTCCTGGGCCGCGAGCTCAAGCGCCGCGGTGTCCTGGACGAGGTGGAGATGGAGCGCCGCGCCCGCGAGCTCCTGACCACCCTGTCCATCCGGATCCCCAGTGTCCGCATCCCCATCGCCTCGCTCTCCGGCGGCCAGCGCCAGACCGTGGCGATCGCCCGCTCGATGCTGGGAGAGCCCCAGCTCGTGATCCTCGACGAGCCCACCGCCGCCCTCGGCGTCGAGCAGACCGCACAGGTCCTCGACCTGGTGGAGCGGCTGCGCGAGCGCGGCCACGCGGTCATCCTCATCAGCCACAACATGGCCGATGTGAAGGCCGTCGCCGACAAGGTGGCGGTGCTGCGGCTGGGCCGCAACAACGGTGTCTTCAGCGTCGCCGACACCTCGCAGGAAGAGATCATCTCCGCCATCACCGGTGCCACGGACAACGCCGTGACCCGCCGGGCGGCCCGCACCGGGGAGGCCCGCAAGTGAGCACCCAGAACCCTCCCGCCGGCCCGCTGGGCAAGGACCCGGCCGGCCAGACGGAGCACATCGACCCGGTCAACCCGGCCGCCGCGCCGGACGCCATCCCGGCCGTCGACCCCCGACTGCTCGTCCGCGAGCAGGGCCTGGCCGGCTACGTGAACGAGTTCGGCCGCAAGCTCAAGGCCGGTGACCTGGGCTCCGTACCGGTCGTCCTCGGCCTGATCATCATCTGGACCATCTTCCAGACGCTGAACTCGAACTTCCTCTCCCCGGAGAACCTCACCAACATCGCGATCACGATGGTCGCCACCGGCATGATGGCCGTCGGCATCATCTTCGTGCTGCTGCTCGGCGAGATCGACCTCTCGGTCGGCTCGGTCAGCGGCGTCTCGGGTGCCATCGTGGCCGTCCTCGCCGTCACCCACGGCGTGAACGAGTGGCTGGCGATCCTCGCGGCCATCGCGGGCGGTGCCCTGATCGGCTCCATCCACGGCTTCTTCTTCGCGAGGATCGGCGCGCCGGCCTTCGCCGTCACTCTTTCGGGCCTGCTCTTCTGGTCCGGCGCCATGCTGCAGATCCTCGGCAGCAACGGCACGATCAACCTCGACTCCGAGGGCGTGGTGGGCCAGCTCACCACGTACTACTTCTCGGACGTGGCCGTGGGCTACGGGCTGGCCGCGGTCGCGGTGGCCGGCTACTTCCTCGCATCGTTCAGCGACGCGCGGCGCCGCGAGGCGGCGGGGGTCCCCTCCCGGCCGCTCGTCGAGATCCTGCTGCGCACCGGCCTGCTCGCGGTGTTCACCTTCGGTCCCGCCGTGGTGTTCAACCAGTACAAGGGCCTGCCGCTCGCGGTGGTGCTGTTCGTGCTGGCCCTGGTCGGCACTGACTTCGTGCTGCGCCGCACCTCGTTCGGCCGAAACGTTTTCGCACTCGGCGGCAGCGTCGAGGCCTCGCGCCGTGCGGGCATCAGCGTCAACGGCGTCCGCATCGCGGTCTTCGCCATCGCCGGCACCTTCGCCGCCATCGGCGGGCTCTTCTGGGCCTCCAAGATCGCGGCGGCCAACCAGAGCGCCGGCGCCGGCGACCTGCTGATGAACGTGATCGCGGCGGCCGTGATCGGCGGCACCAGCCTCTTCGGCGGCCGCGGCCGGACCTGGAACGCCCTCCTCGGCGTTATGGTCATCACCTCCATCCAGTACGGTCTGGCCCTGGAGGGAATCGCGACGCCGATCCAGTACATGATCACCGGTGCGGTACTGCTGGCCACCGTGGTCATCGACTCGATCACTCGCAAGACCCAGAAGTCGGCCGGACGCGCCTGACCGCGCGCCCGGAGGCGTGACCCGGCGGTAAGACCCGTCACAGTGCCCGGTGCCACTCCGTGTGGCGCCGGGCACCTGTGCGTACATACGTGCGTGCAGGTGTGCGGGTATACGCCCGTTTGGGGTGTGTGACCTCACGCCGGCGTGTACAGGTATGACAAAGGTGTGACCCGACCGGGACCGCCCGATGATGCCCGCCGCGAGCGGAACATTAGACTCGACAGACCAGCAAGCAACTGCAAGGAGGCACGGGTGCTGCTGACCCGCATCAAGGGACCGCGCGATCTGGACCGGCTCAGCCAGGAGGAGCTCAACCAGCTCGCCGCCGAGATCAGGTCCTTCCTCGTCGACGCCGTCTCCAAGACCGGCGGGCACCTCGGCCCCAACCTCGGTGTGGTCGAACTGACGATCGCCCTGCACCGGGTCTTCGACTCGCCCAAGGACAAGGTCCTCTTCGACACCGGCCACCAGGCCTACGTCCACAAGCTGCTCACCGGCCGCCAGGACTTCGGCAACCTGCGCTCGAAGGGCGGCCTGTCCGGCTACCCCTCGCGCGCCGAGTCCGACCACGACGTGATCGAGAACTCGCACGCCTCCACCGTCCTGGGCTGGGCCGACGGCATCGCCAAGGCCAACGAGGTGCTCGGCCGCGAGGACCACCACGTCGCCGCCGTCATCGGCGACGGCGCGCTCACCGGCGGAATGGCCTGGGAGGCGCTGAACAACATCGCCGCCGCCAAGGACCGCCCGCTGGTGATCGTCGTCAACGACAACGAGCGCTCGTACGGCCCCACCATCGGCGGCCTCGCGAACCACCTGGCGACCCTGCGCACCACGGACGGCTACGAGCGCTTCCTGGCCCGCGGCAAGGACCTCCTGGAGCGCACCCCGGTCGTCGGGAAGCCCCTCTACGAGACCCTGCACGGCGCCAAGAAGGGCCTCAAGGACTTCATCGCCCCGCAGGGCATGTTCGAGGACCTGGGTCTGAAGTACATCGGCCCCATCGACGGCCACGACATCGAGGCCCTGGAGTCCGCCCTCACGCGCGCCAAGCGCTTCAGCGGCCCGGTCATCGTGCACTGCCTCACCCAGAAGGGCCGCGGCTACGAGCCCGCCGTCCAGGACGAGGCGGACCGCTTCCACGCGGTCGGCGTGATCCACCCGGACACCGGCCTGCCGGTCTCCACCGACGCCGCCAGCTGGACCTCCGTCTTCGCCGACGAAATGGTCAGGCTCGGCAAGGAGCGCGAGGACATCGTCGCGATCACCGCGGCCATGCTCCAGCCGGTCGGCCTGAAGAAGTTCGCGGACGCCTACCCGGACCGGATCTTCGACGTCGGCATCGCCGAGCAGCACGGCGCCACCTCGGCGGCGGGCCTGGCCACCGGCGGCGCCCACCCGGTCTTCGCGGTGTACGCGACCTTCCTCAACCGCGCCTTCGACCAGGTCCTGATGGACGTGGCCCTGCACAAGTGCGGCGTCACCTTCGTCCTGGACCGGGCCGGTGTCACCGGTACCGACGGCGCCTCCCACAACGGCATGTGGGACATGTCCATCCTCCAGGTCGTCCCGGGCCTGCGCCTCGCCGCCCCGCGCGACGCCGAGCAGCTGCGCGCCCAGCTGAACGAGGCCGTCCAGGTGAAGGACGCGCCGACGGTCGTGCGCTTCTCCAAGGGCGTCGTCGGCCCGGCCGTCCCGGCCGTCGGCCGGATCGGCGGCATGGACGTGCTGCGCACCCCGGCCGACGAGGTCACCCGGCCGGACGTACTGCTCGTCTCGGTCGGCGCGCTCGCCCCGATGTGCCTGGAGATCGCCGACCTGCTCGACAAGCAGGGCATCACCACCACCGTGGTCGACCCCCGCTGGGTCAAGCCGGTGGACGAGGCCCTGGCCCCGCTCGCCGACCGCCACCGCGTGGTCGTCACTGTCGAGGACAACAGCCGCGCCGGCGGTGTCGGCTCCGCCGTCTCGCAGGCCCTGCGGGACGCCGGTGTCGACGTACCGCTGCGTGACTTCGGCATTCCGCAGCGCTTCCTCGACCACGCCTCCCGCAAGGAGGTCATGGCCGAGATCGGGCTGACCGCGCCGGACATCGCCCGACAGGTCACCGGTCTCGTCGCCAAGCTGGACGGGCGCTACGAAAGCGAGCCGGCCGCCGCCGTCGACTAGCCGATCGGCCGCGATCGGCCGCAATCGGCCAATGGAACACCGCGCGGTTGCACGTCACGGGCCGGGAGATCACCCTTGAGGGGTGGGCCTCCCGGCCCGTTCGCGTACGTACGCCACCTGTTCGGAGGTGCGTCGGTGAGTACGGATCTGAACAGTCCCTTCCGCACGAAATCGGTGGAGCAGTCCATCCGCGACACGGAGGAGCCGGAACACGCGCTCCGGAAGTCGCTCTCCGCCTGGGACCTGACCGTTTTCGGCGTCGGCGTCATCATCGGCACCGGCATCTTCGTCCTCACCGGCAAGGTCGCCAAGGAGACCGCCGGACCCGCCACCGCCCTGGCCTTCGTGGCCGCGGGCGTGGTGTGCGCGCTCGCCGCCCTCTGCTACGCGGAGTTCGCCTCGACCGTGCCGGTCGCCGGATCGGCGTACACCTTCTCGTACGCCTCGATCGGCGAGCTGCCGGCCTGGATCATCGGCTGGGACCTGGTGCTGGAGTTCGCCCTGGGCACCGCCGTCGTGGCGGTCGGCTGGTCGGGCTACGTCCGCTCGCTGATGGACAACGCCGGCATCCATCTGCCGGCCTCCCTACAGGGGCCCGACGTGGCGGGCGGCACCTTCGACCTGCTGGCCTTCGTCCTGGTCCTGGTGCTCACCGCGATCCTGGTGGTCGGGGTGAAGCTCTCGGCCCGGATCACCGCCGTGGTCGTCGCGATCAAGGTCACGGTGGTGCTCATCGTGATCATCGCCGGACTCTTCTTCATCAAGGGCAGCAACTACAAGCCCTTCATCCCCGAGGCCGTGCCCCAGAAGGGCGGCTCGGGGCTCGACGCACCGCTCGTCCAGCTGATCTTCGGCTACGAGCCCACCAACTTCGGCGTCATGGGCATCTTCACGGCCGCCTCCGTCGTCTTCTTCGCCTTCATCGGCTTCGACGTCGTGGCCACGGCCGCCGAGGAGACCAAGCTGCCGCAGCGGGACATGCCGCGCGGCATCCTCGGCTCGCTGCTCATCTGCACGGTGCTGTACGTGGCGGTCTCGCTCGTGGTGACCGGCATGCAGCACTACTCGGAGCTGTCGGTGAGCGCCCCGCTGGCCGACGCCTTCAAGTCCGCCGGGCATCCCGTGTACGGCGGCATCATCAGCTTCGGCGCCGCCGTGGGCCTGACCACGGTCTGCATGATCCTGCTGCTGGGCCAGACCCGCGTGTTCTTCGCGATGAGCCGTGACGGCCTGCTGCCGCGCTTCTTCTCGCGGACGCACCCGAAGTTCCGCACCCCGTACCGGCCGACGATCCTGCTGGGCGTGGTCATCGCGATCGTCGCCGGGTTCACCAGCATCAACGAGCTCGCGACGCTGGTGAACATCGGTACGCTCTTCGCCTTCGTGGTCGTGGCGCTCGGCGTGATCATCCTGCGCCGCACCCGCCCCGACCTGCACCGGTCCTTCCGTACCCCGCTGGTGCCGCTGGTCCCGATCCTGTCGATCGCCGCCTCGGTCTGGCTGATGCTCAACCTGCCGGCCGAGACCTGGGTGCGCTTCGGGATCTGGATGGCGATCGGCTTCGTCGTCTACTTCCTGTACGGCCGCCACAACAGCCGCCTCGGCCGCCTCGGCAGGGACGCCGAGTTCTAGTGCCTAGTGCCGGAGAACTCCCCCGTCAGCCCTTGGCGGGGGAGTCCTTCGCGGAATCGGGGACCTTCTTGTCGTTGCGCAGGGCCTCCCACAGCTGGCCGGCCTGCGGCTCGGCGACGATGACGCGGTTCTTGTCGACCTTGTCGTAGGCGACCGGCAGCATGATGGTCTCCATCGTCTCCGGGTCCACGCCCTTCATGCTCTGCGCGAAGTCGGACAGGCCCTTGAGGGAGCCGAGCTCGGAGTCGGTGGTCAGCGACTTGGTGCCCGCGTCGGCGAGCTTGTAGAGGCGGGCCGGGTTGCCGAGGGCGTCCTGCTTCTTGATCTCGCTCAGCATCGCCATCATGAACTTCTGCTGGAGGCCTATGCGTCCGAGGTCGCTGCCGTCCCCGTAGCCGTAGCGGGTACGGACGAACTTGAGCGAGTCGGTGCCGTCGAGCCGGTGCGGGCCCGCGTCCAGCTTGAGGCCGCCCTTGGCGCCGCTCATCGGCTTGTCCAGGGTGACGGTGACCCCGCCGAGGGCGTCGACCAGGCCCTTGAAGCCGGCGAAGTCCACCTCGACGAAGTGGTCCACGCGGATGCCGGACATCTGCTCGACGGTCTTGACGACACAGGCCGGGCCGGCGAGGGAGTAGACGGAGTTGAACATCTGCCGGTTGGCGGACCCCATGGTCTTGCCGTCACGGTCCTTGCACTCGGGCCGGGTTATCAGGGTGTCGCGCGGGATGCTCACCGCGGTGGCCTTGGCCCGGCCCTCGGGTATGTGCACGAGCATCGCGGTGTCCGAGCGGGCGCCGCTGACGTCGCCGTGGTCGAGGTCGCCGTTGGCCCCGGCGCGCGAGTCGGATCCGATGACGAGGATGTTCTGCGCGTTCGCGACGACCTTCGCGGGCCGGTCGTCGCCGATCGCCTGGTCCAGGTCGACGCTGTCGATGTTGCCGTTGAGGTGGTTGTACGCCCACCAGCCGGCGCCCGAGGCGCCCAGGATCAGAACGGCCAGCGTCAGCAGGGTGATCCTGAGCACGCGCCGCCGCTTGCGCGGGGCGGCCCGGTGGGTCTTCCCCTCGCCCGAGGCCGTGGCGGTCTGCGTCTGCGTCATCGCGTCGAATCCTTAACTGGACAGGTGTTTGAGCGAGAACTATAGGGGCGACGGCTTGGGGCGCCTACTGAGCGGGCCGCCGCGGAGGGCTCGCCAAAGGGCGCGTGTTCACTCAAATGTTCGTCTGGCATAAGGTGTTCAGCGGTCATCGGGCGGCACCGACAACAGGAGAACGCAGTGGCGCGGGGTTCGGGGAGGGGCGGACGCGCCACGGCGCGGGGCCGCCGCAGGGCGGTGGCCGCCGACCGGCCGTCGTCCGCCGGCCGTACCGCAGCCCGGGCATCCGTCACCGCCGGCCGCGTCCTGCACGTGCTGGCCCACCCCGCGGACGCGCTCGGCGCGACCTCCGCGGAGCTGTTCCGCGCCCTCGGGGAACCGGGCCGCCCCGTGACCGTGGCCTGCCTCGCGCGCAGCGGGCGGACCGACCGGGACCGGCTGCTGCGGGTCATCGGCCGCGGCGGCACGTGGCGGCGTACGACCGAGGCCCTGCCGGACGGCGAGGTGCTCGACGTCTTCGCCCTCTCCGAGGCCCCCCACGTCGAAGTCTGCTTCGCGGACCCCGCCGAGCCTCCCGCGCCCGGCGCCCCGGACGGGCTGGTGGACCGGGTGGCCGCGCTCCTGGAGCTGTTCGCGCCCGGCACCGTCTGCACCCTGGACCCCGACCCCGACCACACCGGCTGGAGCGACGACACCGGCGCCGCCCGCCCCGACCACCCCGAACACACCGCCGTCGCCGAGGCCGCGCTGGTGGCGGTGCACCGTGCGGCCGAAGCCGGTGCGCGGCCGGTGGCGGTCGAGTGCTTCCGCTGCCCGGCCCCCTGCGAGGCGCCGTCGGGTCCGGCTCCGGCCGTCGTGCGCTACCCGGGGCGCCGCGTCGCGCTGACCCGGGGCACCGGCGGGCAGCTCACGGCGTACGCGGTCCTCGGCGGCCGGCTGGCGCGCTGGACGGAGCGGACCCCGGGCGGACCCGAGTGGGGCGAGCGCGAACTGCTGGACGCGCCCGGGCTGCTGCCCGTTCTGGCGGCGGCCCAGACCGGGCAGGGCTGGGTGCACCTGGTCTCCCTGCGGCGCACCCCGCGGCCCGACGGAACGGTCCGCGTCGAGGTCATGCACGCCGTGCAGTACCAGAGCGGCCGGCCGCTGGGGCCGTGGCGCTCCCTCGGCAACCCGAACGGCGGCAACCACGACAAGGGCCGCGAGGTCGGCGTGCCCGCGGCCATCGTCGACGCCGAGGGCTGCCTCCACGTCTATGCACGCAACTTCGGCCGCGGTGTCAGCAGCCGCACCCAGCGGGCCGACGGCTCCTGGACCTCCTGGCAGGACATCAACGGCTCCGAGGTGCAGGACGGGCTGGCCCCCGTGCTCGACGACGCGGGGCTCCCCGAGCTCTACGCGCCCTCCGGCGACGGGGTGCTGCGCTGGCGGCGCAACGCCGAGGGGGCGCTGCGCGAGGTCATCGACGACCGGCTGCCGCTCTTCGCGGCGCCGGGTACGGCCATCTCCGCGCTGGCGACCGGACCGGGCCGGGTCACCGTCTACGGATGTGACGTTCGCGACCGGATGCTCCATGCGTACCGCACCGACCGGGCGTCGACACCGCTCGGCACGGCCGGCGGGGAAGGGGTCAGCGTGCTGCGGATGGCCATCGACGGCTACGACTGCACGGTGCTCCTGCAGCGCTCGGCCGAAGGGGCCGTCGCCGTCGGCGCGTACCCGACCGAACACGAGAACGCGGGCCTGTGGTGGGAGCGTACGGGCGGGACCGGCATCCGCGAGCCCGCGGCCGCCGCGGACGCCCTGGGCCGGCTGGTCATCGCCTCGCTGGACGGGGACGGCCGGCTGGCCGTGGCCCGGCAGGACGCGTCGGTCTCCGGGCTGACGCTCGGCGAGTGGGTGACCGTCTGAGGGCAGGGGGAGTTCCCAACCATGTCGACAAATCGTTTACTCTTTCCATATCTTGCGGCGGTTGAATCGGAGCTCTGCAGCGCGAGAGTCCGGTTCCAAGCACTGCGGGGAGGTTGAGCGTGGCCATCATGCCTGAGTACGTGATGCAGACCGGGGCGGGCATGGGCCAGGCGCCGGAGGCGGCCGCCCCCCGGCCGGTGCCCCGTCCGCGACTGCTCGTCGCGGAATCGGGCGACGAGGCCTACGTCCACCCGTACGCCGCCCCGCTCGCCGCCCGGGAATGGAACCGCGCCGCGGTCGCCCAGCTACTGCAGCACCTCGGGATCCCCTCGTTCGCCGTGCGCGGCAAGTCCGACCACGGCACCGCGGTGGCCGTCCTCGAAGACGACCGGACGCGCTTCCTCGAAGGCCTGTCCCGCTACCTGGGCCACTACCCCGGCCACCTGACCCCGCTGCGCGAACCGCGGCTGCGCGCCCCGCGCCCGCTGCCCAGCGGCGACCCCGAGGCCTGGCGCGAGCTGGGCTCGGCCATGGGCGTACAGGCCAGCTGGTACCAGACCGACCCCGAGGGCCACCTGCTGCTCGGGCACGAGTACGGCTGCGCCGTCGAGTTCTGGCGGCACGAGGGGGACCGGCTGGTCGCCCCGCGGCCCAACCGGACCGCCTTCTCGGTGGCGGCCGACGGCCCCAACGTCTGGGGCCCCGGGCGCCTGTTCAGCCGTTTCATATCCGAGGCCACACCCCGGCAGTCCGCCCCGCAGCTGGCCACCCGGCCGGAATTCCTGGTCCCCACGGTCGAGGACATCGAATTCCCCGTGGACGCCGTCTACACCTGGGTGGACGGGGACGACCCGGCCTGGGCGGCGCGCAAAGCGGCGGCGAAGGGCGAGGCGTACCACGCGGAATCCGCCAGCGATGCCCGCTTCCTCAGCCGGGACGAGCTGCGCTATTCGATCCGCTCCCTGCACCTCTTCGCCCCGTGGATCCGCAACGTCTACGTGGTGACCGACGATCAGGTCCCCGCCTGGATGCGCACCGACGTGCCCGGCTTCCAGGTCGTCAGCCACCGGGAGATCTTCCGCAACCCGGCCGACCTGCCCACCTTCAACTCGCACTCCATCGAGAGCCAGCTGCACCACATCCCCGGTCTGGCCGAGCACTTCCTCTACTTCAACGACGACATGTTCATCGGCCGCCCGGTCACCCCGCACACCTTCTTCACCCCGGGCGGCACGGCCAAGTACTTCCCCTCCCGCAACCGCATCCCCCAGGGGCCCGTGGCCCCGACCGACACCCCGGTCGACGCGGCCTGCAAGAACAACCGGGCACTGCTGCTGGAGCGGTTCGGCCGCGTCATCACCCAGCCGATGGAGCACATCCCCTACGCGCTGCGCCGCAGCGCCATGGAGGAGGCCGAGGCGGACTTCCCGCAGGCCTGGCAGCGCACCGCCGCCAGCCGGTTCCGTGCCATGACCGACCTCTCCCCGACCTCATCCTTCGCCCTGTACTACGCGGCCCTGACCGGCCGCGCCCAGCCCGGATCGATGCGCTACACCTACCTCCAGCTGTCCGTGAACGACCTAGCGGACCGCCTCCAGCGGCTCCTGGACGGCCGCGGCCAGGACTCCTTCTGCCTCAACGACGCCTACTCCACGCCGGAGGACCTCCAGGCGCAGACCGAAATCCTCAGCGGCTTCCTCGGCGCCTACTTCCCGACCCCCAGCCCCTGCGAACTGAGTTGAGGAGCGCACGACATGGCTGAACCCGATGCCCTGAACTCCGCCGCCCAGGTCTACGCGAAGCTGGTCCCCCTGCCCCTGCGCGCGGTGGCGGCCAAGATGCCGCCGCAGGTGCGCCGCAACGTCAAGAGGCGGCTGGACCGCACCCTGGCCTCCCGGGAGTCGCGCCTGCACCGGCGCGCCGTCAAGCGGGTGCGCGAGAACGGCTTCAGCAACGTCCCGGACGGCCGGGCCAAGGCCGTCGACGGCCGCGTCGGCCACGTCCACCGCGGCCTGACCACCGACTTCGCCCGCCACACCGACCTGGCGCTCGTCACCACCGCCTTCGACTCGGCCGACATCCCCTGGTTCGCGGTACCCGCCCTCGACGACCGCCGGATCTCCCTCGCCGTACCGCAGGACCGCAAGGGCGACGTACGGCGTGTCCTGCGCGCCCTGCTGGAGGCGCAGACGGGGTACGTCGTCTCCGTGTCCCCCTCCAACGAGTCCACCGCCGCCGTTCCCGGCAGCCACGTGAAGGCCTGGAAGCACTTCGCGAAGGCCCGGGTCATCAGGCTGAACTGGCTGCGCACCGACCCGACCCGGTCGCTGTGGATCGGCGAACAGCAGGGCGTGGAGATCGAGTTCTGGACCCACAACACGAAGCTGGCCACCCCGCGCCTGGTCGGCCCGCGCCCCAACCGCGTCCAGCGGGTCGTACCCGCCGAGGCGCAGGACCTCGTCAGCATCACCCACGACCGGCTCTCCGGGTACGCCGACATCGCCGCGGACGCCGAACGCACCCTCACCCGCGAGGGCTTCGAGGTCCAGCGCATCGAGGAGATCACCTACCCGGTCGACGCGATCGTCCTGTGGGAGCACTCCGAGCCCTGGGCCGAGGCACTGCTGCGTGCCACGCTGCGCTCGATCCACCAGTACGCCCCCTGGATCGACGTCGTCCACATCGTCGCCTCCCGGCCCGTTCCCGGCTGGGTCCGGGTCAGCGAGCGGCTGCGGCTGGCCGGCGCCGCGGCCGGCACCGACCCCGCCCTCCAGCAGCTCCCCGGCGCCGCGGGCCGGTTCCTGCTGTTCCGGCCCGGTGCGCTGCTGGCCCGCCCGGTCCGCGCCTTCGACTACTTCACCCCGCTCGGCGGGACCCGGCCCCGCCGCGGCGGCTGGTCCGCCGAGGAGGCCGCGGCGCCCTGGGCCGCGCAGGCGTACGCGCACACCGGCCGGGCCGTCGTGCACGGCTACGCGCACGGCCCCCAGCCCTACACCGTCGAGGCCCTCGGCGGCATCTCCCCGGAGCGGGCCGGCGGGCACGGGGCGCCGGACGGCCAGTACGTCTCCGAGCTGCCCGGCACCCATCCCGTCGACGGCCTGGTCCACCACGCCGCGCACGTCGCGGCCCTGGCCGACCCCTCCGGCGAGGCCACGCTCACCGTGCACGCCGCGATGCCGCGCATCACACGGCTGCTGGAGCGGCTGCTGGTGCGCCGGGACACGCAGCAGCTGCACCTGATGGGTCTGGGCAGCACCGAAGCGGGCACCGCCGGCGGCACCAGGACCGTGCTGGGGTTCCTGCGCCGCTACTACCCGGTGCCCAGCCCGTTCGAGAGGCCGGTGCCCGCCGCGGCACCCGATCCCGAGCCCGCTCCCGCGGCCGAACCCGGGCCCGCGCCGGAACCCGAAGCGGGGCAGGCCACAGGCGGCGGTCCGTGGCGGTGATGAACCCCGAGGCGTCGTCGATGGTCGCGGTCTACCGCACCGTGCTGCCCGTCGCGCTGCGGCGCGGCCTCGCCCGACGCGTCCCGGTCCGCCTGCGCGGGCTGGTCAAGCGGCTCCTGCGCCGGCTCCAGATGGGCGTGGGCCTCAGCCAGGCGCTGCGCGCCCTGCGTGCCCGCCGGCGCTGGCCGCACCTGTTCCGCCAGGGCGAGCGGCTCGCCGCGCTGATGGACCGGGGGGCGCAGATCGCCCTGGTCCGGCCGACCGCCTCGCCGCTCGGCCTGCGCGAGGCCAACCTCGAACTCGTCGTGACCGCCCTGGAGGGGGCCGGCGTCGACTACTTCGCCGTCCGCGGGGCCAGCGACTTCCGCGCCTGCTTCGGTGTCCGGGCCGAGGACCGCGCACGGGTCCTGGCCGCGCTGGACGAGAGCGGCCTGCAGGCCCCCGTCTACCTCTCCCGCGGCGACGCCCCCAAATCGGCGCTGCGCGCCGCCCTGACCGGCTCCCGCCGGGCCCGCCGGATCGGCGCCGAGGCCGACGTACTGCGCGTGGGCATGGTGTGGCGGGACCCGGGCGGCTCGCTGCCGCTCGGCCTGGAGTACGGCAGCGAGATCGAGTTCTGGCGCGACGACCAGGGCGTGCTCCTCGCGCCCCGGCCCAACCTGGTCACCGACGAGGTGGCCGCGGACTCCCCGCGCGTCACGGTCCCGGTCTCCCGGCTCACCGGATTCGCCTCCCGGCACACCCGCCGCACCCGCAGGGTGCGCACGCTGGAGCCGTACGCCGCCGCCCTGCCCGAGGACGTGCGCTTCCCCATCGACGTCGTCTACACCTGGGTCGACGGCAACGACCCGGCCTGGCAGCGCCGCCGCCGGGAGTACGGGCACGGCGGCTACCACGAGGAGTCCGCCAACCCCGCCCGCTACATCAGCCGCGACGAACTGCGCTACTCGCTGCGCTCGCTGGAACAGAACGCGCCCTGGGTGCGCCGCATCTTCCTGGTCACCGACCGGCAGCGGCCGGTCTGGCTCGACCCGGACCATCCGCGGATCACTGTGGTGGACCACTCGGAGATCTTCGCCGACCCGCAGGCGCTGCCGACCTTCAACTCGCACGCCATCGAGAGCCGCCTGCACCACATCGACGGGCTCTCGGAGCACTTCCTGTACTTCAACGACGACATGTTCCTGGGCCGGCCCGTCACCCCGCAGGCCTTCTTCCTGTCGAACGGCACGACCCGGGTGTTCTTCTCCCCGTCCCAGGTGCCGCAGCAGCGGGTCAGCTCCCAGGACCGCCCGGTGGACGCGGCCGGGAAGAACAACCGGCGGATCATCGCCGAGCGGTTCGGCCCCAGCATCGTGCAGAAGATGCGCCACGCCCCGTACCCGCTGCGGCGCTCCATCCTCTTCGAGATAGAGGAGGAGTTCGCCGACCACCACCGGGACACGAGCGCGAGCCGGTTCCGCAGCGTCACCGACATCTCGATCCCGTCCTCGCTCTACCACTACTACGCGTACTTCACGGGCCGGGCGGTGCCCTCGGACATCGAGTTCGCGTACCTGGCCCTGGACAAACCGGAGATCGAGCGGCGCCTCGGCATCCTCCTCGCCCACCGGGACCGGCAGGCGTTCTGCATCAACGACACGGTCGACGACGGCCGGGACGCGGACCGCCAGTCCCGGATGGTGCGCGGGTTCCTCGACGCCTACTTCCCCATACCCAGCCCCTTCGAGCGGAAGGAGTACCACGCCCGATGAAAATCTCCTTCCTGATCAACAACATCTACGGGATCGGCGGCACGAACCGCACCGTCATCAACCTCGCCGAGGCCCTGTCGGCCGACCACGAGGTGGAGATCGTCTCGGTCTTCCGGCGCACCAACGGCGGCACCAAGTTCGAGATCTCGCCCCAGGTCACCGTGCGCCCGCTGGTCGACCTGCGCCCGGGAAAGACCGGCGCGGACCGAGGCCACCCGGACCTCACGGAACCCGGTTCGGTCGTACCCCGCCAGGAGGAGTTCCACGAGCAGTACAGCAAGCTCTCCGACCGGCGGATCATCGAGCACCTGTCCAGGACCGACGCGGACGTGGTCATCGGCACCCGGCCCAGCCTCAACCTGTTCGTCGCGCAGTACACGCACGACAAGGCGCTGCGGGTGGCCCAGGAGCACATGACCCACCTGGCCATCCCGGCGGCCGTGCGCGCCGAGATGGCCCGCGTGTACCCGAGGCTGGACGCCGTCACCACCGTCACCGACGCGGACGCCCGCTCCTTCCTGGAGCACACCCCGCTACCGTCCGCGCTGCCCGTCGTGGCGATCCCCAACAGCGTGCCGCGGCCGGTGGTCGAGCCCGCCGACGGCCACCGCAACGTGATCGTCACCGCCGGCCGCATGCACCACGTCAAGCGCTACGACCTGCTGCTCCAGGCCTTCGCCCAGCTCGCCGGGGACTTCCCCGACTGGCAGCTGCGCATCTACGGCGACGGCGGCGAGGCCCCGAAGCTCCGTACGATGGTGCACCAGCTGGGCCTGGCCGGACAGGTACTGCTGATGGGCGGCTTCTCCCCGATCGAGTCCGAGTGGGCCAAGGGCTCCATCGCGGTGGTCACCTCCAGCGCCGAGTCCTTCGGCATGACGCTGGTCGAAGCCATGCGGTGCGGGCTGCCGGTGGTCTCCACCGACTGCCCCGTCGGCCCGCGCGAGATCATCACGCACGGCGAGGACGGCCTGCTCGTCACCAACGGCGACGCCGACGCCGTCGCGGCCGGGCTGCGCACGGTGATGGCCGACGCGCCGCTGCGCCGCCGGATGGCCGCCGCGGCCCTGCGCAACTCCGCCCGTTACGATCCCGCGGTGATCGCCACCCGGTACGTCGAGCTCTTCGAGGACGCGGCCCGGCGCCGGTCCGACGCCGACGGCCGCTACCGCCGGCCCGCGGCCAAGCCGCTCGGCCGGGTGTCCGGCTCCGAGGCCCCGCCCGCCGGCATGCGGACCGCGGTCTGCCACGCCACCGCCGAGGACGCGGACCGGCTGCTGCTGTCCCTGGACGGCCCCGCGGAGGGCCGCGCCCGCTGGAACTTCCTGCTGCGCCACCTCGCGACGGGCCAGGACCGGCTCCCCGACATGCCGCTCGGTACCCGGCGGTCCGCGCTGGACACCGGCGGCACCCGCTACACGGCGGACGTCACCCCCGAGGACCTGGTGCAACTCGGCGACGGCCGCTGGCAGGTGCTGATGGAGTCCGGCCGGGGCGAGTACGTACACGTCAAGGCGGGCATCCGCGACACCCGTACGCTGATCGGCGCCCGCTCCCGGCTGCTGGGCGACCCGGGCAACGGCCCGGTGCGGTGGAACCTGCCCTACGCGCAGCCCAACGGGAAGCTGACGCTGCGCACCGTGGTCCGGGCCATGCACGCCGAGGTCTCCACCGTCCAGGTCGACGACGAGGGGATCGTGCTGTCCGCCGTGCTCCTGGGCGCACTCGACCTGATGCCCGGCGCGCAGGTGGTCCTCACCCGGCGCGGCCACTACAAGGCCCAGCTCACCGTCACCGCCCGGGTCTTCGGCGGGCGCTTCTTCCAGGCCGTCCTGCCGGTGGGCGCGGCCGTCGAGGACCGGCTGGCGCGCTGGGAGGACTGGGACTGGTGGATCCAGCCCGACCCGTTCGAGCGCAGGCGGGTGCGGATCTGCCACCTCTTCGAGGACTTCCCCGACGTCAAGAACTCCTGCGCCTATCCCGCCGTGCCCGTCGCCACCGACGAGGACCCCCGGTTCGTGATCGCGAGCCCCGTGCGTCCGGTGCACGTCCGACCGTACTGCTCCGCCTCCGGAGCCATGGCAATGAACGTGGTGGAACGTTGAACAGCAATCGCTCGATCCTGCACATCGTCGCCCACCAGGACGACGACCTGTACTTCATGAACCCGGACCTGGTCCGTTCGCTCCAGGACGGGGACCGCATCGCCACCGTCGTCCTGACGGCGGGCGAGGGCGACGGGATCAACGTCGACGTCAACGACCAGAGCCGCGGCTCGGTCGCGCCGGACTTCGCCGCGTACAGCACGGCCCGCGGCTGCGGACTGCGCTCCGCCTACGCGCGGATGGCCACCGGGGACCGCAACAGCCCCTGGCGGCGCGAGATCACCGAACTCGTCCCGGGCTTCGCGGTGGAGTGCTTCACGCTCATCGCGGTGCCGTCCGTGCGCATGTACTTCTGCCAGCTGCACATGGGCGCGCCCACGGAGGCGGGCATGCGCACCCGGATCCACCAGCTGTGGACGGGCCAGACCCGCACCCAGGCGACGCTGCCGGTGTGGGGCTCCGCGCTGACGCAGGTCCAGCACGTCTCCCGGGAGATGGTCATCGCCGGTCTGGCCGCGCTGCTCGCCGAGACCGGGGCCACCACCGTCCGCACCATGGACCCGGACCCCGAGCACGACGGCGGCAAGCAGGACTTCGTGATGTCCGACCACCTCGACCACACCGTCATCACGCAGTTCGCGGTGGCGGCCCTGGCGCGCCACCGGGAGACCGCGGAGCGCGTCCCGGTCGTCGAGTACTACCGCGCGTACGCCAACCGGTTCTGGGGGCAGAACCTCGACGTCATGGAGATGGCCGAGAAGGCCGATTACCTCTCCGTGTACATGGGCCTCGGCTCCGACCACTGCCCGCAGGGCACCTGCCACCAGTGCGGCGACCGCCAGCTGGGCACCAACCCGTACCGCAGTACGCACATGCGCAGCAGCGCCTACCGCTTCTCGCCCACCGCGGACTGGCTGCGGCTGGGTCCCGGCGGACGCCTGAACGCCTACGTCGTCCTCAGCGGCCGGCTCGCCTTCTACACCGAGACGGGACCCGCCACCGGCGAGTGGCAGGGCCCCTTCATGCTCGGCGACGACTGGATCTCCCCGTCCCTCGCGGTGGCCGGTACCCCCGGCGGGCCCGCCCACGTGGTCGCGCTGCGCCGCCGCACGGCCGACAACGGCACCGTCACCGTCGACCTCGTGCACACGCAGCAGAGCCCGGACGGCAGCGGCTTCACGGGCTGGCAGTCGCTGGAGAACCCGGACTGGGCGCACGAGGACCTGCGCCGCCAGCGCGAGCTGGGCGTCCCGATGGCCGCCGTCGACGGGGCGGGCCGGCTGTACGTCTTCGCCCGCGACTTCGCCCAGGGCATCTCCATGCGCCGCCAGGACGGCTTCGGCGGCTGGGAGCCCTGGCAGAGCCTGGGCGGCGGCTTCATGCAGGACGCGGGCATCGCGGTCACCAAGGAACTGGGCACGGTCGAGGTGTACGTGCCCGGCAAGGGCTCGGTGTCCCGCTGGTACCAGAACGAGGTGGGCGGCCCCTTCTCCCACGACGGCTCCCTGTCCACGGGCACCGTCGCCACCGGCGGCATCAACGCCGTGGACTCCGGGGGCGGCCGGGTCTGCCTCTACTACCGGGAGGCCGGCACCCAGCAGGTCATGGCCTACCGCCAGCACGAGAACGGCCGCTGGCCCGGCGCCGGAGCCTCGCTGGGCGGCGCCGGCGGCACCGGCGCGGTCGCCGCCGTATGGGCCCCGCGGCGCGGCGCCCGCGAGGCGTACCTGGCCCACCGCAGCTCGGGCGGCCGGCTGTGCGTGTCGCTGCCCGAGCAGGACGTCGACGCGTCCGGCACCCGCTGGCGGGAGAGCGGCGACATGTTCGCGCAGTCGCCCTCCCTCGCCTACGACGCCGCGGGGGCCCTGGTCGCCGCGGTCATCGGCATCGACGGCCGGCTGCGGGTCCGGCGCCAGCTCGTACCGGAGGCCGGCAGCTCGCTGGGGCCCGCCGTGACCGTATGAGACGCCGGTACCAGCTCGCGCTGGCCCTCGCGCTCGTTCCGCTGGCCCTCGTCGGCCTGCTCCTGCGCAGCGGCACGGTGAAGGAGCAGGCGGAGCCTCCCGGGGAACTGCTGCGGGTGATGGAGTGGAACATCTGCGGGGCGGCCCAGAACTGCTCGAACCGAGGGAGCACGGGCGTCGGGACCTCCCTGGCGCGCCTCGCCGAGCAGGTGCAGTTCCGCACGCCCGACCTGCTGAGCGTCAACGAGATCTGCCACGCCCAGTTCGTGGCGCTCCAGGCGCTGCTCTCCGTGCGCGGGTGGCGGATGGAGGGGGCGTACGCGCAGATGCACGACAACGTGCCCGCCTGCGGCTCCGACAGCTCGTACGGGCTGGCGGTCTTCTCCCGCGAGCCGCTGACGGCCCCGGCGCAGTACCGGCCCTTCGCCAGCACCTCGGAGGAGTACGTGGCCCAGGGCCGCGCCGAGCGGGTGCGCCGCGGCGTGCTGTGCGCGCCCACGACGGTCAAGTTCCGCCGGGTCGTGCTGTGCGGTGCGCACTCCGGGACCGAGCCGGACCAGCTCGTGCAGGCGCAGGAGTGGTTCGCCGACGCCGAACTGTTCCCGCCGGACGTGCCGGTGGTGTTCGCGGGCGACCTGAACCAGCAGCCCAACGAGGCCCCGCTGGCGGGGCTCTACTCGCACACGCGCGGGGAGAAGGACACCTACGAGCCGCGGGGCCGGTTCATCGAGGCGGACGAGAGCGACCGGGAGTGGTTCCGCCAGGGCGCGGCCGGCGGGGTGCGCTGCGACGATCCGGCCGTGACCCGGTGCCGCAACGGCGCGCCGACCGCGGACGACGGGCGGAAGATCGACTACATCTTCGCCACGGAGGCGCACTTCAACAGCCCCACGGGGCGGACCGAGGTCTTCCCGGAGTCCGACCACGTGCTCTACGAGGGGTCCTTCCGCTTCCTCAAGTGATGTCGGAAGAACGCGAAGCGGGCCGTACGGGAAGGATCCCGTACGGCCCGCTTCACTCGTGCTCGGTGCGACCCGTTACGCCGGGACGCTCGCCTGGCCCGGGGCCAGGAACTTCTTGCCGTTCACACGCTCGGAGACACCCTCGCGGTCCAGGTACGGCGTGACGCCGCCCAGGTGGAAGGGCCAGCCGGCGCCCGTGATGAGGCAGAGGTCGATGTCCTGGGCCTCGGCCACGACACCCTCCTCCAGCATCAGGCCGATCTCCTGCGCCACCGCGTCCAGGACGCGGTCGCGGACCTGCTCCTCGGTCAGGACGACATCGCCCTGCACCAGGAGGGCGGCGACCTCGGGGTCCAGCTCCGGCTTGCCGGAATCGTAGACGTAGAAGCCGCGCTTGCCGGCCTTGACGACGGCGGCCAGGTTCGGGGAGACCGTGAAGCGCTCCGGGAAGGCGCGGTTCAGGGTCTCGGACACGTGCAGACCGATCGCCGGGCCCACGAGCTCCAGCAGCACCAGCGGGGACATCGGCAGGCCGAGCGGCTCGATGGCCTTCTCCGCCGTGACCACCGGGGTGCCCTCGTCGATGACGTTCTGGATCTCGCCCATGAAGCGGGTCAGGATGCGGTTCACGACGAACGCCGGGGCGTCCTTGGTGAGGACCGCGGTCTTCTTCAGCTTCCGCGCGACACCGAAGGCCGTGGCCAGCGAGGCGTCGTCGGTCTGCTCGCCGCGGACGATCTCCAGCAGGGGGAGGATCGCGACCGGGTTGAAGAAGTGGAAGCCGACCACGCGCTCCGGGTGCTGGAGCTTCGAGGCCATCTCCGACACCGACAGCGAGGAGGTGTTGGTGGCGAGGATCGCGTGCGCCGGGGCGACCGCCTCGACCTCCGCGAACACCTTCTGCTTGACGGACATCTCCTCGAACACGGCCTCGATGATGAAGTCCGCGTCCGCGAAGCCCTCGGCCTTGTCCAGGACGCCGGTCACCAGGGCGGTCAGGCGGTTGGCCTTGTCCTGGTTGATGCGGCCCTTGCCGAGCAGCTTCTGGATCTCGGCGTGGACGTAGCCCACGCCCTTGTCCACGCGCTCCTGGTCGATGTCGGTGAGGACCACCGGCACCTCCAGGCGGCGCAGGAAGAGCAGCGCCAGCTGCGAGGCCATCAGGCCCGCGCCGACGACGCCGACCTTGGTGACCGGGCGGGCCAGGTTCTTGTCCGGGGCGCCGGCCGGGCGCTTGGCGCGCTTCTGGACCAGGTTGAAGGCGTAGATGCCGGAGCGCAGTTCGCCGCCCATGATGAGGTCCGCGAGCGCGGTGTCCTCGGCGTCGAAGCCCTTCTGCAGGTCGCCGTCCTTGGCAGCCTCGATGATGTCGAGCGCGCGGTAGGCGGCCGGGGCGGCGCCGTGCACCTTGGAGTCCGCGATGAAGCGGCCGCGGGCGACCGCCGCGTCCCAGCCCTCGGCGCGGTCCACGTCGGCCCGTACGACCTCGGTGGTGCCGTTCAGCACGTTCGCGGTCCAGAGCAGCGACTGCTCCAGGAAGTCCGCGCCCTCGAACAGCGCGTCCGCGATGCCGAGCTCGAAGACCTGCTTGCCGCGCAGCTGCTTGTTCTGGTTCAGCGAGTTCTCGATGATCACCGAGACCGCGCGGTCCGCACCGATCAGGTTCGGCAGGATGGTGCAGCCGCCCCAGCCCGGAACCAGGCCGAGGAAGACCTCGGGCAGCGAGAAGGCCGGGATGGCCTTGGAGACGGTGCGGTAGGTGCAGTGCAGACCGACCTCGACACCGCCGCCCATCGCCGCGCCGTTGTAGTACGCGAACGTCGGGACCGCGAGCGCCGCGAGGCGCTTGAAGACGTCGTGGCCGCCCTTGCCGATGGCGAGCGCCTCGTCGTGCTTCTTCAGCAGCTCGACACCCTTGAGGTCGGCGCCGACCGCGAAGATGAAGGGCTTGCCGGTGATGCCCGCGCCGACGATGGAGCCCGCGAGGGCCTCCTGCTCGACCTGGTCGATCGCCGCGTTCAGGTTGGCGAGGGACTGCGGGCCGAAGGTGGTCGGCTTGGTGTGGTCCAGGCCGTTGTCCAGCGTGACGAGCGCGAAGCGCCCGGCGCCGAAGGGCAGGTCCAGGTGGCGGACGTGCGCCTGCGTGACGACCTCGTCCGGGAACAGCTCGGCCGCGCCCTTCAGGAGCTCAGTGGTGGTGCTCACTTGGAGTCTCCCTCGGTGTTGAAGTGCGGGTTCTCCCAGATGACCGTGGCGCCCATGCCGAAGCCGACGCACATGGTGGTCAGGCCGTAGCGGACGTGCGGCTGCTCCTCGAACTGGCGGGCCAGCTGCGTCATCAGGCGCACGCCCGAGGAGGCGAGCGGGTGGCC
The DNA here is from genome assembly GCF_055604165.1 of Streptomyces sp. NPDC037242. Classification (NCBI taxonomy): domain Bacteria; kingdom Bacillati; phylum Actinomycetota; class Actinomycetes; order Kitasatosporales; family Streptomycetaceae; genus Streptomyces; species Streptomyces sp. NPDC037242. The sequence goes on from NZ_JBVJUY010000001.1 coordinate 120,137, forward strand.
GAAGGCGATGGCGCCGCCGTACTGGTTCACCCGGGCGTCGTCGTCGGCGATGCCGTAGTGCTCCAGGAACGCGAGGACCTGGACCGCGAAGGCCTCGTTGACCTCGAACAGGCCTATGTCCTCGATGGACAGGCCGGCCTGGGCGAGGGCCTTCTCGGTGGCCGGGATCGGGCCGTAGCCCATGACCTCCGGCTCGACACCCGCGAAGGAGTACGAGACGAGGCGCATCTTGACCGGGAGGTTGTTCTCCCGGGCGAAGTCCTCGGACGCGATGATCGCGGCGGTGGCACCGTCGTTGAGACCGGCGGCGTTGCCGGCGGTGACCCGGCCGTGCGTACGGAACGGGGTCTTCAGGCCGGCCAGGTTCTCCAGCGTGGTGCCCGGGCGCATCGGCTCGTCGGTGGTGACCAGGCCCCAGCCCGTCTCACCGGCCGCCTCGTTGGTGTTGCGCACCGAGATCGGGACCAGGTCCTGCTGGATCTTGCCGTCGGCGTACGCCTTGGCGGCCTTCTCCTGCGAGCGCACGGCGTACTCGTCGGCGCGGAGCTTGGTGATCGTCGGGTACCGGTCGTGCAGGTTCTCGGCGGTCATGCCCATGAACAGGGCGGACTCGTCGACCAGCTTCTCGGAGACGAACCGCGGGTTCGGGTCGACGCCCTCGCCCATGGGGTGGCGGCCCATGTGCTCGACACCGCCGGCGAGGGCGACGTCGTACGCACCGAAGGCCACGCCGCCCGCGACCGCGGTCACGGCGGTGAGCGCGCCGGCGCACATGCGGTCGATGGAGTAGCCCGGGACGGACTGCGGGAGGCCCGCGAGGATGCCGGCCGTACGGCCCAGCGTGAGGCCCTGGTCGCCGATCTGCGTGGTCGCGGCGATGGCGACCTCGTCGATCTTCGCGGGGTCCAGGTCCGGGTTGCGGCGCAGCAGCTCCCGGATCGCCTTCACGACGAGGTCGTCGGCGCGGGTCTCGTGGTAGATGCCCTTCGGGCCCGCCTTGCCGAACGGGGTGCGGACGCCGTCGACGAAGACGACGTCCCTGACGGTACGAGGCACGTTGGCTCTCCTCCAGGTGCGGGTGTGCACTGCTGCGCGGGGGCGCGCTCGGCGAATGCCACTGAGCGCGCGCTCACCTGCCCCATGCTACTTGCGGGTAACCAATGTGGACACCCCCTCCGGCCGGAGCGGCGAAGGTCACACTCTGCCCCCGGCCGCCTGAGCCCGGCCTGAGGCGGATACGAGCAGAGCCCCCGGCTGGGGCCGGGGGCTCGTGGGGGGCTGCGCGCGGGGTGCGCGGACCTCAGGCGGTGGCCGCCAGGGCGGTGACCAGCGCGTCGGTGACCTGCTCGATCTGCCACGGGCGGGCGCCGTAGCCCGCGAGCGCCTGCGCCACCGCGTCGGCCTCCAGCCGCTGCGGCGGTTCCCAGCACAGCCGGCGGACGGTGTCCGGGGTGATCAGGTTCTCCTGCGGCAGGTTCAGCCCCTCCGCCAGTTCGGAGACGGCGGCCCGGGCCGCCGACAGCCGGGCCGCGGCCGCCGGGTCCTTGTCGGCCCAGGAGCGCGGCGGCGGGGGACCGGCCGGGGTCGCACCCGGCTGCGGCAGCTCGTTCTCGGGCAGGGCCTTCGCCCGGTCGATGGCGGCCATCCACTGGTCCAGCTGGCGCCGGCCCATCCGCTGCCCGTAGCCGGGCAGGGCGGACAGCGCGTGCACGTTCAGCGGGACGGAGAGCGCGGCCTCGATGATCGCGGCGTCGCCCAGCACCTTGCCCGGCGACACGTCACGGCGCTGCGCGATCCGGTCCCGCGACTCCCACAGCTCGCGTACGACGGCCATCTGCCGGCGCCGGCGCACCTTGTGCATGCCGGAGGTCCGGCGCCACGGGTCCTTGCGCGGCGGCGCGGGCGGAGCGGCGGCGATGGCGTCGAACTCCTGCCGGGCCCAGTCGAGCTTGCCCTGCCGGTCCAGCTCCTTCTCCAGCGCGTCCCGCAGGTCCACCAGCAGCTCCACGTCGAGCGCGGCGTAGCGCAGCCACGGCTCGGGCAGCGGCCGGGTGGACCAGTCGACGGCGGAGTGCCCCTTCTCCAGCGCGTAGCCGAGGACGCTCTCGACCATCGCGCCGAGTCCGACCCGGGGGAAGCCCGCCAGGCGGCCGGCCAGCTCGGTGTCGAAGAGGGAGGTGGGCACCATGCCTATTTCGCGCAGGCAGGGCAGGTCCTGGGTGGCGGCGTGCAGGATCCACTCGGTGCCGGACAGGGCCTCGCCCAGTGCCGACAGGTCGGGGCAGCCCACCGGGTCGATCAGCGCGGAGCCCGCGCCCTCGCGGCGCAGCTGTACGAGGTAGGCGCGCTGGCCGTAGCGGTATCCGGAGGCGCGCTCGGCGTCGACGGCGACGGGTCCGGTACCCGCGGCGAAGGCCGCGACCACCCGGGCGAGCGCGTCCGCGTCGGCGACGACCGGAGGGATCCCCTCGCGGGGCTCCAGCAAGGGGATCGGCAGCCCATCGGACGGAATATCGACGTCGTCCGGGGGGCCGCCCCCGGTGGTGGTGCGCAGGTCTGCTGCGGTCTCTTGGGCGTCGGTCACCGCTCAAGGGTATCCGTGGATACGGCGCGCCCGTCGCCGGAGCGTTCCGGCGACGGGCGCGAGGGGGAAGTGCGGACGTTTCCCCGGGTTCCCCGGGAGTTCGCCCGGGTGTTTCCGGGCGGGGCGGGGGCCGGGGACCCGTCGGTCCGTACGGGGCCTAGTGGATGATCCCGGTCCGGAGTGCGACGGCGACCATCCCGGCCCGGTCGCCGGTGCCCAGCTTGCGGGCGATCCGGGCGAGGTGGGACTTGACGGTCAGGGCGGACAGGCCCATCGAGACGCCGATGGCCTTGTTGGACTGGCCCTCCGCGACGAGGCGCAGGACCTCGACCTCGCGGCCGGAGAGCTCTCGGTAGCCGCCCGGGTGGCTCGGGGCACCCGGGGGGCGGCGGTGCATACGGGCGGCGGCAGCGCCGATGGGGGCGGCGCCGGGCCGGGAGGGGAGCCCGATGTTCGTCCGCGTACCGGTGACGACGTAGCCCTTCACTCCGCCCGCGAGGGCGTTGCGCACGGCGCCGATGTCGTCGGCGGCGGACAGGGCCAGGCCGTTCGGCCAGCCGGCGGCCCGGGTCTCGGAGAGCAGGGTGAGACCGGAACCGTCGGGCAGGTGTACGTCGGCCACGCAGATGTCGCGCGGGCTGCCGACGCGGGGGCGGGCCTCCGCGATGGACGACGCCTCGATCACGTCACGTACTCCGAGGGCCCACAGATGGCGGGTCACGGTGGAACGGACGCGCGGGTCGGCCACGACGACCATGGCCGTCGGCTTGTTCGGGCGGTAGGCGACCAGGCTTGCGGGCTGCTCGAGAAGAACGGACACCTAGGCCTCCTGGGGGAGTGGCGGGACGGCCGGCTCGGGGAAGGAAGCCGGTGCGAACCGTGCGGATGGTCACTGACTCCTTCGGCACGTCACCCGCCCGGCTTTAGGGAATGATCACGATTTGGTGAGTAACAATTCGGGCAATTCGGACGCACGATCGATCATCGGGTGATCAGAAGCCCGCAACAGATGCCGGGTTCCAGGGGGTTCCGGCAAGCCACTGCGGCCCCGATCGGTCGATCCCCGCCACACGGACCCCTCCAGGGGTCCCGGCGGCGCCGCCGCGCGGCGGCCCCGCCGGCTTCACACCTACGGGTGGTGCTACGGGTGGTGCGGACCCCGTCGCTGTGGCAGGGAGACCACTCCCGTGACCGTCTCCGTCGGCCCCACCGGAGGCAGCCCGGCGATCTGGCACAGCAGCTCGCACCAGGCCGCCAGGTGCGCCGAGGTGTCGGGCACCCCGCCCACCCCCTCGCGCGGCGTCCACGAGGCCCTGATCTCGATCTGGGTCGCCGGCCGCCGCTCGGAGAGCCCGCCGAAGTAGTGCGAGCTCGCCATGGTCACGGTTCCGCTCGCCTCCCCGTACGTCAGCCCGCGCGCGTCCAGCGCCCCCGTCAGCCAGGACCAGCACACCTCGGGGAGGAGCGGGTCCACGGCCATCTCCGGCTCCAGCTCCGCCCGTACGAGCGTCACCAGCCGGAAGGTCCCCTGCCAGGCGTCGTGCCCCACCGGGTCGTGGAGCAGGATCAGCCGGCCGTCGGCCAGGTCCTCCTCCCCGTCCACGACCGCCGCCTCCAGCGCGTAGGCGTGGGGCGCCAGCCTCTGTGGCGGTTTCGTGGGGTCGATCTCGATCCCCGGCCGTAGCCGTGCCTTCTTCAAGCCGTCGACCGCCCGCCGGAACGGGAGCGGGACGGAGCTCTCCTTCGCGCTGTCCATACCGTCAGCGCCATCTGAAAATCGTCCCTGAGCCGCAGCCATGCGGGGAAGACTAGGCGCACCGGACGCCCGTACGGCGCAGGGACACCCGCGCCGGGCCGGGCACTTCTTCATACGTGCGAAGATTTGAGTCGTGAGCGCCAACACCCGCCCCACGGGCACGCCGAGCCAGACGTACGATTCCGCCTTCCTCAAGGCGTGCCGGCGCGAGCCGGTGCCGCACACTCCCGTGTGGTTCATGCGTCAGGCGGGGCGCTCGCTCCCGGAGTACCGCAAGGTGCGCGAGGGCACGCAGATGCTCGAATCGTGCATGCGGCCCGACCTGGTCACCGAGATCACGCTGCAGCCGGTGCGCCGCCACAACGTGGACGCGGCGATCTTCTTCTCCGACATCGTGGTCCCGCTGAAGGCCATCGGCGTCGACCTGGACATCAAGCCGGGCATCGGCCCGGTCGTCGCCCAGCCGATCCGCCGCCGCGAGGACCTCGCACAGCTGCGCGACCTCACCCCGGAGGACGTCTCGTACGTCACCGAGGCGATCGGCATGCTCACGGGTGAACTGGGCTCCACGCCGTTGATCGGATTCGCGGGTGCACCTTTCACCCTCGCGAGCTACCTCGTCGAGGGCGGCCCCTCCAAGAACCACGAGCACACCAAGGCCCTCATGTACGGGGACCCGGAGCTGTGGGCCGACCTGCTGGACCGCCTCGCGGAGATCACCTCCGCTTTCCTGAAGGTCCAGATCGAGGCCGGCGCCTCCGCGGTGCAGCTCTTCGACTCCTGGGTCGGCGCGCTGGCCCCGGCGGACTACCGCCGCTCGGTGATGCCGGCGTCGGCGAAGGTCCTGGAGTCCGTCGCCTCCTACGGCGTCCCGCGCATCCACTTCGGCGTGGGCACGGGCGAGCTGCTCGGCCTGATGGGCGAGGCCGGCGCGGACGTCATGGGCGTCGACTACCGGGTCCCGCTCGACGAGGCCGTCCGCCGGGTCGGCCCCGGCAAGGCGCTCCAGGGCAACCTGGACCCGGCCGTCCTCTTCTCCACCCCCGAGGCGGTCGAGGCCAAGACGGACGAGGTCCTCGCGGCCGCGGCCGGCCTGGAGGGCCACGTCTTCAACCTGGGCCACGGCGTCCTCCCGACGACGAACCCCGACGCCCTGACCCGCCTGGTGGACTACGTCCACACCCGCACGGCCCGCTGAGCCGGGCAGGATCGAGCCGCCGCGCCCGTGCCGTGCACGACACGGCACGGGCCCGGCGTCGTCCCCCTCGGGCGGCGCGGGCCGAGGCGCGGCCCGGCGCCTAGGCTCCCGCGGTGCGGACTGCTGCGGCGGTTTTGCGGGCCGCTACCAGGACCGGGTCCCAGACCGGGGAGAACGGTGGGGCGTAGCCCAGGTCCAGGGAGATGACCTGGTCCACGGTCATGCCCGCCGTGAGGGCGACCGCCGCGACGTCCACCCGCTTCGCGGAGCCCGCGCCGCCGACGATCTGGACGCCGAGGAGCCGGCCCGTGCGCCGTTCCGCGAGCATCTTCACCGTCATCTCCGCCGCCCCCGGGTAGTACCCCGCCGTGTTCGTCGAGCGGATCGTCGCCGTCACGAACCGCAGGCCCGCCTCCAGCGCGTCGCGCTCGCGCAGGCCCGTACGGGCGATCTCCAGGTCGCAGACCTTGCTGACCGCCGTGCCGACCACCCCGGGGAAGGTCGCGTAGCCGCCGCCCACGCCCGAGCCGATGACCTGGCCGTGCTTGTTGGCGTGCGTACCCAGCGGGATGTGCCGGGTGCGGCCGGAGAGGAGGTCCAGGACCTCCACGCAGTCGCCGCCGGCCCAGACGTTCCCGTGGCCCCTGACCCGCATCGACAGGTCCGTGAGGATGCCGCCCGAGGAGCCGAGCGGGAGGCCCGCCGCGCGGGCCAGGGCGGTGCGCGGTTCCACTCCGATGCCGAGGACGACCACGTCCGCCGGGTACTCCTCGCCCGCCGCGGTGGCCACCGCGCGGGTCCGGCCCTCCTCGTCGGTGAGGATCTTCACCACCTCGGCGCGGGAGACCGTACGGATTCCCATCGCGTTCATCGCACGGTGCACCAGGGCGCCCATGTCCGGGTCGAGCGTGGCCATCGGCTGCTCCCCGCGGTGCAGCACGGTGACCTCGTAGCCCCGCCCGACCAGGGCCTCCGCCATCTCCACGCCGATGTAGCCGGCGCCGACGACGACCGCCCGGCGGCCCCGCGTGCGCCCCAGGGTGTCCATCAGGCGCTGGCCGTCGTCCAGGGTCTGGATGCCGTGGACCCCGTGCGCCCCGATGCCCGGCAGGCGCGGGCGGACCGGGCGGGCGCCCGTCGCCAGGACGAGCTTGTCGTAGCCCGTCCAGGATTCGGATCCGGTGTCCAGATCGCGGGCGCGGACCCGGGACCCGGCGAGGTCCAGCTCCAGCACCTCGGTACGGGTGCGCAGGTCGATGTCCCGCGCGCGGTGCTCCTCGGGGGTGCGGGCGATCAGCTCGTCCCGCTCCGCGACCAGACCGCCGATCCAGTACGGGATCCCGCACGCGGAGTACGAGGTGAAGTGCCCCCGCTCGAAGGCCACGATCTCCAGCTCCGCCGGGCCCCTGAGCCGCCGGGCCTGGGGGGGGGGGGGGGGGGGGGGGGGGGGGGGGGGGGGGGTGGAGAGGGGGGGGGGGGGGGGGGGGGGGGGGGGGGGGGGGGGGGGGGGGGGGGGGCGGCGCCCCCCCCCCCTCCCCCCCCCCCCCCCCCCCCCCCCCCTCCCCCCCCCCTCCCCCCCCCTCCCCCCCCGCCCCCCCCCCCCCCCCCCCCCCCCCCCCCCCCCCCCCCCCCCCCCCCCCCCCCCCCCCCACCGCCGACCACCACCAGTCGTTCCGTCGCCATCGCCCGTACCGTCCTCCGTCGTCGACACCGCGGCCGCCGACCACGCTACGTGCGAATGCGTGTTCAGTGCCGGACGTCCGCCGGGTTGGCCGGGTCCGCCGGGTCCGCCGGGTCGGCCGGGTCCGCCGCCGGCCAACCCTGGCGCGCCGCCGGGACCCGCTTGCGGATCAGGCCCGTCTTCGGCCGCGCCGGGCGCCACTTGCGCAGCAGCCGCAGGCCCAGCACCACGATCCCGGCCGTCAGCGCGAACGGCAGCAGCGCGCCGAACGCCACCGTCAGGTACCGCACGATCTTGGTGAAGACGTTCCAGCCGCCCTCCAGGGCGCCCAGGAAGGTCGGCTCCTTCTCCTTCTTCTTCTCGGGCTGCTGCACCGGCTTGGCCGGTTCGGCGAAGGTCAGCGTGATCGTGCCCAGTGAGGTCTGGTCCCTCAGCGCCGTCTGCTGGGCCAGCAGCGACTCCAGGTCGGACTGGCGCTTGCTGAGCTCGCTCTCCAGGGTGACGACCTCGCCCAGCCCCGTGGCCTTCTCCATCATTTCGCGCACCCGGGCCACGCTCGCCTGCTGCGACTTGACCCGGCTGTCGACGTCCGCGACCTTCTGGGTCACGTCCTGCGCCTCGACCTTGCGGTCGAGCAGCTTCCCGCTGCCCTCCATCGCGCCGAGCACCGCGTCGAAGCGGTCGCCGGGCACGCGCAGGGTCACGGTCGACGTCATCCGGCCGTCGGCATCGCGGTTGGTGGTCTCGTTGCCGACGTACCCGCCCGCGTTCTCGGCCGCCGTCCGGGCCGCGGCCGTGGCCTTCTGCGCGTCCGCCGCCTCGACGCGCAGCGTCGCCGTACGGATGATCTGCGCACGGGCTGCGGCGGGCGCCTGCTGCTGGTTCTTGCCGTCCGGTGCGGCGGGTGCCGCGGCCGCACCCGGGGCGCCCTTCGCCGCCTCCCCCTCCGGCCGGGGCGCCGCCACGTCCGCCGCCTTGGCGTCGGCCCGGCCGGCGGCCTGGTCGGAGGCGGAGCAGCCGGTGAGCGCGAGCGCCCCGGCCAGCGAGAGGGCGGCCAGGGCCGCCGCGGAACGACGTCTGTACTGGGTGTGCATCGCTGATACCCCCCGGGAATGCGGCTGATGTCGCCGTTCTGACGTACAGGGTCCCGCCGCCGGTTTCGCCCCGGTGGTTCCGAGGGGATCCCGAAGCGGTCACGGTCCGGCCTCGGTGATCGGTCTGAGACGATGTGTCCATGCACGAAGCGGACACGCGTACGGATCGGCCGACCGGGCCCGGCCACACCCCCGGCCGCGGCACCGGCCACGTCGTCGTCATCGGCGGCGGCATCGCCGGCCTCGCCGCGGCGCACCGGCTGCTCGCCGACGGCGCCCGCGTCACGCTCCTGGAGGCCGGCCCGCGGCTCGGCGGCAAGCTGTTCGCGGGCGAACTCGCGGGCGCCCCCGTCGACCTCGGCGCCGAATCCGTGCTCGCCCGCCGCCCCGAAGCCCTCGAACTCGCCCGCGCCGTGGGCCTCGGCGAGGCGCTCCAGCAGCCCGCCACCGCCACCGCCCACCTGTGGACCCGCGGTGCGCTGCGGCCCATGCCGCGCGGCCACGTCATGGGCGTCCCCGGCGACTTGGGGCCGCTCGCCGCCTCCGGGGTGCTCTCCGCCGAGGGGCTGGCCAGGATCGGGGCCGAACGCGCCCTGCCGCCCGCCGAGATCGGCGAGGACGTCGCTGTCGGCGAGTACGTCGCCGCCCGGCTGGGCCACGAGGTCGTCGACCGGCTCGTGGAACCCCTGCTCGGCGGGGTCTACGCCGGCAACGCCTACCGCATCTCGATGCGGGCCGCCGTGCCCCAGCTCTTCGAGGCCGCCCGCACGCACCCCTCACTGGGCGACGGCGTACGGGAACTGCAGCGCCGGGCGGCGCGCCAGCCCCAGCAGGCCGGCCCCGTCTTCGCGGGCATCGACGGCGGCATCGGCCGGCTCCCGGTCGCCGTCGCCGAGGCCTGCCGGGCGGCCGGGGCCCGGATCGCCACCGACACCCCCGTGCGCGAGCTGACCCGTACCGCCGAGGGCTGGCGGGTCGTCACCGACGCGGAGGCCGTCGAGGCCGACGCCGTGGTCCTGGCGACCCCGGCGGGGCCCGCCGCGCGGCTGCTGGCCGGGCTCGCGCCCGCGGCGGCCGCCGAGCTGCGCGGGGTCGAGTACGCGTCCATGGCGCTGGTCACCATGGCCTTCCGGCGCTCCGAGCTGCCGGCCTCCGTCACCGGCGGCGGCGCGAGCGGTTTCCTCGTACCGCCCGTGGACGGCCGGACCATCAAGGCGTCGACCTTCTCCAGCAACAAGTGGTCCTGGGCCGGGGCCGATCCCGACCTCTTCCTGCTGCGCACCTCGGTGGGCCGCCACGGCGACGAGGGCGACCTCGGGCGCGAGGACGCGGAGCTGGTCGAGGTCTCGCTCGGCGACCTCGGCGAGGCCGTGGGCCTCGCGGCCCGGCCGATCGCGTCCACCGTCACGCGCTGGGACGGCGGCCTGCCCCAGTACCCGGTCGGCCACCTCGATCGCGTGGCCAGGATCCGGGCCGCCGTGGCCGCGGTCCCCGGCCTCGCGGTGTGCGGTGCGCTCTACGACGGGGTGGGCATCCCGGCGTGCATCGCGAGCGCCGGCAGGGCCGCGGACGTGGTGATGGCCACGTTGGGCACCCCTGGCACAGACCACTGATCGGCACACGGGACAATAGGCACATGACTGCACCAGAGAAGATTCCCAACGCGGGGAAGAAGGCGAAGGACCTCAACGAGGTCATCCGCTACACCCTGTGGTCCGTCTTCAAGCTGAAGGACGTCCTGCCCGAGAACCGCGCCGGCTTCGCCGACGAGGTCCAGGAGCTGTTCGACCAGCTGGCCGCCAAGGACATCACCGTCCGCGGCACCTATGACGTCTCCGGCCTGCGCGCCGACGCGGACATCATGATCTGGTGGCACGCCGAGACCTCGGACGAGCTGCAGACCGCGTACAACCTGTTCCGCCGCACCAAGCTGGGCCGCGCGCTGGAGCCGGTGTGGTCGAACATGGCCCTGCACCGTCCGGCCGAGTTCAACAAGTCGCACATCCCGGCCTTCCTGGCCGACGAGACGCCCCGCGACTACGTCAGCGTGTACCCCTTCGTGCGCAGCTACGACTGGTACCTGCTGCCCGACGAGGACCGTCGCCGCATGCTCAAGGACCACGGCATGATGGCCCGCGGCTACCCGGACGTGCGCGCCAACACCGTCGCCTCCTTCTCGCTGGGCGACTACGAGTGGCTGCTGGCCTTCGAGGCCGACGAGCTCTACCGCATCGTCGACCTCATGCGCCACCTGCGCGCCTCCGAGGCCCGTATGCACGTCCGCGAAGAGGTGCCCTTCTACACCGGGCGCCGCAAGTCCGTCGCCGATCTGGTGGCCGGACTCGCCTGATACCTCCCCTGGGGGGAAGAGCCGGAGGACTGACCGTCCTCCGGTGGATCGGGAGGCCCTGCCCCCGAAACGACGCAGCCGGAGATCCCGCCCGGAAGTTCAGACGACTGGCGGCAGCAGCGCCCTGCGGGCGCTCGCTGCCCGGTCGTCCAACGACACCGGTGCGGGCTCCGGATGCGGCGCACACGTGACACGCCACCCCGAGGTGTCACCTGTGAGCAGATACCGCTCCACGTGACGGTCCACGCAGTCATTGCGTCCGCCGAACACTCCGTGGGTGCCGGCCCCCTCCTCCGTCACCAGCGCGGCCCCGCCGCCGAGCCTGCGCTGCAGCTCCAGCGCCCCCGGGTAGGGGGTCGCCCCGTCCCGCTCCGCCGCGACGACGAGCGTCCGGGGGAGCGCGGCCGGCTGCGCCCCCACCGCCACCGGCCGCTGCCGGGCGTGGACCGGCCAGTACGCGCACGGCAGGTTGAGGAAGGCGTTGGCCCAGGTCTCGAACGGGGCCGTGCGCGCCAGCTCGGTGTTGTCGCGGTCCCAGGTCTCCCAGTCCGCCGGCCAGTCGGCGTCGTTGCACAGCACCGCCGTGTACACCGCCTTCGCGTTCTCGCCCTCGGCCGCCGAGTCCGGGTCGGGCCCGGCCAGCCGGACGAGCGGGCCCGGATCGCCGCGCAGGAAGGCGGCCAGGGCCGCGGCACGGCCGGGCCAGACCTCGTCGTAGTACGCGGCCCGCAGGTACGCGGAGTGCAGTTGGCCGGTGCCCACGACCCCGCCCGCCGGAGTGCGGGCCACCGCGGTCCGGACGCGTTCGTAGCTCGCCTGCACGGCCTGCGGGGTGGCGCCGAGGCCGTACGTGTCGTGGTGGCGGGCCGCCCAGGCGCGGAAGTCCGCCCAGCGGCGCTCGAAGCCGGGCGCCTGCTCCAGGTTGTTGCGGTACCAGATGCGGTCCGGATCGGGGTTGACCGCCGAGTCGAAGACCATCCGGCGGACGTGGCCCGGGTAGAGCGTGGCGTAGACCGCGCCGAGGTAGGTGCCGTACGAGGCACCCGTGAAGTTCAGCTTCGGCTCGCCGAGCGCGGCGCGCAGGACGTGCAGGTCGCGGACGTTGTTCAGGGTCGTGTAGTACGCGAGGTCCGCGCCGGCCCGCCGCGCACAGCCCCGGGCGTAGGCCTGCGCGGCGGCGACGCGCTCCCGCTTGTACTCCGGGGAGGGGTCGCCCTGGACCTGGGCGGGGGCCGCGGCGTACTCGGCGGGGTCCTGGCAGGAGAGCGGGGCCGAGCGGCCGACTCCGCGCGGGGCGTAGCCGATGAGGTCGTAGGCGGCGGCGACGCGCTTCCACTCGGGGAGGTCGGCCACGAGCGGGAAGAACATGCCGGAGGCGCCGGGGCCGCCGGGGTTGTGGACGAGGGAGCCCTGGCGGGCGGTCTTGTGGTCGCCGCCGCCCGTCGCCGCGATGCGGCTGACGGTGAGCGAGAGCTGCGGGCCGTCGGGTCGGGCGTAGTCGAGCGGGACGCGCAGGTCGGCGCAGGCGACGGGGGAGCCGAGCCCCTCGACGTCGGGGCAGGGGCCGAAGTCGAGGCCGGCGGCGGCCGCCGCCCGGGCGGCGCTCTCCGCACCCGCGGCGGCCGCCGCGCTCTCGGCGGACTCCGGATCCGGCATCGGGGGCTCGGCCGCGCGGGCGGGGGCGGGGGAGCACAGGGTGAGGCAGAGGGCCGCCGCGGCGGCTGCGCGGCGTACGAGCTTCGTCCGCATGACGGCCCTCCCATCTCATCGGCTGGTCCGATGAAAGGCTCGGGTCGCGCCCCTGTAAAGGATCACCGTCGGGTGTCGCCCTCAATCCCCCCGTTGCCGCGGGAGCGACCCCCGCCCGCCGTACTCCAGGGCCGCCCGCAGCCCGGGGTCCCCGACCGCGCCGAGCCCGCGCACGGCCACCGCGGTCAGGGAGCCCTCGCGGCCGCGCTCGCGGTCCAGCGAGACGAGCAGCCGCTGCCCGTCGGGGGAGGCCCAGGGCGAGTCGCGGTGCCCCTCGAAGCGTGCGATGGCCAGGCAGCCCAGGGCGAGGAGCAGCGGCAGCGCGAACCAGCTCAGCAGCATCCCGGCCGAGGTCCCGTCCACCGGTACGCAGAACGCGGCCGCCGCCATGGCGAGGACGAGCGCGGCGGCCCGGCGGACCGACCGGATCGCCCCGTACGTTCCCCGCGCGGCCCCGCCGGCCGGCGCGAGACCCGCCGCGCCGAGCCGCTCCGCGAGGGCCCGTACGGCCGCGTCCTCGGCCACGGCCGTACGTATGGACGCCACCGGGGACTGCCCGTCGGGCCCGAACGCGACCAGCGCGGACCGCTCGTGCGGATCGCGCCCGACCGGGTCGAGCACGGTGGCCCAGCCCGTGTGGGCGAGCAGCAGCCGGCGCTGGCGCTGCATGGAGAGCAGCGTCAGCTCGGCCACCCGCCGCGGGCCGCCCGCGAGATAGGCGGCCTCGTACAGGCTCAGCTCGTCGTGGTGGTGCGTGATGGCGCCGACGGAGACGGGCTCCGCGGCTTCGGTGGCCGCTCTCAGGAGGCGGGTGCACGAGATCAGCACCCCTGCCCAGGCCAAGAGGAGGAACAGGACCCAGAACATGATCGTTTTTTATAGGACGCCGATGATCCGGGTACGGGGTGCTGCCGATGTGTGAGCACCTCGTGATCCGCCCGTGATGGACTGTCAGGAACTGCTGCTACAGCTGGAACTGGACGAACCACCGCAACTGGAGCTGCTGGAACAGCTCGAACCGCTGCTCGCGCAACTGCTCGAAGAGGAGCCGCAACTGCTGCCGGAGGACCCGCAGCTCGAACCGGAGCCGCAGCCGCCGCCCGGGGATCCGCCGTTCGAACCGGAGCCGCTGCCGGCGCACCAGACGACGACCGGGATCAGCTCCGCGCCCGCCGCCGACCAGGGCGTGTCGGAGCCGGTGTGGTGCCGCGTCGGCCGGGAGCGGGACTGGGCTGCCGCCAGCCGGGTGCCGCGGGCCGCGGGCACGAGCTGCTGCCGCAGGTACGGGTCGCGCAGTCCGCGCAGCCCGAACAGCGCCATCTGGACGTGCGGGGTCCGGTCGCCCAGGTAGTGGGCGCGGATCTCGCGCAGCGCGGCCTGCCCCGCCGGGGTGACCCGCCGCCCGGCCCGCGCGGCGCCCGCGGCGCCCATCACCGTTCCGCCCACCAGAACGGGGAACACCATCACGGCGAAGGGGACCGGGGAAGCGGAGTCCAGGACGATGGCGAGGAAGGTGAGCGGCAGCGACAGCGGCACCAGCACCCCGCACACCACCGCCTGGGCCACGCCCCAGCGGCGCCACCTGCGCCCGGAACCGGGTGGGGAGATCAGCCCGCGGGCGGCCAGTGCGTCCCCGACCTCCTGGACGGCCGGGTCGAGCATGGCGGCGTACCGCACCTGGTAGAGCCACCCCGAGGGTGCGTCCCGGTACGCCTGGAGCACCGCGCGCTCGGTCGGGTCGGCGGCCCGCGCCCCGGGGCGTACCTGGACGATCCCGGGGCCGCCGCCGGCCACCATCCGGGTGTCCACGAGCATCGAGACGAGCGCGGTGTCCACGACGTTGCCGGGGCCGCCCGCGATGAACGCGGCCTCGGACAGGTCGTGCAGCCGCGGCGCGGGCCCGCGGGAGGCCGGCCGCGAGCGCGCCAGGCCGCGGAAGAGGAGGACGGTGGAGACGATGACGCCGATCCAGACGGCGAGGGCGAGGAGGGTCATGCCGCCCTCCCCGCGAGCGCCCGGGCCCAGCGCACGATGCGGCGCGGCGGCCGCGCCCCGGCCCGGTCCTGCCACCAGGCGGTGAGCCGCCCGCGGGCGGCCGGATCGGCGGGCAGGTCCCGGATCAGCAGGTGCTCGGCGAAGTTCAGCGCGTCGCGGCGGTAGCCGGCCGTCATGGGCCGGTGCCGGGCGTACCCGAGGAAGGCCTCGACGTACGGCTCCTCGCCGCCCAGGATCTCGCGCAGCTCGGGCGCCAGCCTGGCCACGACCCCGGCCCGCTTGGCCGCGAGCGCGCGCGACTGCACCCGTACGCGCTGCCGGTCGAAGCCCTCCGGCACGGGCGTCCCGGCCACGAGGGCCGACAGCAGCGCGCCCTGCTCCAGCCGTACGCGGATCCGCGCCGGGCCGGTGTCGACGGCCGCTGCGGACTCGGCCGCTGTGGACTCCGCCGCGGTGGCCCGGGCTCCGCCATCGGAGGCCCCGGACCCGGCGCCGACCACGCCCCGGATCCGCAGCAGTTCGTCCGCGAGCTCCGCCTCCGGCGGGAAGTCGTCGTCCCGCTCCAGCAGAACCCCCGGCGGGTCCACCCGCCGGCGCAGCTCCGCCAGGACGTCCAGCACCACCGGCGGGACCGGGTGCGCGTGGGTGTCGTGCCAGACGCCGCCCCGCTGCACCCCGCCCGCCACGTGGACGTAAGCGAGCGCCTCCAGCGGGATCGAGTCCAGCACGGCCGACGGGTCCTCGCCCCGGTTGACCCGGTTGGTGTGCAGGTTGGCCACGTCGATGAGCAGCCGCACCCCCGTCCGCTCGACCAGCTCGGACAGGAACTGCCCCTCCGTCAGCTCCTCCCCGGGCCAGGAGACCAGGGCGGCGATGTTCTCCAGCGCCAGCGGCACGGGCAGCGCGTCCTGGGCGATCCGCACGTTCTCGCAGAGCACGTCCAGCGCGTCCCGGGTCCGCGGCACGGGCAGCAGGTGGCCGGCCTCCAGCTCGGGCGAGGAGGTCCGTACGAAGGCGATGTGCTCGGTAACCAGCGGCGCCCCCAGCGCCACCGCCCGCTCGCCGAGCGCGGCCAGCTTCTCCGCGTCCGGCCGGTCCGCGCCGCCGATCCCCAGCGAGACGCCGTGCGGCACCATGCGGACCCCGCGCTCGCGCAGCCGCAGCAGCGAGGCCGGCAGGTGTCCCGGGCAGATGTTCTCGGCCACCACCTCGACCCAGTCCAGGTCCGGCAGCCGTTCGACCGCTTCCGCGATCTCCGGCCGCCAGCCGATGCCCACCCCCAGGTGTGCCATGGGCTTCATGTCCCCTCGCCCCCCCCTCGTCGATCCTCGACGGTACTGATCGGTCCATGTGCCGATGTCATGGCCCGGACGGAGTCGAGCCAACCGTCGGAGGGGACGTTCAGAGCAACATTTGAGGTTCCCGGCCGGACCCGCGTCCGGGCGGGACCCCGACGACGGGCCCTACAGCCGCGCCCGCAGGGCCGGGTGGTCGGCGACCACCGTGGCGCTGCCCGGAGCGATCTCCGTGAACCCCGCGTCCCGCACCAGCGGCAGCCCGCTCCCGCCCAGCTCCGCCCACCGCTCGCGCGCGGCGGTCCGTACGGCCAGCCGGAAGCCGGACTCCCGCCAGGCGGCCCGCTCCGCGCCGGTCAGCTCCCACCAGGCGAGCTGCGCGGCGTGCCCGGCCTGGGCCATCGCCTTGCCGGCCGACATCTCCAGGTCCGGGTTGAGCCACAGCACCACGGTCCCGTCCGCCACCGGGGCGGGCGCCTGCGGGTCGTCCAGGTCGGTGCCCGACACCTGGAGCTTGGCGAGCTCCTTGGGCCAGCCGTCCAAGGGCACCGGCGGGAAGACCCGTACCTCCGAGGTGTCACCGTGCACCGTGATGCCGGGCAGCGTGCCGGCCTTGCGCCACTCCGCCCCGCGGGCCCGCCGCACCACCTTGCGGATCCGCGCGTCCTGCCAGTCCCGTACGGCCTCGGCCCACTCGCCCTCGCCGGCGGCCCGCTCGTCGCTCAGCAGCACCAGCACTGCGCGCGCCGCGGTCTCCAGCGCATCGGTGCGGGCCGGCGGCTCGGCCTTCTCGATGCGTACGACCAGGGGCAGGACGAACTGGGGCGCCTCGTCGCGCAGGGCGTGCTCCTGGCGGAAGGGGCTGTCGGCCCCGACCGCCGGTACGGCTGTGGTGTCGTTCGTGTGCTGGCTGCTCATCCGGCCAAGGATGCCAGCCTCCGCCTTCAGGAGGATGCCGCAGGGGTCCCGGCCAGGTGAGGATCGTCCCCATGAAGAGTGATCTTTTCGCGTCCGAGAACCTGGCCCAGCCGTCTGCCGCTCCCGGGATGAGCCTGCAGAACGCCAAGTCCGTGAAGTACACCGTTAACGGTGAAATGCTGGCCCGCCAGGGCTCGATGGTCGCCTTCCGCGGCAACCTCCAGTTCGAGCGCAAGGGCCAGGGCATAGGCGGCATGCTCAAGCGCGCCGTCACCGGCGAGGGCCTGGCGCTGATGTCCGTGCGCGGCCAGGGCGAGGCCTGGTTCGCGCACCAGGCCGGCAACTGCTTCATCATCGACTTCGAGCCCGGCGACGCCCTGACCATCAACGGCCGCAACGTCCTGTGCTTCGACTCGACCCTGGCCTACGAGATCAAGATGGTGAAGGGCGCCGGCATGACCGGCGGCGGCCTCTTCAACAGCCTCTTCACCGGCACCGGCAAGCTCGCCGTCGTCTGCGACGGCAGCCCGATCATCATCCCGGTCACCGCGCAGTCCCCGGTGTTCGTGGACACCGACGCGGTGGTCGGCTGGAGCGCCCGGCTGGAGACCGGTCTGCACCGCTCCCAGTCGGTCGGCTCGATGATCCGCGGCGGCTCCGGCGAGGCCGTCCAGCTGAAGCTGAGCGGCGAGGGCTTCGTCATCGTCCGCCCGAGCGAGGTCACCGAGACCACCGCGGCCCACTGAATGGGAACCGACATGGTGGACGAGAGCCTCCTGCTCACGGCCCGCTTCGAGGAGCACCGGGCCCATCTCCAGGCGGTGGCCTACCGGATGCTCGGCTCGATCACCGAGGCCGAGGACGCGGTGCAGGACACCTGGCTGCGCTTCGACCGCACCGATACCAGTGACGTCGAGAACCTGGGCGGATGGCTCACCACGGTCGTCGCGCGGGTGTGCCTGAACCTGCTGCGCTCGCGCGAGACGCGGCGCGAGGACTCCCTCGACGAGTCCCGCGAGCCCGCGGGGACCCGGATGCCCGACCCGCTGATCACCCGGGGCGAGGTGATCGACCCCGAGCAGGAGGTCCTGCTGGCCGACTCGGTCGGGCTGGCGCTGATGGTGGTGCTGGAGTCCCTGGCACCGGCCGAGCGGCTCGCCTTCGTACTGCACGACATGTTCGCCGTGCCGTTCGACGAGATCGCCGCGCTGCTCGACAAGACCCCGGCCGCCACCCGGCAGCTCGCGAGCCGGGCCCGCCGCCGGGTGCAGGGACAGGCGCCGCCGCCGGACCCGGACCTTGCCCGCCAGCGCCAGGTCGTCAACGCCTTCTTCGCCGCCACGCGCGACGGGGACTTCGAGGCGCTCGTGGCCATGCTCGACCCGGACGTCGTACTGCGCTCCGACGGCGGCGCCGCCCGGTCCGGGCTCACGGTCGTACTGGAGGGTGCGCGGACCGTGGCCGGACAGGCGGTCACGTTCAGCAGCGTGGCGCCGTACGCCCGCCCGGCGCTGATCAACGGCGCCGCCGGGGTCACGGTGGTCGTCGAGGGCCGCCCGATGTCGATCATGGCCTTCATCGTCGCGGACGGGAAGATCCTCGCCATCGACGTGATCGCGGACCCGCACCGGCTGCGCGGGTTCGGCCTGGCCGACGCCGAGGCCTGAGGCCCGGCGGGTCGTTCTTTTCACTCGGTTCGGGGCTGCCGCGCCCGGCGGCGGCCCCGAGTACGCTCGTACGCATGGAGCAGCCCGAGCGCAGCGAGTCGTACTGCCGCACCCCGGCGACGCCGGCGGCCCCGGCCGGGCGCGTGCCCGGGCCGCCGTACGCCGACTGCCTGGAGTGCGGCAAGCCCACCGAGTACGGGGTCGCGACCCCGGGCGTGGTGCTGTGCCCGGTGTGCGAGTGGCAGGAAGCGCAGCGCACGGCCTGCTCCGGCTGAGCCGGAGCCGGAGCCGGAGCCGGAACCTGGGCCCGGCCCCGGTTCACTTCCCGATGAGCTCGGACACCTTCACGAAGCGGTAGCCGCGCTTGCGCAGCTCCGGAACGATTCTGCGAATGGCCTCCTCGGTGACCGGCGCGGCGCTGCGCGTGCAGTGCATGACCACCACCGAGCCGGGCTTCACCCCGGCGAGCACCTGCTCGGCCACCGCGTCGGGGTCCTTGGCGAAGGCGTCCCCGCTGACCACGTCCCACTGGACCGCCGTGACCTTGGCGGCGGTCAGGGCCCGCAGTGCCTGGTCGTCGTAGCAGCCGCCGGGGAAGCGGAAGTAGGGGACGGTGTTGACGGCCCCCGCCTTGCGGAAGGCGGCGAAGGCCTTGTCCACGTCGGCCCGGGCCGCGGCGCCGTCGAGCGCGGGGAGTCCGTAGCAGGGGGACTTGAAGGCGTGGTGGCTGTACGAGTGGTTCGCGATCTCGAAGTTCGGATCGGTGCCGATGGACTTCGCCTGGTCCGGGTACTCCTCGGCCCAGCGGCCCGTCATGAAGACGGTCGAGGGCACCTTGAGCGTGCGCAGCGTGGAGATCAGCTGCGGGTTGTCGAAGCGCTCGCCGCCCGCGGCGCGCGGGCCCTGGTCGGAGGTCATGTCGGCGTCGAAGGTCAGCGCCACCGTCTTGTCGGTGTGCTGCTTCGCCCGCTCGAAGACCGGGGTCAGGCCGTTCGGGCCGGGGGCCAGGGTCGGGGCCTTGCCGGGCGGGCCCGGCTGCGGGGACGGCGGAGCGGAGGGTGCGGAGGGGGTCGCGGCGGCCGGAGCGGAAGCCGGGGCGGAGGCGGGGGCGGCGGGGGTGCCCATGCGGGCCTGGCTGCCGGCGTCCGACGTACCGGTGCCGCCCCCGCATCCTGCGAGGGCGGCACTGAGAGCTGCGGCGGCGGCCAGGGCCGCCGCTCTACGCGCTGAGATGGTCACATAGGCAAAATATATGACTATGTGGCAAGTAGCCGTGCGCGGCACTCGTCCACGTCGAAGTCACCCTCGGGGTACTGCGGAGCGATGCCCTCCAGGTGCTCCAGCAGCAGTTTGCTGACGGCCCAGTTGCGGTACCACTTGCGGTCCGCGGGAACGACGTACCAGGGCGCGACACCGGTGGAGCACCGCTCCAGCGCCAGCTCGTACGCCTGCTGGTAGGCGGGCCACGCGGCGCGCTCGGCGATGTCGCCCGGGCTGAACTTCCAGTGCTTGTCCGGGTTGTCCAGCCGCTCCAGCAGCCGCTTGCGCTGCTCCTCGTAGCTGATGTGGAGGAACACCTTCACAACGGTCACGCCGTCGTCCACGAGGGACTTCTCGAACCGGTTGATCTGCGCGTAGCGGCGCCCCAGCTGACTGCGCGGCACCAGCTCGCGGACGCGGGCGATGAGGACGTCCTCGTAGTGCGAGCGGTCGAAGATGCCGATCTCGCCCGGCTGGGGCAGAGCTTTCATGACGCGCCAGAGGAAGGGGTGGTTCTGCTCCTCGGCGGTGGGCGCCTTGAAGGCCTTGATCCGGCAGCCGGAAGGGTTGAAGAGGCCGATCACGTGCTTGACCGTGCCGCCCTTGCCGCTGGTGTCCATGCCCTGGAGCACGAGCAGGACGCGGCGGCGGTCCCCCGCGGTGCTCGCGGCGTAGAGCCGCTCCTGGAGGGAGGCGAGCCGATCTGCCAGCTGGGCGGTGGCCGCCACGCCGGCCGCCTTGTCGGTGGGGCCCGCCGGGGTCGCGGCGGGGTGGAGGGCGGCGAGGTCGACGCGCTCGCCGGCGGGGACGCGCAGCAGCGGGCCCAGCGGGGTGTCGGGGCCGGCCCTGCGGGCGCCCTTGGCGGGTCCGGGCCGCTCGGCGGAGATGCGCAGCAGTTCGCGCAGCGAGACCGGTTTGGCCTGCCCGGCCTCAGCGTTGCCCTTCGGCGCGGGTGCGGCCGCCGGGGACTCCTTCGACGCCTCGGCCTTCGGGCCGGACCCGGCGGACCCGGAGGACTTGGCGGACCCTGCGGACTCGGCCGCCTGCTCCTGTGCCTTCTTCTGTGCCTTCTTCTGCGCCTTCTCCGTGGACTTCTTCCCGGGCTCCTTGGCGGACTTCTTCCCGGGCTCCTTGGCGGACTTCTTCCCGGGCTCCTTCGTGGATTTCTTCGCGCCCCGCTCCGCGCCGTCCTTCTTGGCCACCGCTACCTACCTCGCTCCGTCGGCTCCCTTCGATCCTCCAGCAGATCGAACGGGAACGCGACGTGGCGAAAGACCGGATCACGAGGGCCGGACGGCAGCCCCGACAGGGCCCGCGGTCCTACCTCCAGGGCCCGGTCACGGCGAAGGTGGTCCCGGGCTGGTAGGCGTTGACGTACATGGTCCGGGCGTCGGGGGAGAAGGTCACCCCGGCGAACTCCCCCCACTCCGGGGCCCCGGGCCGCCCGATGTCGGCGGCGTTGCGGGCCACCGGGTACACCTCGCCGTCCAGGGCCACCCCGAACACGTACTGCGCGCCCCCGCCGTCCTCGCACACCATCAGCCCGCCGTCCGGGGCCAGGCAGATGTTGTCGGGGGAGTCCCCGGGCAACTGGACGTCCGAGGCCGGGCCGAAGACCACCTCCAGCCGCAGCCGCCCGCGCAGCGGGTCGTGGAACCACACCTGGCCGTGGTGGTCGGCGGGGGAGCCCTCGCGGCTGCGGGCGTAGCTGGAGACGAAGTGGACACCGCCGCCGTCCCAGTAGCAGCCCTCCAGCTTCTGCGCGTGCGTGATCCCGCCCGGCCCGAAGTCCTGGAGCCGGAGGGGGGTCACGGCCGCCGAAGGATCCGGTACGGGAACCCACTCCACCGGGAACTCCGCCCCGGGCCGGTCCACCACGGCGAGGTTCGCCAGCCCCGGCACGCGCAGGGCCTCCAGGGCGCCGCCGACCCGCAGTGAGCCCAGGCCGCCGAGCGGCCGCTCGGGCAGGAAGCGGTAGAACAGGCCGAAGGGCTCGATGAAGGCGTCCTCGGTCAGGTACACGACCCCGCGGTACGGGTCCACCGCGACGGCCTCGTGCGCGAAGCGGCCCATCGCGGTGAGCGGTACCGCGCCCGAGCGGTGCGGGTCGGCGGGGTCGACCTCGAAGACGTAGCCGTGGTCCTGGGTGTAGCCGGAGGTGCCGGCCCGGTCCTCGGTCTCCTCGCAGGTCAGCCAGGTGTTCCAGGGCGTACGCCCGCCCGCGCAGTTGACGGCGGTGCCGGCGAGGGCGACGCGCTCGGAGGTGACCCGCCCGGCCGGGTCGAGTTCGAGGACCGTACAGCCCCCGAGCGCGTGGGGGTCGTAGGTCAGTCCCTCGACCGCCGGGACGCGCAGGGCGGCGGTGGTGCGGTTCTCGTGGTTGCGGACCAGCCGTACGCCGCCGCGGCCGGTGCCGGCGCCGATACCGAAGGCGGCCATGCCGTCGCAGTTGGCCGGTACGGGGCCCTCGCCGGAGCGCAGCGGCTCGCCGGCGCGGGAGAGCACCCGGTAGCCGAACCCGGCGGGCAGGTCGAGCAGACCGGCCGGGTCCGGCACGAGCGGGCCGTAGCCCCGGGCGGCCGGGGCGGCGCCGGACGGCCCGGCGAAGAGCGCGGTGAGCGCCCCGCCGAAGGCGATGCCGCCGCCGGCGGCGGTGAGCAGGCTGCGTCGGGTGAGGGACATCGGCGACTCCCGGCGGTGTGACAGGACACAACCGGCCCGTGGTACCACGCCGCCCCGTCACCACTGGCCCGCCGCGCCGCGCCGCGCCGTGAGGGTCCGGGGACGGCACCCCACCCAGGCCCCGGACCCGCCCCGCCCGGCGGAGCCGAACCACGGACCCCGCCAAGCACCCGGCACGGGCCCGGCGGAGCCGTACCACCGACCCCGCCGAGCCCCCGGCCAGGGAATCGTCAGACCAGCTTCGCGCTCAGCGTGATCGTCGTGCCCGTCAGGGCCTGGCTGACCGGGCAGTTCTGCTTCGCGTCCTCGGCCGCGGCGACGAACGCGTCGTTGTCCAGCCCCGGCACGTCGCCCTCGACGGTGAGGTGGATCCCGGTGATGCCCTTGCCCGGCACGAAGGTGACCGCGGCCGAGGTGGTCAGCTTGGCCGGCGGGTTGCCCGCCTTCGCCAGACCGTTCGAGAAGGCCATGTTGAAGCAGCTGGAGTGCGCGGCGGCGATGAGCTCCTCCGGGCTGGTGCGCCCGTTGGCCGCCTCGTCGGTCCGCGCCGGCCAGGAGACGGGGTAGCTGCCGAGGCCGGACGAGTCGAGCGTGACGACGCCCTTGCCTTCGAACAGGTCGCCTTCCCAGACGGCGTGTGCGTTGCGTGTGGCAGCCATGGTGGGTCCCTTCGCAGAAGTGGAAACGGCCGGCCCGTGGGAACGGGCCGGCGTCCCCAAACCTACTGGGAGACCAGGGGCTTCGCGTCGCGCGCCAGCGCGGTGAGCCGCGAGATGGCGCGGAAGTACTTCTTGCGGTAGCCGCCGTTCAGCATCTCGTCACTGAACAGGCGGTCGAAGGGGACGCCCGATGCCAGCACCGGTATCTCGCGGTCGTACAGGCGGTCCGCCAGCACCACCAGCCGCAGCGCCGTCGACTGGTCCGGGACCGGGCCGACGTCCGTCAGGCAGACGGCCGCTATGCCGTCGGTCATGGCGCCGTAGCGGCTCGGGTGGACGCGGGCCAGGTGTTCCAGCAGGCCGGGGAAGTCGTCGAGGCTCGCGCCGGGGGTCGCGTACGCGGCCTTGGCGACCTGCTCGTCCGAGAACGGGGCCGGTGCTTCCGGCAGGCCCCGGTGGCGGTAGTCCTGGCCGTCGATGCGCAGCGGCCGGAAGTGCGCGGACAGCCCCTGGATCTCCCGCAGGAAGTCGGCGGCCGCGAACCGGCCCTCGCCCAGCTTGCCGGGCAGGGTGTTGGAGGTGGCGGCCAGCGCCACGCCCTGCTCGACGAGGCGGCTGAGCAGCGAGGACACCAGGACGGTGTCGCCCGGGTCGTCCAGCTCGAACTCGTCGATGCACAGGAGCCGGTGCCCGCCCAGGGTCTGCACGGTCTGCTGGAAGCCGAGCGCGCCGACCAGGTTGGTCAGCTCCACGAAGGTGCCGAAGGCCTTCAGCGCGGGCTCGGCCGGGGTGGCGTGCCACAGGGAGGCCAGCAGGTGGGTCTTGCCGACGCCGTAGCCGCCGTCGAGGTAGACCCCGCGCGGGGCGGTCGGGGCAGCCGGCTTCTTGGCGAACCAGCGGCGCTTGCCGGCCCCGGTCGCGTGCGCCCCGCCCAGACCGGCCGCGAAGCCGCTGAGCACCGTGACGGCCTCGGCCTGGCTCGGCTGGGTCGGGTCCGGGTCGTACGTGTCGAAGCGCACCGAGTCGAAGCGGGGCGGCGGCACCATCTCGGCCACCAGCCGTTCGGCGGGCACCCGCGGCTCGCGGGCGCACAGGGCCTGGGGCCCCGCGTCGGCTATCGGCGGCCGGCCGGAGAGGGATCCGGAGGGCGAGAGTGATGTTGACACAGCACTCAACTCTACGGGCCGTGGCACACTGCACCGATGCGACGCCTGTTCCCTGTGACCGATCAGACATCAGCGCTTGACCCGGCCTCGGCCGAGGATCCGGCCGACCGCGAGTGGTCGCTGGACGAGCTCGCCGAGGCGTACGCCTACCCGGCGATCGGCCCGGACGGCCACTGGCTGCGGGCGAACATGGTTTCGACGCTGGACGGAGCCGCCCAGCACGACGGCCGCTCGCAGCCGATCTCCGGCGAGACCGACATGCGGATCTTCGGCACCCTGCGGGCGCTGGCCGATGTGGTGGTCGTGGGCGCGGAAACGGTTCGCCTTGAGGGTTACCGCCCGGCACGGGCCCGGGAGGCCTTCGCGGCCCGCCGCGAGGCCGCGGGACAGGGCCCGGCACCCGCCATCGCCGTGGTCACCGCGAGCCTGGACCTGGACTTCTCGCTGCCGCTGTTCACCTCCCCGCTGGTCCCCACCCTGGTGGTCACGGGTGCCGGCGCCCCTGCCGACCGGGTGGCGCAGGCCCGCGCGGCCGGGGTCGAGGTCGTGCTGGCGGGCGAAGGCGCCGGCGTGGACCCGGTCCGTGCCGTACGGGGCCTTGCCGAGCGCGGGCTGCGCCGCCAGCTGATCGAGGGCGGGCCGAGGCTGCTGGGCCAGTTCGTGGCCGCCGACGCGCTGGACGAGCTGTGCCTGACGATCTCGCCGACCCTCACGGCGGGAGACGCCCAGCGGATCTCCGTGGGCCCCTCCGTCACGGTTCCGCACCGGCTCGCACCGGCCTGCGTACTGGAAGAGGCCGGGTTCCTCTTCACGAGCTACCGTCGGATCTGACAAGACGCGGAATTTGTCGTTCCGCTTAGCTTCCGCTGGGCACATATACATCCGCAGGCCCCGTGCGACAGCGGGGCAGGATGGTTTCCGCAGGGGCCGGTCGGCCTCGGCCCACGAAGGAGAGGGCGTCCGTGTTCACGAGCGTATTGATGATCGAGCAGCCGCTGACCCCCGTCGACGTGGACTTCGTCACCACCCTTCACGGAGACGACCCGGTCTCCTTCGTCGTCCTCATGCAGCCCCGCGGCGACCGGGACCGGCTGCTGCGCGCCATCGACGACGTCGCGCTCGGTGAGCTCCCCGAAGCCATCCGGGAGGGCGACGAACCCGAGGGCGCGGCCGCCCTCGGCCCCGCCGCGCAGGCCCTGGAACACTCCCTGGAGGCCCTGCGCAAGAAGGGCGCGAAGGCCGTCGGGCAGATCGTCGAGGACCACCCCCTCGACAAGCTCAAGGCGGTGGTGGAGGAGACCGGCGCGGACGAGGTGATCGTCCTGACCGCCCCGCACTACGTGGAGGAGTTCTTCCACCGGGACTGGGCCTCCCGGGCCCGGCACAAGGTCGGCGTTCCGGTGCTCAAGCTCTTCGCCCACAAGGAATAGGGTGTAAGCGGCTGAACCCGTACTCGATCCTGGAGCGACCTGAATGAAGCCCGGCCTGCCGACCGCCATGGAACGGCCCCACTTCATCGGCATCGGCGGCGCCGGCATGTCCGGCATCGCGAAGATCCTCGCCCAGCGCGGCGCGAAGGTCGCCGGCAGCGACGCCCGTGATTCCGAGACCGCCCAGGCACTGCGCGCCCACGGCGCCACCGTGCACATCGGGCACGCCGCCGGCCACCTCGCCGACGACGCCACCTGCGTGGTCGTCTCCAGCGCCATCCGCGCCGACAACCCCGAGCTGGCCCGCGCCGCGGAGCTCGGGATCCCCGTCGTACACCGCTCCGACGCCCTCGCGGGCCTGATGGACGGGCTGCGGCCGATCGCGGTCGCCGGTACGCACGGCAAGACCACCACCACCTCGATGCTGGCGGTGTCCCTGTCGGCCCTGGGCCTGGACCCCTCGTACGCCATCGGCGGCGACCTGGACGCCCCCGGCTCCAACGCCCACCACGGCGAGGGCGACATCTTCGTGGCCGAGGCGGACGAGAGCGACCGCAGCTTCCACAAGTACACCCCGCGCGTCGCGATCATCCTCAACGCCGAGCTCGACCACCACGCGAACTACGCGTCGATGGACGAGATCTACGAGTCCTTCGAGACCTTCGTCGGCAAGATCGAGCCCGGCGGCACCCTGGTCGTCGCCCACGGCCAGGCGGGCGCGGCCGAGATCGCGGGCCGGGTCCGCGGCCAGGAGGGCCTCACCGTCGTCACGTACGGCGAGGAGCCCGAGGCCGACGTCCGGATCACGAAGATCACCCCGCGCGGCCTGACCAGCGAGGTCACCGTCGTCATCGACGGCCGGATGCTCACCTTCACCGTCTCCGTGCCCGGCCGCCACTACGCGCACAACGCCGTCGCGGCCCTGGCCGCCGGCGTCGCCCTCGGCATCCCGGCGCACAACCTCGCCTCGGCCCTCGGCAAGTACACCGGGGTCAAGCGCCGCCTCCAGCTCAAGGGCGAGGCGGCCGGCGTACAGGTCATCGACTCCTACGCGCACCACCCCACCGAGATGACCGCCGACCTGGAGGCCATCCGCGGCGCCGCCGGGGACTCGCGCATCCTGGTCGTCTTCCAGCCCCACCTCTTCTCCCGCACCCAGGAGCTCGGCAAGGAGATGGGCCAGGCCCTGGCGCTCGCCGACGCCTCCGTGGTCCTGGACATCTACCCCGCCCGCGAGGACCCGCTCCCCGGCGTCACCAGCGAGATCATCATCGCGGCCGCCCGGACCGCGGGCGCCGACGTCGCCGCCGAGCACGACAAGGGCGCCGTCGCCGAGGTCATCGCGGGAATGGCCAAGCCCGGCGATCTCGTTCTCACGATGGGCGCGGGCGACGTCACGGACCTCGGTCCTGCCATCCTCGCCCGCCTGTCGAGCTGAAGACACGAGGAGCGGGAGAGTCATGTCGTACGAGGTCGAGAAGACGGACGAGCAGTGGCAGGCGGAGCTGACCCCGTCCGAGTACCAGGTGCTGCGCCTCGCCGGCACCGAGCCCGCCTTCCGCGGTGAGTACACGGACACCAAGACGGAGGGCGTCTACGCCTGCCGCGCCTGCGGCTCCGAGCTCTTCCGCTCCACGGAGAAGTTCGAGTCGCACTGCGGCTGGCCGTCCTTCTTCGACCCCAAGGACTCCGAGGCGGTCGAACTGAAGTCGGACGTCTCCCACGGCATGGTCCGCACCGAGGTCCTCTGCGCGAAGTGCGGCTCCCACCTGGGCCACGTCTTCGAGGGCGAGGGCTACCCCACCCCGACGGACCAGCGCTACTGCATCAACTCCATCTCCCTGCGCCTGCACCCCACCGAGGGCTGATCGGGCGAGCCGCTCCACCGCCGACCGCACCAGGGCCGGTTCCGCTTCGCGGAGCCGGCCCTTCGGCATGGTCGGACCCCGGAGACAGGAGGGGTGTGCGGGGCACGAATCGGTGCGGGAGGTCTTCCGTTCTCCAGGTGTACGGCGCAGTGTCACGAAAGGAACTCCAGCCGGTACGACGGGGGCGCTGTTCTTGGGGCGCCCCTCGACACCCCCCTCACCCCATAGAGGTCGTCACGTCATGGCAGAACTGAATCGCCGTAGGTTCCTGCAGATCGCGGGCGGCAGTGCCGCCGCCGCGATGCTCAACGAGAGCATCGCGCGGGCCGCCGCCATTCCGGCGCAGGGCAGCACCGGAACCATCCAGGACATCGAGCACATCGTCGTGCTCATGCAGGAGAACCGGTCCTTCGACCAGTACTTCGGCGCGATGAAGGGCGTACGGGGCTTCGGCGACCCGCGTCCGGTCCTGCAGGACAACGGCAAGTCCGTCTTCTACCAGTCCAACGGAACGAAGGACATCCTCCCCTTCAACCCGCAGGTCAACGACCTGGGGATGCAGTTCGTCGAGGGCCTGAACCACGACTGGGCGGGCGGGCACCAGGCGTACAACAACGGCAAGTACGACAAGTGGGTGCCCGCCAAGACGGCCACCACCATGTCGTACATGACGCGGAACGACATCCCGTTCCACTACGCGCTCGCGGACGCCTTCACCGTCTGCGACGCCTACCACTGCTCCTTCATCGGTGCCACCGACCCCAACCGCTACTACATGTGGTCGGGTTACACGGGCAACGACGGCGTCGGCGGCGGCCCGGTCCTCGGCAACCAGGAAGCGGGCTACGGCTGGAAGACCTACCCCGAGCGGCTGGAGGCGGCCGGGGTCTCCTGGAAGGTCTACCAGGACATCGGCGACGGCCTGAACGCCGCCGGCTCCTGGGGCTGGATCAGCGACGCCTTCCGCGGCAACTACGGCGACAACTCGCTGCTGTACTTCAACAGCTACCGGGGCGCACAGCCCGGCAGCGCCCTGTACGAGAAGGCCCGTACCGGCACCAACGTCAAGGCGGGCGACGGCTACTTCGACAAGCTGCGCGCCGACGTGGTGGGCGGCACCCTGCCCCAGATCTCCTGGATCGCCGCCCCCGAGGCCTTCAGCGAGCACCCGAACTGGCCCACCAACTTCGGCGCCTGGTACATCTCGCAGGTCCTCGATGCGCTCACCGCGAACCCGGCGGTGTGGGCGAAGACCGCCTTCTTCATCACCTACGACGAGAACGACGGCTTCTTCGACCACGTCGTGCCCCCGTACCCGCCGGCCTCCTCGGCCTGGGGCCTGTCCACCGCCGACGTGTCGAAGGACCTGTACGCCGGGGGCGGCGGCTACTCGGCCGGCACCTACGGGCTCGGTCCGCGCGTCCCGATGATCGTGGTCTCGCCGTGGAGCAAGGGCGGCTACGTCTGCTCCGAGACCTTCGACCACACCTCCGTGATCCGCTTCATGGAGAAGCGCTTCGGCGTGCAGGAGCCCAACATCTCGCCGTGGCGCCGCGCCGTCTGCGGGGACCTGACCTCCGCCTTCGACTTCACGCAGGCGGACGCCTCCCCGGCGTCCCTGCCCTCCACCGCCGGCTACATACCGCCGGACCACAACACCCACCCGTCCTACCACCCCGTCCCGCCGGCCACCGGCACCCTGCCGAAGCAGGAAGCGGGCGGCAAGCCGACGCGTGCGCTGCGCTACACCCCCTACGTGGACGGCAGGGCGACCACCTCCACGGGCAAGTTCACGCTGACCTTCTCCAGCGGCCCGTCCCTCGGCGCCCACTTCCACAGCACCTCGGGCAACCGTACGGACGGCCCCTGGCCCTACACGGTCGAGGCGGGCAAGACCCTGTCGGACACCTGGAGCACCAGCAGCTCCACCGGCAACCAGATCAACCTCACGGTCTGGGGCCCGAACGGCTTCCTGCGCACCTGGAAGGGCCCGGCCAAGAAGGCCGGACCCGAGGTCACCGCCCGCCACGCGGACGCCACCGGCAACCTCGACCTCACCCTGACCAACTCCGGCAGCGCCGCCGTCAACCTCACGGTGACCAATGACTACGGCGGGGCCGCCCAGACCTTCAAGGTCAACCCCGGCGCCACGGTCGCCCACACGGTCGACCTGCGCACCACGGGCCGCTGGTACGACGTCAAGGTCGTCTCCGACGCCGACACCACCTTCCTGCGCCGCTTCGCCGGCCACGTCGAGACGGGCGCCCCGGGCGTCTCCGACCCGGCGCTCAGGACCGTCTGACGCGGTCGTCCGGCGTACGCAGCAGCCGCCGCTCCAGGACCGCGAGGTCGCCGGGGCGGTGGCTGCGCGCGTGCCGGAGCAGCAGGTCGCGCGCGGTGTCGGGGACCCGGCGCCGCTTGGGGTGGCGGGTGGTGAACTCCTCGCTCGCGAAGAACCGCACGGCCGCGTCCAGCCCGGCCCGGTCCGTCTCCCGTACGCCCCAGGCCAGTTCCTCGGTGGGCAGCCCGGCCAGCAGCCGCCCCGGAGCCCGCTCGGCGAGCAGCCACGCCGCGTCCCGGGGCTCCTCGCGTACGCAGCCGAGCCAGCTGAACACCACGCTCAGCGGAACCCCGCGCGGCAGGTCGGGCTCCTCCTCGCCCCCGGCGAGGGCCTCGGCGTACGCGCGCAGCCCCGCGGGCGCCGCGGCCGCCCACCGGGCCCGGTGCCGGGCCGGGATCCCGTCGGGGGAGAGCGGGTCGAGCAGGTGCACCAGCTCCGGGGTGGCGGGCGGCGGGATCCACCCCTCCCCGCACATGCATCCGAGCGGTCCGCCGTCGTAGGGGTCCGTGGGGTGCTCGGCGTGCGGGTCGTACGGGCTCACGGCCCGGACCTCGGCGATCTCCGCCGGGGCGCTGACCGTGTACGTCCGGGGGTGGTGCGGGTGGCGGGCACCGTCGGTCCGGAAGAAGTCCCCCATCTCCAACGGCTTCGGGCCCGATGTCGGTATCACGGTGTGATGGTAGGCCCCGTGGGCAGAACGTACGGCGTCGCTATCCGCCCGCCCGTCACCGAGGGAGAACGCATGGCCATCACCCACCGCCGGATCGGCACCGGACCCGTCCGCGTCATCGTGCTGCACGACTGGTTCGGCACCTCCGCGAACTGGGGCTCCGTACTGGAGTACCTGGACCCGCAGGAGTTCTCGTACGCCTTCCTCGACTACCGCGGCTACGGCGAGCGCCGCGAGGTCCCCGGCCGCTACAGCCTCCCCGAGATCGCCGACGACGTCCTCGGACTGGCCGACCAGCTCGGCTGGGACACCTTCTCCCTCCTCGGCCACTCCATGGGCGGCAAGGCGGCCCAGCAGGTCCTGGTCCGCGCCCCCGAGCGGATCGAGAAGCTGATCGGCGTCACTCCGGTCCCGGCGGCCCCGTACGAGATGGACGACGCGACCCACGCGCTCTTCTACGGCGCCTCCGGAAACGCGGAGAACCGCCGCGCCATCCTCGACCTCGTCACCGGCAACCGCACGAGCCGGCACTGGCTGGGGCGCATGGTCGCGCACTCCCTCGACGTCTCCCGGCCCGAGGCCTTCGCCGGGTACCTGGCGAGCTGGCAGCCGCTGGACCTGTCCGCCGCGGTGAAGGGCAACACCGTCCCGGTGCTGGTGCTCGTCGGGGAGTACGACCTCGCGCTGACCGCCGAGGTCATGCGCGCCACCTGGCAGGTCTGGTACCCGAACTGCCGGATCCGCACCCTGCCCGGCGCCGGCCACTACCCGCCGCACGAGACCCCGGTGGCCTTCGCCACCGAGATCGAGGCCTTCCTGCGCAGCTAGTGCCTACGCGGCCCTAGGTCGTGTGGTCCTCGGCCTTGGGGAGCAGGCGGTCGATCATGGCGAGTGCGATGGCCGAGACGATGAAGGCCAGATGCACGATCACCTGCCACATCGTCTGCTCCCAGTGCCAGTTGGGCCTGGTGATCTCGATGAAGGACTTCAGCAGGTGGATCGAGGAGATCCCGATGATGGCCGTGGCCAGCTTGACCTTCAGCACGTTCGCGTTGACGTGGCTCAGCCACTCCGGCTCGTCCGGATGGTCCTTGAGGTCGACCCGGGCCACGAAGGTCTCGTACCCGCCGACGATCACCATCAGCAGCAGGTTGGCGACCATCACCACGTCGACCAGGCCGAGGACGATCAGCATGGTGCCGGTCTCGTCCAGGGTGCGGATGTCGCCCACGAGGTGGGCGAGCTCCTTCAGGAAGATCCACACGTAGACCGCCTGGGCCACGATCAGGCCCAGGTACAGCGGCAGTTGCAGCCACCGGCTGAGGAACATCACGGCACCGATGCGGTGGCCGGGGGTGGGGGAGGTTCTGACGGGAGTCGGGGGAGTCGCGGGGGTCATTCGGGGCTTTCGTCGGCAGGTCACGAGACCCTTCCAGACTGCCCTCCGGCCCGGCCCGAAGACCTCGGCCGGAGGTACGGAAGTCCCGCCCGGCCTCCACCGATCGGACTACCCCCGGGGTCCTACGGGCGCCTGCGCGCCCTGCGGCGGCGCAGCAGTACGCCGACGGCCGCGCCGGCGAAGGCGGTCACGCAGACCCCGGCCGCGGTCCACCAGGCAGCGGTACGGTCCGCGGCGGCGGGTTCGGTCGCAGGGCTCGCGGCCGGCGTCGCTGTCGGCGTGGGCGTGGGCGTGGGCGTCGGCGCAGGGGCCGGGGTCGACGCCGGAGCCGCAGTCGCGGTCGCCGCCGGGCCGCCGGTGGACGGCGCCGGATCCACCACGGGTACGCCCACTTCGCGGTCGCCGTGGCCAAGGGCCGGGAACCCGACGTCCACGCTCACCTTCCAGGACCCGGGCGGCAGCGTCTCGGCCGTGCTCCACCCGGCGGGCGGCGCGGCCGGATCGCGGACCAGGCGCCAGGGCCCGAGCGTGCGGGAGCCGTCGACGCTGACCGCGTTCACGGTGGCGGCGACCGCGGTGTCGACGGCGTCCCCGTCGTTCTCCCAGGTGATGTCCGCGGTGACGTGGCCGGCCCGCTGGCCGGTGACCACCACCTTCACGGTGTCGCCGTGCGCGTGCGCCGCGGCGGGGGACAGCAGGATCAGGCCGAGTGCGCCCAGGGAGGTCAGGGCGGCCGGGAAAGCGGTTCGTCTGTGCATCGTCGCTGTGCTCCGGGAGGGGTGAGGGGAGGGGCCGGCTGGACGGCCGGGGGAGGCGGCCGTCCAGCCGGGGTCGGGCGGGTCAGCCGGTTACCCGGTTAACCGGTTAACCGGCCTTCTGTACGGTCCACAGCTGGGCCGCGCCACCGTCGGCGCGCTGGAGCTCCAGCAGCCAGGTCCCGTAGTAGGGGCGCTTGCTCACCGTCAGGGCGAAGCCGCCGCCCGGGTCCGTGACGGTCACCGCGCCGCCCCGCGACGTCAGCCGCCAGGACTGCGCATCGTCCGAGCCGCACGGCCGCTGGGCGACCCACATGCCCGCGGAGGGCGCGCCGCCCGGCTGCAGGCACTTGCCGGACGCCGCCGAGCGGATGCGGACCCGGCCGTCTCCCGCGTCGTCGAAGTACCACTGCTGCTGCGCGTAGCCGTTGGCACGGGACCCGACGAGCACGGTGCCGTCGGCGCTGCGGCCGCCCCACAGTTCGGCCGCCATGCCGGTGCTTCCGTTGCCGAGCACGTAGCGGCTGCCGGGGGTGGTCGTCCCGCCGTCCGTGCTTGCCGTACGGAAGGACGCGGCCTGGCCGGCGCCGCTGTCGCGGCCGGCGCCGTCGCGCACGGAGACGGCGACGGAGTAGGAGGTGCCGGGCTGGAGGTTGTAGATCCGCAGCACCTGGGACTGGACCCAGGTCAGGTGCTTGCCGTTCAGCAGCACCTGGTACCAGGCGGCGCCCTCGACCTTGGGCCAGCTCACCACGACGGAGTCGGAGCGGATCTGGCCGGCCGTCACGGCCGGTCCGCCCGTGGGCTTCTTGGTCGGGGTCGGCGTGGGCTTCGCGGTCGGCGTCGGGGTCGGCTTGGGGTTCGGGTCGGTGCCGCCCCCGCCGCCGCCCTTGTTCCGCATCAGGAACTGGTTGTCGGCGATGTTCCAGTGCGTGGCCAGGTAGCTGCCGGCCTTCGGGCTGGTGTGGAAGTAGTCGTCGTGGTTGCAGTCCAGGATGTTCTCGGCCGCCTGGTTGGTGCAGATGTTGCGCATCTGCGGGTAGTACGGGGTGTCCGAGTAGCACATGACGTCGAACTCGTCGGTGCAGTGGGCGCCGCGGCTGGTGTTCGGGGCGCTGTTGTTGACCGCGCCCAGGTTGTGGCCCAGTTCGTGCGCGGCGGTGTGGCCGCCCCAGCAGCCGGAGTCCGTACGGCCGTAGGAGGGGCCGAAGTTGCTCTGGTTGGCCTGGCCCGGCCGCTCGTCGCCGTTGAAGGTGCCGATGCCGCAGTAGACCTTGGTGTCCGCGAAGATCATGTACTTGCGGTCCCGGCGGTCCAGGCCCTTGCCGGCGAGCGCGGCGTTGGTCGCGCTGAACTCGGCCAGGGCCGAGTCGGGGAGCTCGATGTTGAGCACGGTCGGGGTGCAGTCGGCGGCCGTGACGTAGCGGATGTGGCGTACTCCGCCCGTCTCCTGGGCGCTCGTCGAGTAGATGAGGTCGGCGTCTGCCGCCCACTTGCGGAACGAGGCGACGTACTCGGAGAAGCGGTCCCGGCCGGGGCCGTGGACGTACACGACCTGGACGCGGTTGCCGGTGCTGCCGTCGCCGTCGCACTGGACGGTCTGGCCCGCGGGGCCCGCGGCGACGGCCTTGTCGCCGGCCGCGGCGGTGCCGGGGCCGGGCGCGGGCGCGGCGGCGGCAGCACCCTTGGCGGCTCCGGCGTCGGCGGCGGCGGGCGCGTCCTGAGGACGCCCGCCGTCCTGGGTGGCGGCCGGGTCCTCGGCCGCGGGGCGGGCCGGATCGGCCGCCTCGGCCGTGGTGGCGACGGCCGGCGCGATGTCCTTCTTGATGTCGACGCCCTTGGGCGGGGCGTCGGGGCCGTGGGTGCACAAGCCGGCCGCGGTGCGGTAGACGCCGATGCACCGGTCGCCCTGCGGGGCGGCCTGGAGGCCGTTGTAGACCATGCCCCGCCCGTCGTCGTTGGCGGGCGTGCCCGTGAGGGCGTCCGGCTCCTCGTCCCGGGCGGGCGCGGCGGCCGGTGCGGCGTCGGCGGCCGCTCCCGATGCCTGTGCGGGCGCCGCCGCCTGGGCGCCGTCGCCGATTCCGGAGTAGGCGATGCCGGCGGCGATCACCGCCGCCGTGGCCGTGGCGGCGGTGAGAAGTATGAACCGGCGCGGTTTGCGCCGGTGTTCCCGCCGTCTGCGACGTCCTGTCATGCGCACCTCAAATCGTGATCGGAGTGACTGGGTGCGCGGAAGCCTGCCAGACGGATGCGGCGGAAAATTCGGACAAAGGGGAGCGTGCGTCAAGAAATCATTCCGTTACCTATAGGTCTGATTTGACGAACACTCAATTGCCAATGAAATCAAGGGAGTTGAGCATCCCTTGAGGTGATGGTCCAGGCCTTTATCGTGGCGTAGTTATCGAATCGAAATAATCGGTTCAGGTTTATTGACGGGAATTCAGTCGAGGATTCATCTAATTACTACCTGTCGAATTGACCCCGTCACGACCCGTAACGAACCGTCAGGACGCGTCAGGACCCGCCAACTCCAGCGCGCCCTTCGTCGCCTCGTGCGGGGGCGGCCGGCCTGGCCCCCGCCCGCCATGTGCACACACTCCGTGTCCCGCGGCGGGCTCGGGAACCGGCGCCGCCGATGGCCGCCCCGGCCGGGCACGGGTCAGGCGGTCGGGCCGGACGGGGTTGCGGTGCCCGTCTCCCAGGCCCAGGCGGCGATCTCCACGCGGTTGCGCAGCGTCAGCTTGGCCTGTACCGAGACCAGGTGGGTCTTGACCGTGGACAGCGAGACGAAGAGCCCGTCGGCGATCTCCTGGTTCGTCAGCCCGCGGGCCACCAGCCGTACGACGTCCAGCTCGCGCTCCGAGAGCGGGTGCCGTCCCGGCGTACCCGCCCCGCCCGCCGTGGGCGGCGCATCCGCCGGGTGGCCGCCGAGCCGCTCCAGCAGGCGCACCGTGACGGCCGGCGAGATGAGCGCGTCCCCGCGCGCGGCCGCCCGTACGGCCTCCACCAGCAGCGCGGGGCCGGCGTCCTTGAGCAGGAAGCCGCAGGCCCCGCCGCGCAGCGCCCCGTACAGGTAGTCGTCCTGGTCGAAGGTGGTGACGATCACCACCCGCAGCGGATCGGCCACCCCCGGCCCGGCCAGCTGCCGGGTGACTTCGATCCCGTCCAGGCCGGGCATCCGTACGTCGACCAGGCAGACGTCCGGGCGCAGCTGCCGGGCGAGCTCCACGCACTCCGCGCCGTCGCGGGCCTCGCCGACCACCTCGATGCCGTCCTGTGCTCCCAGGATCAGGGCGAAGCCGGTGCGGACCATCTCCTGGTCGTCGGCGATAAGTACCTGGATATCCCTCTTCATGGCTTTTATCCTGCCAGGCCGGGCAGGACCGGGAACACGCCGGTCACCCGCCAGCCGCCGCCCTCCGCCGGGCCCGCGGCGAGTTCGCCGTCCACCGCCTCGACCCGTTCGCGCAGCCCGATCAGCCCCAGTCCGCCGCGACCGCCGGGCGGGGTGTGGCCGCGCCGGGCCGTCCCGGCGTCGTTGAGGACCTCGACCGTCAGGCGTCCGCCGTCGGCGGTGAGCCGCACCCGGGTGGACCGCGCGCCAGGGGCGTGCCGCGTCACATTGGTCAGCGCCTCCTGGACCAGCCGGTGCACCGAGGTCTCCACCTCGGGGGCGAGCTGCACGCGCAGTGCCGCGTCCGACAGCTCCAGCACCGCCCCCGGCCGGTCCGCGACGAGCCGGCTCAGCTCGGCCGGCAGGTCCTGCGGCCGTACGCTTCCGGAGTCCTGCTCCCGCAGTACGCGGACCAGCCGGCGCATGGAGCCCAGCGTCTCGGCGCCCGCCTGCTCGATGGAGCGCAGCAGCGGGTCGAGGCGCTCGGGGGCGGTCTCCCGGATCGCCTGCGCGGCCTGCGCCTGGACGACGATCCCGGTGACGTGGTGGGCCACGAAGTCGTGCAGGTCGCGTGCGAGTTCGTGCCGCTCGTGCTCCCGTACGGCCGCGACGGCGCGGGCCCGGCGCTGGTCCAGGATCCGCAGGTAGCCGCCGAACCCGGCGGCCCCGGCCGCGGCCAGGGTCAGGGCGAACGCGGCGGTCTCCGCGGTGGCGTCGCTCGGCATCCGCAGCGGCGCCGCGGCGGCCGCCACCCACAGCGGCACGCACAGCGCGACCACCCGGCGCGGGGCGGTGTGTCGGGCGCACCGGGCCAGCAGCACCAGCAGTGCGGCCGACTCCAGCACCCCCCAACTGCCGCCGGTGCCCCAGTCCGGCAGCAGCAGCGCGGCGGTGACGGCGAGGGACAGGGCGGCGGCGAGCAGCGCCCGCCCGTCGAGGGAGAGCCGGGTCCAGCGGCCGGGCAGGAGGGCCACCGCGCCGACGGCGGCGCCGGAGGTGAGGACGGTCCACGCGCGGGGCTCGGCCACGGTGATCAGGTCGAGCGCCCACACCAGGAGGCAGCCCGCCGCGAGCAGCAGCGCGGGGAACCTCTCGCGGCGCACGGCATTCGGGCTCATGGAAATCCTGAGTTCGGCACGGGCTGCGGACGGCGGACGGCGGACACGCGAAAAGCCCGTGGGGGGTACGAGGAAAACCTCGTACCCCCCACGGGACCAACAGGGTGAGTGACGGGACTTGAACCCGCGGCCACCTGGACCACAACCAGGTGCTCTACCAACTGAGCTACACCCACCACGACGGGCGGCGGACCACCCGTTCGATGTGCATGCACAGCATAGCCGATCAGCGGGGTGGTCCTGCGACGCGTTATTCCGCCGAAGCGGCCGGTGAGGCGGCGTGCACCAGGACCGGCGCGGCGGCGCGCCCGGTGGCGCCTGAGGCCGCGCGCCCGGCCGCGTGTTCGACGGCGGCCTCGGCGAAGGCCCGCACGATCGGGTGCGGCCTGGTCCCGTCCCCGGACAGCTCGGGCTGGAAGAGGGTGGCCAGGAAGAAGGGGTGTCCGGGCAGCTCGGCGATCCGCACCTGCCCGTCCTCGTCGTGCCCCGACAGCCGCAGCCCGTGCTCGGTCAGCGCCGGCAGGTGGCGCGGCCCGGGCCCGTAGTTGCAGTGGTAGTGCTCCATCGACTGCTCGGCACCGAGCACGGACTCGGCGAGGGACCCGGGCTCGGCCCGTACGAGGCCCTGGTGGCCGACCAGCGAACAGGCCAGCGGGGCGATGAGCGCGTCCTCGGCGTCGGCGCCGGGGTCGTTCTCGGCGTGGGCGACCGAGGCCAGCCCGCACACCGAGCGGGCGTACTCCAGCAGCGCGTGCTGGAAGCCGCCGCAGGTGCCGAGGAAGGGGATCCCCTCCTCCCGCGCCACCCGGATCGCGGCGAGCGCCCCGGCCTCGCTGGCGTACGGGCTGCCGGGCAGCACCCAGACGCCGTCGAACCCGGCCAGCGCGCCGGAGGCGGTCCAGTCCTCGGCGTCGGCCGTCGGGATCCAGTAGGCGTCGAGGGCGAGGGCGTCGCGGGAGGCGAGGGAGTCGAGCAGCAGCGGGACCCGGACGTGCGAGGTGACGTGCGGGGAGCGGTCGCCGACGAGGGCGATGCGGGCGATCTTCGAGGTCTGCGGAATGTCTGCGGCGGTCATGTGGATCATCTTGTGGGCGGGACCGGGTTCAGCGCCAACGATTGTTCCTGCACACTCCATAAGCAGCACTGATGCACAGCTGCCAAGCTGGGCGCATGGATCCACACCTGCTCCGCACCTTCACCACCGTGGCGCGCCTCGCCTCCTTCTCGGCCGCCGCACGCGAGCTCGGGTACACCCAGTCCGCGGTGTCCCAGCACATCGCCGCGCTGGAGGGCGACCTGCGGGTCGAGCTGCTCACCCGGCGGCCCGTGGCCCCGACGGCGGCCGGGGTGCGGCTGCTGGAGCACGCCGCACCGCTGCTGCTGCGCCTCGACGCGGCCCGGGCCGACGTGCTGCGGCTGGCCGCCGCGCCGCCCGGGCGGGTCGCGCTCGCCGCCTCCCCGCTGTCCGTCGGGCCCCGGCTGCTCGCCGCCCTGCCCGCCTCCGGGGTCACCCTGCACGTGCTGCCGCCGGCCGAGGTGCCGGCCGCCGTCGCCACCGGCGGCTGCGACCTCGGGCTCGTCGACGGGCTCGCCGCGCCCAGCGACCCGCTGCGGCTGACCGACGTGGCCCCGCTCACCGTCACGCGCGTGGCGGAGGAGCCGCTGGCCGTACTGCTCCCGGCCGGCCACCCGTGCGCCGGTCGGCAGGAGCTGCGGCTCGGCGACCTGGCCGACGCGCGCTGGATCGACGCCCCCGGCATCGGCGCGCCGCCGCCCGGGGCCCGGACGGCCCTGCGCTACGAGGGCACCGACCTGCACGCCCTGTGCGCCCTCGCCGCGGCCGGGCACGGCCTGGTCGTACTGCCGCTGCGGGTGGCCCGGGCCGCCGCCGCGGGGCCCGCCGCGGGGGCCGTCGTACCGCTGGCCGGGCCGCGCCTGGTGCACCGTACGGAACTCCTCGCGCCCGGCGGTTCGTCCGGCGCGGCCGCTGCGCTCGCCGCACGGCTCACGGGAGGATCCCCGTATGGAATCTGACGTGGAATCCGATGCCTTCACCTCCGCCGACTACGCCGCCCGCATGGCCGCGGCCGCGCAGAGCGCCGCCGACGCCGGACTGGCCGGTCTGCTGATCGCCCCCGGGCCCGACCTGGCGCACCTCACCGGGTACCGGCCCGTCGACACCGAGCGGCTGACCCTGCTCGTGCTCGCCGCCGGGCAGGACCCGGTGCTCGTGGTGCCCGCGCTGGAGGCCCCCGACGCGGCCAAGGCGCCGGGCGCGGCCGCGCTGACCCTGCGGGACTGGGCCGACGGGAAGAGCCCGTACACCGCGGCGGCCCCGCTGCTGGACGTGGCCGGGCGGTTCGGGGTCAGCGACAACACCTGGGCCCTGCACCTCCTGGGCCTGCAGCGGGAGTTGCCGACCACCTCCTACGTACCGCTGACCGACGCCCTGCCCATGCTCCGGGCCGTCAAGGACGAGCGGGAACTGGCGCGGCTCGCGGCGGCGGGCGAGGCCGCCGACGCCGCGTACGCGCAGATCCTGCACGTCCCCTTCGCCGACCGGCGCGAGAGCGACGTCGCCGCCGACCTGGCCGCGCTGCTGCGCGTCCACGGCCACTCCCAGGTCGACTTCACCGTCGTCGGCTCCGGGCCCAACGGCGCCAACCCGCACCACGAGGCCGGCGACCGCGTCATCCGCCGCGGCGACATGGTGGTCCTCGACTTCGGCGGCCTCAAGCACGGCTACGGCTCCGACATCTCCCGCACCGTGCACGTGGGCGAGCCCACGCCCGAGGAGCAGCGCGTCCACGACATCGTCCGCGAGGCCCAGCAGGCCGCAGTGGCGGCCGTCCGGCCCGGCGCCGCCTGCCAGGACATCGACCGGGCGGCCCGGGCGGTGATCACCGAGTTCGGCTACGGCGAGCGGTTCATCCACCGCACCGGCCACGGCATCGGGGTCACCACGCACGAGCCGCCGTACATGGTCGAGGGCGAGGAGCAGCCGCTGGTCCCCGGCATGTGCTTCTCCGTGGAGCCGGGCATCTACCTCCCCGGCCGGTTCGGGGTGCGCATCGAGGACATCGTCACGGTCACCGAGGACGGCGGCCGCAGCTTCAACCACGCGCCCCGCGAGATGGCGATCGTCGAGTAGCGCGGGATCCGGGGCAGTCCGTCACGGACCGAGGACCACCGCCGACTCGCCCGGTACGTGGATCCGCCCGTCCGGACCCGGGTGGTCGGCGGGGTTCCAGGCGGCCAGTACCCGCACCCCGTTGCCGCCCAGCGCGATGGTCGCCGGCTCCCGGTCGAGGTTCACCACCACGCGGACGTCGCCCCGCCGGTAGGTCAGCCAGCGGCGTTCCTCGTCGTACGCGATCCGGACCGCGGCCAGGTCCGGGTCGCGCAGGTCCGGGTGGGTGCGGCGGAGCCTGATGAGGGTGCGGTACCAGTCCAGCAGCCGGGCGTGCGGGGCCTGGCCGGGCTCGGCCCAGTCCAGGCAGGAGCGGTCCCGGGTGGCCGGGTCCTGGGGGTCCGGGATCTCCTCGGCCTTCCAGCCGTGGGCCGCGAACTCCCGGCGCCGGCCGGTGCGCACCGCCTCGGCGAGCTCCGGGTCGGGGTGGTCCGTGAAGTACTGCCACGGCGTGCCCGCGCCCCACTCCTCGCCCATGAACAGCATCGGCACGAACGGCCCGGTCAGCGCCAGCGCGGCCGCGCACGCCAGCAGCCCGGGGGAGAGCGAGGCGGCGAGCCGGTCGCCCAGCGCGCGGTTGCCGATCTGGTCGTGGGTCTGCGTGTAGCCCAGGAAGCGGTGTGCGGGGGTGCGGCCGCGGTCCACCGGCCGGCCGTGGTGGCGGCCGCGGAAGGAGGACCAGGTGCCGTCGTGGAAGAAGGCCCGGGTCATCGTCTTGGCGAGCGCGGCCAGCGGGGCCTCGGCGAAGTCGGCGTAGTACGCCTGGGACTCACCGGTCAGCGCGCAGTGCAGGGCGTGGTGGAAGTCGTCGTTCCACTGGGCGTGCAGGCCCAGGCCGCCGGCCGCGCGCGGGGTGGTCGTGCGCGGGTCGCACCGGTCGGACTCGGCGATCAGGAACAGCGGCCGGCCGGTCTCGGCGGCGAGTTCGTCGACCGCGGCCGCCAGTTCCTCCAGGAAGGTCAGTGCCCGCCCGTCGGCGAGCGCGTGCACGGCGTCCAGCCGGAGCCCGTCGATCCGGTAGTCCCGCAGCCAGGCGAGGGCGCTGCCGATGAGGTACGAGCGGACCTCGTCCGAGCCGGGCGCGTCGAGGTTCACCGCCGCACCCCAGGGGGTGTGGTGGGTGTCCGTGAAGTACGGCCCGAAGGCCGGGAGGTGGTTGCCGGAGGGGCCGAGGTGGTTGTGGACCACGTCCAGCACCACGCCCAGCCCGGCGGTGTGGGCCGCCTCCACGAACCGGGCGAGACCGGCCGGGCCCCCGTACGGCTCGTGCACCGCCCAGGGCGCGACCCCGTCGTACCCCCAGCCGTGGCGGCCGGGGAAGGAGCAGACCGGCATCAGCTCGACGTGGGTGACGCCGAGCCCGGTGAGGTGGCCGAGGCGGTCGGCGGCCGCATCGAAGGTGCCCTCGGGGGTGAAGGTGCCGATGTGCAGCTCGTACAGGACCGCGTCCTGGAGCGGGGTGCGGGGCGACGGGGCCCGGGGTGTGAGGGAGCGGAAGTCGACCACCGCCGAGGGGCCGTCGGGACCGTCCGGCAGCCGCCGCCCGCGGGGGTCGGGGCGCAGGGGTCCACCGGCGTCCACCGCGTCCCCCAGCAGGAATCCGTACCGGGACCCGTCGGCGGCGGGGGCCTCGGCGACCCACCAGCCGACCCGGTCCGGGTCGCGCGCCATGTCGTACGCGGCATCGTCAAGCCGCATGGCGACCCGACCTGTCAGCGGTGCCCACACCTCGAACTGCACGGACGGTCCCCTCGTCTGCCGGCGGTACCCCAGCATGC
Organism: Streptomyces sp. NPDC037242; assembly: GCF_055604165.1. Lineage (NCBI taxonomy): Bacteria > Bacillati > Actinomycetota > Actinomycetes > Kitasatosporales > Streptomycetaceae > Streptomyces > Streptomyces sp. NPDC037242. The sequence continues at coordinate 162,134 of NZ_JBVJUY010000001.1, forward strand.
CTGTCCGGCCCATCATTCCGGGCACGGCGGGGGAGTTCTGGACACTCCGGCCCTGACGGGCCGACAATCACCCTGTGACGTCCAGTTTCGAGTTCTCCGCCTACCCCGCGCCGCGGCTCTCCGACGCCGAGCGCGACCGGGCGCTGGGCCAGCTCAGGGAGGGAGCCGCGCTCGGCAAGCTGTCGCACGACACGTTTCTGCGCCGGATGGAACTCGCCCTGATCGCCCGGCGCTCCGAGGACCTCGCGGTCCTCACCGCCGACCTCCAGGGGCGCGATGCCGCCGAAGGCCCGTGGACCCACCGGTTGTTCGGCTGGGTCGGACGGGTGTCCGCCGTGTCGGTGGGCGTACGGCGGGCCTGGGCCGCCGAGAAGCTGCCCAAGCTGCTGCTGCCGCACCCCGGCGCCGGCCCGCTGCGGATCGGCCGCGACCCGGGCAACGGGCTCCGGCTCAGCCACGAGACCGTCTCGCGGGCGCACGCCGAGCTGAGCATGCGCGACGGGGTGTGGGTGGTGACGGACCTGGGCTCGACGAACGGCACCACGGTCAACGGCCGCCGGGTGACGGGCTCGGCCGTGGTGCGCGACGGGGACCAGATCGGGTTCGGCCGGATGTCGTTCCGGCTGTCCGCGAGCTGAGTACGGGACCCGGTCGCGGACGGCCGGGGCCCACCCCGCCGGTGCGGTGCGCGGGTCCGGCGCGCAGGATGGCGTACATGGACCACATGCCCGTCGTGCGCCCCGCACGCCCCGAGGACCTGCCCCGCCTGGTCGAGCTCATGCACGAGCACATCGCGTACGAGCAGGCCGCGCCCCGCCCGGCCGGTCTCGCCGACCGGCTCGGACCGCAGCTGTTCGCCGACGGCGCCCGGGTGTGGGCGCTGCTCGCCGAGACCCCGGACGGCAAGGTCGCCGGGTACGCCGCCTGCTCGGCCGAGTTCTCCTTCTGGGACGCCCGCCACTACCTGCACATGGACTGCCTCTACCTCGCCGAGGAAGCCCGCGGCCACGGTCTCGGCGCCGCCCTGATGGAGGGCGTGGCCGGCCTCGCCCGCGAGCAGGGCCTCGGACACGTCGAATGGCAGACCCCCCACTGGAACGAAGGCGCGATCCGCTTCTACGACCGGCTCGGCGCGACCGGCAGGCCCAAGCGCCGGTACGCCCTGCCGGTCACCGGCTGACCGCCGCGAGTCTCTCGTACGCCGCCAGCACGATCCGGGACTGGTGCTCCACCTGCGTGGCCACCGGCACCCACCGGGCCTGGAACCGTGCCGCGAACTCCCCGCACCACCCCGTGACGAGCCGGTCCACCCCGGAGGCCGCCGGATGCCCCTGGGCCCGCAGCACCCGCAGCAGCATCGCCGCGGCGCGCAGCGACAGCCGCCGCCCGAAGGCGTCGATGCTCCCGATGGACGCCGAGGTCGCCTCGGCGGGGGCCCCGGAGCCCGTCCATTCGACGGCGATCCGGGGGATCAGCGCCAGCGTCCAGTCCACCGCGCGCAGCAGCGGGGCCGTCACCGGGTCCGCGGCCCGGATCCCGTCCCGCAGTACGGCGACCCGGGCCGCCTCCTCGGTGAGCCGCCCGGCCAGCATCCGCAGGGCGCCGCGCGGGTCGGGGTGCGGGGCCGGGTCGTCCACCAGGTCGGAGGCCCACATCGGGACCTCGACGATCGCGGTCGTGCCGGCGTACCGGTGGGCGTGGTACCAGGTGCTGAGCCGGGTGTCCTCCGGGTGGAAGGCGCCGGCGGCCGGGGTGCCGGGCTGGGGCATGACGAAGATCCCGGGTCCGGGGGAGGGCCAGCCGGCCGCGTCGGAGGCGCCGGTCTCCACCGGGATGCGCAGCTCGGCGGCGGACTTGGCGAAGGGCTCGGCGAGACCGGGTATGTCCCGGGTGAGCTGCACCCAGGAACCGCCGAGGTCGGTGCCGTGGAGGGAGACCTGGAGGACGGGGCGCAGCTCGTCGATGACGGCGGTGAGGGCGCGGGTCTCCGGCGGCAGCCGGTCCGGGGGCAGTAAAGACGGGGCCCACTCGGGCTGTTCGGGGCCGGGCGGCCGGAAGAAGTTGCGGTGGTAGTCGAGGAGGGAGTACGGGCGGGGCGTGCGGTGCAGGGCCGCGCCGTCCGGGTCGGCGCAGAGCAGGAAGTGCCAGCCGCAGCCGGCGCGGGGTGCGGGGTCGTGGAGGACGCGGCGGGCCAGGGCGAGGGCGGTGGCGCCGCCGACGGGCTCGTTGGCGTGGGCGCCGGCGACGACGAGGACGCCGTGGGGGCGGTCGTGGCCCCCGACGGACAGGAGCCAGAGCGGCTCCCCGGCGCGGGAGGCGCCGGCCTGGCGGAGGCGGACGAGGGCGGGGTGTTCGTCCGCGAGTGCGCGGGCCGCCAGGGCGAGTTCGTGGGGGGTGGGGTAGCACATGTCACGGATGAGGGTCACAGAACATGCCATGCCCGCCGGGCCCACCGCCTACTGCTCCCCACGCCCCGCACTTCCCTCCGGGGCCCGGCCCCCGCGCCCCCGCGCCTCAAACGCCGGCGCGGCTGGATTTTGGCTGATGCCGCCTGCTGGCGGGCTGGATTGCCCGCAGCCCGTCCGGCGTTTGAGGACCGGGTCCGGGCAGAGCCCGGGAGGCCGACGGGCGCGTCAGAAATGCAGCCCGCGGTCCGCGAGGGTGAGGAAGGCTTCGCCCACCGCCTCCGACAGCGTCGGATGCGCATGGATGTGCCGGGCCACATCCCCCGGCTCCGCCTCCCAGCCCACGATCAGCTGGCTCTCCGCGATCATCTCCGACACGTGCGGCCCGACCAGGTGCACGCCCAGCACCCGCCCGCCCCGCTCGGCGACCACCTTCACCGTGCCGCCCTGCCCGTGCACCATCCCCTTGGCGACGGCCGTCAACGGCATGGAGTGCACCACCACGTCGTACGCCCCCGCCCGCGCCTGCGCCTCGGTCAGCCCGACCGCGGCGGTCTGCGGCGCCGAGTACGTGACCCTCGGCACCGCCGCGTAGTCCACCGGCGGGCTCGCCACCCCGGCCAGGGTCTCCGCCACCAGCAGCCCCTCCGCGAAGGAGGCGTGCGCCAGCCCGAGCGACGGCGGCGGCAGCAGGTCGCCGACCACGTGGATCCCCGGGACCGCGGTCTCCAGCCGCGCCCAGTCCGCCGGCGCCACGAACCCCCGCTCGTCGGTGGCCAGCCCGGCCGCCGCCAGGTCCAGCCCGTCGGTGACGGGCACCCGGCCGACGGCCACGAGCAGCCGCTCCGCCGTCAGCTCCCGCAGCTCGCCGCGCGCGGTGCGCACGGTGGCCCGTACCCCTCCGGCCGCGAGCCGCTCCACGCCCTCCAGCCGGGACCCGGTCCGTACGTCGATCCCGCGCTTCTTCAGGCCGCGCGCCAGGTGCCGGGACACGTCCGCGTCCTCCAGCGGGACCAGCCGGTCCGCCGCCTCGACGAGGGTGACCTCCGCGCCCATCGAGCGGTGGAAGGAGGCGTACTCCACGCCGATCGCCCCGCCGCCGAGCACCAGTACCGAAGCCGGCAGGCCCGCCGCGAAGAGGGCGTCGTCACTGGTCACCACGGTCTGCCCGTCGGGGTCCAGGCCGGGCAGGAGGCGCGGCCGGGACCCGGTCGCAAGGACGATCCCGCGGGCCGCGGTGAACTCCCGCCCGTCCTCGGTCCGTACCGACCGCGGCCCCGTCAGCCGCGCGCCGCTGCGCACCACGCGCACCCCGGCGTGCTCCAAGTGCCCTTCCACGCCCCGGTGGTTGCGCGAGACGATGTCGTCGCGGGTGGCGGTCAGCGCCGACCAGTCCACGGACTCCACGCTCGCCCGCACCCCCCACCGCTCGCGCGCCTCGGCTATGCCGTCCACCAGTTCGGCCGCGTGCAGCATGGCCTTGCTGGGAATGCACCCGCGGTGCAGGCAGGTGCCGCCCACCTTGTCGCGTTCGGCCAGGACGACCGTCAGGCCGAGGGCCGCGGCGCGCAGGGCGGCGCTGTAGCCGCCCGTACCGCCGCCGATCACGATCACGTCCACCGATTCCGACACCGACACTGATATCGCCGCTGAGTTGGTCATGGATCAAGCATGGACGCGGGCCCCGCCGCGGATCCAAGGCAATGATCGTCTCGCTGCCATGCACGTTCTTTATGCTTCCCGACCATGAGCCTGCGTCAGATGGAGTACTTCCTCGCCGTGGTGGAGGAGTCCTCCTTCACCCGGGCCGCCGAAGCCCTCTACGTCACCCAGCCAGCCCTCTCCCACCAGGTCAAGGCGCTGGAGCGGTCCGTCGGCGGCGAGCTGCTGGAGCGGCTGCCGCGCGGGGTGCGGCTCACCCCCATGGGCCGCGCCTTCCTGCCGCACGCCCAGCTCGCGGTCCGCAGCGCCCGCCAGGCCGAGCGCGCCGCGCGGGCCGCCGCCGGGGCGGTCGGCGGGGAACTGCACGTCGCCACCGTCCACGCCGTCGCCGTCGGCCTGCTCCCGGGCGTCGCCGCCCGCTGGCGGGCCCTGCACCCGGGGGTGGCGCTGGTGCTGCGCGAGTACGGGTCCACCGAGGCCCTGGAGGAGCAGCTGGAGCGCGGGGTCGCCGACCTCGCGGTGGGGCCCGAGCCCAAGGAGTGGAGCGGCCCGGTGCTCCCGGTCGGGCGGGAGGAGCTCGTACTGGTGGTGCCGTTCGACGACCCGCTGGCCGGGCGGGGCGCCGTCCGGCTCGCCGAACTCGCCGACCGCGACTGGATCCGCTGCGCGATGGAACCCTCCATCCAGGGCCAGGCGTTCCTCGACTGGGCATGCGGCACGGCCGGCTTCACCCCGCGCACCGTGCTGCGTACGGAGCACACCTCGACGGCGGTACGGATGGCCGCCGCCGGGGTCGGGATCGTCGTGGCCCCGGCCCACATGGTCCGCGGCGCCATCGGCGAGGACTGCGTGCTGCTCTCCCTCGATCCGCCGTGGCACCGCCCCCTGGCCGTGTTCTCCCGGGCCCCCCTGACCGGCGCGGCCGCGGCCTTCGCCGAGCTACTCCCGGTGCACTAGTACCGCGACGGGCCGCTCCCGCAGCAGTTCGGCCAGCGCCACCTCGCCGCTGTACGGGGCCTTCCGCGCGGCCCCGGGCAGCAGCGCGGTCCACCGCCCGGGCGGCAGCGCGAGGGCGGTGTCCCGCCAGCCGCCCGCGCCCGCGAGCCGGTGCGAGAGCCGCGTCGCCACCGCCACCAGCCCGGCCGAGCGGGCGAAGGCCACGCAGTGCTCCGCGGCCGGGCCCCGGGCCGTGAGCGGGACGTACCCGGCGAAGAGCCCGGGGCGGCTGCGGCGCAGCCGCAGCAGCGCGGCGGTGAGCGCCAGCTTCTCCTGCGCGGGGCCCCGGGGCGCGGCCCCCGCGTCCAGCCGGGCCAGTTCCTCGCGGGGGAAGCGGGCCGGGCGGCGGTTGTCCGGGTCCACCAGTGCCCGGTACTCCGTCTCCGCGCCCTGGTACACCTCGGGGACCCCGGGCATGGCCAGGTGCAGCAGCGCCATGCCGAGCTGGTTCGCGCGCGCGGCCTCGGCGAAGGCGGCCGGCGGGTTCGCGTCCGCCGGGGCGGCGCGCGCGTACTGCCCGACCGCGGCCTCGTACGCCGCGTCCTGCTCGGTCCAGCTCGTGTGCAGGGCCGCCTCCCGGACGCCCTTGAGCAGGGCCTGCTCCAGCCGCTCGGCGCGCTCCGGGACCTCGCCGAGCCCGAGCGCGGTCTGCCGGGCCACCCAGGCGAGTTGGGGATCCGCCCCGGCCGGCGCGCCCATCAGCTCCGGGTCCTGCGAGAGCACCGAGATCCGGGCCCGCACGTCCGCGCTGCGCTTCGTGTCGTGCGTGGACAGTACGGTCCCGGTCCCGGGCCAGTCCCGGGCAAGAGCGGCGCAGTAGGCGTGGAACTCCGCCACCGGCACCGCCGGATCCCCGGGCTCCCCGCCCACCTCGGTGGCCGACAGCAGCGGGGCGTACCGGTAGAACGCCCGGTCCTCCAGGGACTTGGCGCGCAGGGCCGCCGAGGTCTGGGCGAAGCGCGCCGCGAACTCCGGGTCCCCCAGCAGGAGTTCCCCTACGCCGGCCACCGGGTCGGCGCCGGCCCGCGCGGCCGCACGCGCCAGCGCGGCGGCCGGCAGCCCGGCCTCCCCGGGGTAGGGGCGGTAGACGGGGTAGGCGATGAGCAACTCCCGTACGGCCTCGGACAGTTCCGGCCCGGCCCGGCGCTGGAGCGCCGCCAGCTCGGCCGCGAGGTCGCCGGTCAGCACCGTGCGGGCGCACGCCTCGGCCGTCTGCGCCCAGCCCGGCAGGCCGGTGAGCTCCCGGTACCGGTCGGCGAGGCGGCCGGTGCCCGCCGGGTCGGTGAACACCCCGTCCACGCGGTGCAGTGCGTCGTACCCGGTGGTCCCCGCCACCGGCCAGGCGGGCGGCAGCCGCTCCTCGCGGGCCAGGATCTTCTCCACCACCACCCAGCAGCGCCCGCCCGCCGCCGCCCGCAGCCGCCGCAGGTACCCCTCCGGGTCCGCGAGCCCGTCCACGTGGTCGATCCGCAGTCCCTCCACCACCCCGTCGCGGACCAGCTCCAGCACCTTGGCGTGGGTGGCCGCGAACACCTCCGGGTCCTCGACGCGGACCCCGATCAGCTCCGAAATCGTGAAGAAGCGGCGGTAGTTGAGCGAGGTTCGGGCCTCGCGCCACCACGCCGGGCGGTACCACTGGGCGGCCAGCAGCTCGGGAAGCTCCAGGCCCGCGGTGCCCTCCCGCAGCGGGAACTCCAGCTCCCCGTACCGCAGTACGCCGCCGTCGGCCTTCAGCTCCTCCTGCGCGAGGGGGCCCGCCAGCACCGGCAGCAACACCTGCCCGCCGCCCGCCTCCCAGTCGATGTCGAACCAGCGGGCGAAGGGCGAGCCCGGCCCGTCCCGCAGGACCTCCCACAGGGGCCTGTTCAGCCGCAGCGGCGAGGGCACCGCCATGTGGTTCGGCACGATGTCGAGGACCAGCCCGAGCCCGTGCGCGCGGGCGGTTCCCGCGAGCGCCCGCAGGCCCGCCTCGCCGCCCAGCTCCGCCCGCACCCGCGAGTGGTCGGTGACGTCGTAGCCGTGCGCCGAGCCGGGCACCGCCTCCAGTACGGGAGAGAGGTGCAGGTGCGAGACGCCGAGCGCGGCGAGGTACGGGACGGCTTCCCCGGCCGCCGCGAAGGGGAACTCCGGGCGCAGCTGGAGGCGGTAGGTCGACGCCGGGACGACAGCGGCCGGAACGTCAGATTCCAATTCATGACCTGCGTACGACTGGCTCATGAGAACGTACGTACCCACCCTGCCGGATTCCGTGCCATTACCCAATGCATCCGGGTGACTGCACCGGGTTAACGTCGCTCAAGTGGTTGGAACCGTCAACACCTATCGAAAAGTCATCGCCCTGACCGGGCCCCTACTCCCCTTCGTCTCCTTCTTCGCCCGACTGCCCGTCGCGATGTCCCAGTTCGGAAGCGTGCTGCTGGTCGCCGAGACCAGCGGCTCGATCGCCACCGCCGCCGTTGTCGGCGGCACCCTTTCCTGTGGCCAGGTCCTCTGCGGGCCCGTCCTCGGCCGGCTCGCCGACCGGCACGGCCAGCGGCGCGTCGTGCTCACCGCCGCCGCGCTCAACTCCGTTGCGACCGCTGCTCTGGTGGCCGGGGCGCTCGCCCACCTCGACACCGTGCCGCTCGCCGCCATCGGCGCCGTCACCGGAGCCTCCGTACCGCTCATCGGGCCGCTCGCCCGGACCCGGTCCGTGGCGCTGGCGCACCGCGCCAGGTCCGAGGAGAGCGTGGTGGGCGCCGTCCACTCGCTCGAAGGCACCCTCGACGAGGTCTCCTTCGTCCTCGGCCCGGCCTTCGTCGGGATCGCCTCGATCGTCGCGCACCCCGCCGTCGCCCTCGGCGGCGCCGCCGTCCTCGTCGCCGTCTTCGGCACCGCCTTCGCGCTGCACCCGACCGCCGCCGTCTCGGCCGGGGCCCCCGCGCAGCAGGCCGTCGACGCCCCGGTGCGCGTACGGCCGCCGGGCGTCGTGTACTCCGTACGCGGCTCCCTCGCCCTCCAGGGCGCCATGTTCGGCGCCTGCCAGGCCGGAATAGCCGCCCTCACCATGGAGTTGGGCGTGCGCGAGCAGGCCGCCGTGGTGTACGCCGCCATGGGCGTCGTCAGCGCCGTCGTCGGGCTCGCCCTCGGCGCGCTGCCCGCCCGCTTCGGGCTGCGGCTGCGCTGGCGGGCGGCCACCGGCGCCGCGCTGGTGCTCTCGGTACCGCTGCTCTTCACCGAGAGCCTGTGGCCGCTGTACGCCGTCGTCACCGTCCTCGGCGCCGCCTACGCACCGCACTTGATCACCGCGTTCGCACTCACCGAGCGGGCCGTGGAGCCCGCCCGGCTCGCCGAGTCGATGGCCTTCGCCGCCAGCTCGCTGGTCGCCGGGCAGGCCCTCGCGCTGCCGCTCTCAGGACGGCTCGCCGAGTCCTACGGGCCGTCCGCCGCCTTCGCCGTGGCCGTGGGGGCGGCCGCGCTGTGTCTGGGCCTGGCCCTCTTCACGCGGGTACCGGCCGCCCGCACGCACGCGCCCAAGGCCCACGCCCCCGACCGGCCGAGCGCCTCGCCGGCCGTGGGGGACACCGCCTACGCCGGGCGCTGAAGCACCACCAGGCTCCGCCCCGTCAGCGCCACCCGGTCGCCGGCCGCGTACTGCGGCCCGGTGCCGGGTGGCATCACCTGCGCCCGGGCCGTGTCGACGACCACCCGCCACTGCGCCCCGTGCCCCGCCGGGACGGTGAAGTCCTGCGGTTCGGCGCCCGCGTTGAACATCAGCAGGAAGGAGTCGTCGGTGATCCGCTCCCCGCGCGAGCCCGGCTCCGAGATCGCCTCCCCGTTGAGGAACACCGTGAGCGCCCGCGCGTGCTGCGCCTGCCAGTCGCGGGCCCGCATCTCCTCGCCGTGCGGGGTGAACCAGGCGATGTCCGAGAGCTCGTCGTGCGTCCCCTCCACCGGCCGCCCGTGGAAGAACCGGCGCCGCCGGAACACCGGGTGCTCGCGCCGCAGCCACACCATCCGCCGGGTGAACTCCAGCAGGGCGGGCGACGGCTTGCCGGGCTCCGGCCAGGTCACCCAGGACAGCTCGTTGTCCTGGCAGTAGGCGTTGTTGTTGCCGCCCTGGCTGCGGCCGAACTCGTCGCCGTGGCTGATCATCGGCACGCCCTGCGAAAGCATCAGCGTGGCCGTGAAGTTGCGCATCTGGCGCTCCCGCAGCTCCAGGACGTCGGCGTCCTCCGTCGGCCCCTCCACCCCGCAGTTCCAGGACCGGTTGTGGGTCTCGCCGTCCCGATTGCCCTCCCGGTTCGCCTCGTTGTGCTTCTCGTTGTACGAGACCAGGTCGTGCAGGGTGAAACCGTCGTGGCAGGTGGTGAAGTTGATGGAGGCCAGCGGCCGCCGGCCGTCGTCCTGGTAGAGGTCGGAGGACCCGGTCAGCCGCCCGGCGAACTCGGCGAGGGTCCGCGGCTGCCCGCGCCACAGGTCCCGCACGGTGTCCCGGTACTTGCCGTTCCATTCGGTCCACAGCGGCGGGAAATTGCCCACCTGGTAGCCGCCCTCGCCCAGGTCCCAGGGCTCGGCGATCAGCTTCACCTGGCTCACCACCGGATCCTGCTGGACCAGGTCGAAGAACGAGGACAGCCGGTCCACCTCGTGGAACTGGCGGGCCAGGGTGGCCGCGAGGTCGAAGCGGAAGCCGTCCACGTGCATCTCGGTGACCCAGTAGCGCAGCGAGTCCATGATCAGCTGGAGCACGTGCGGCGAGCGCATGAGGAGCGAGTTGCCCGTGCCCGTGGTGTCCGTGTAGTGCCGAGGGTCCTCCGCCAGGCGGTAGTACGAGGCGTTGTCGAGCCCCCGGAAGGACAGCGTCGGGCCCAGGTGGTTGCCCTCGGCCGTGTGGTTGTAGACCACGTCCAGGATCACCTCGATCCCCGCCTCGTGCAGGGCCCGGACCGCCGACTTGAACTCCAGCACCTGCTGGCCGCGGTCCCCGGAGGCGTAGCGGTTGTGCGGGGCGAAGAAGCCGATCGTGTTGTAGCCCCAGTAGTTGCTCAACCCGTCGTCCACGAGCCGGTGGTCGTTGACGAACTGGTGGACGGGCATCAGCTCCAGCGCCGTCACCCCGAGCTTGACCAGGTGCCCGATGACCGCCGGGTGCGCGAGCGCCCCGTAGGTGCCGCGCAACTCCTCGGGCAGGTCCGGATGGCGCATCGTCAGGCCCTTCACATGGGCCTCGTAGAGCACGGTGTGGTGGTACTCGTGGCGCGGCGGCCGGTCGTTGGCCCAGTCGAAGTACGGGTTGACCACGACGGAGCTCATGCTGTGCGGGGCCGAGTCCAGGTCGTTGCGCGAGTCCGGCCGGCCGAAGTGGTATCCGTACACCTGCTCGCCCCAGTCGACCCTGCCGGCGATGGCCCGCGCGTAGGGGTCCAGGAGCAGCTTCGCCGCGTTGCAGCGCTGCCCGCGCTCGGGTTCGTACGGGCCGTGCACCCGGAATCCGTAGCGCTGGCCCGGCATCACCCCCGGCAGGTAGGCGTGCCGGACGAAGGCGTCGGTCTCGCGCAGTTCTACCGCCGTCTCCGAGCCGTCGTCGTGCAGCAGGCACAGCTCAATGCGTCGGGCGGCCTCCGAATAGACCGCGAAATTGGTGCCGGCGCCGTCGTAAGTGGCGCCGAGGGGGTACGCCTGTCCCGGCCAGACCTGCATAGATAACGACTCTTCCCTTCGGTGCATCGGGCGTGCTCGGCTTTCGGGCCGATGATTCGGGCTGATCCGGGTGGACCACGTCACTGGCAGATCTTCCCCGAAAGAGGGGCCCGGCGCGGGGACTTGAGATGGTCCTACCGGGTGACCCGGAGAGCTGATAGGCGGGTCAGTGGACAATGCGCGCATCGGATAATGGGTCAACGGACAGCCGGTGTACGGGCCATCGGGCTGCATCGGGCGGCGCGCGCGGAGTACCCTTCCGTGATCACTGGAGACGGGCGTCCAGACGCAGAAGGCGGTGCACGGGTGACCTCGGGAGGTCTGGAGCTGCCCCCTGGTGACAGCAGTCACGAGGGCGGCCCGGCGGACGCCGTGGGCGGGGCCCCCGGCGGGGTGCCGGCCGGGGCGGTGTCGCTGGCCCCGCCGGCGGCCGGGAGCGTACGGGCCGGGGCGGAGCTGGACTGGGGCGCCGACGCGTGGAGCGAGGTCCGTACGCGGGCCCAGCGCGCGGGTCGTGCGTACATCTGGCTGAATCTCATCGAGCAGCGGCTGCGGTCGGTGGTCGGCGCGGTGCTGCGGCCCATCTACCAGCCGGTGCACGGCGAGGACGACTGGGTGGTCGCGGCCGCCGGACCCGCCGGACAGGAGTGGGTGCAGCGGGCCGTCGCCGTGCGCGAGGTCAGCCGGCGCAAGGGCTACCTGCTGGACCCGGCCGACGACAACGTGCTGAGCTTCCTGACGCTGCCGCAGCTGCGCGAGCTCATGGTCCAGCACTGGCCGTGCTTCGAGCCGTACTTCGACGACCGGCGCGAGATCGAGCTGGCCCTCGACGAGCTGGAGGTCACGCGCAACGTCGTCTCCCGCAACCGCGCCCTGTCGCGCCCCGTGCTGGAACAGGCGGAGCGCGCCTCGGCGCGGCTGCTGGACGTACTGGGCGGCGGCGGGGGCTCCCCGGCGGCGGACCGGCTGCCGATCGACGCCGTCGAGGACCTGGTGGGCGACCGGTACGCGGACGTCATCTCCGTCCACCCGGACCGGGTACGGCTCCAGCGGCAGCTGCCGGCGGAGGACCTGTTCGGGGGCGCGCGCCGGCTCGACGCGATCGGCATAGGGCTGAACCTGCTGGTGCAGAACTTCTCCGGCCGAAGACTCGTCCGGCTCACGGAGGCCGGCTGCCGGGTGCGGCTGCTGTTCCTGAACCCGGCGAGCAGCGCGGTCAAGCGGCGCGAGCGGGAGCTCGGCCTGCGCAAGGGCGAGCTGAGCCGCTCGGTGGAGATGAACATCCTGCACGTGCGCCGGGTGCGGGCCGGGCTGCGGGACCCGTCGCGCTTCGACATCCACGTCTTCGACGAGACCCCCCGCTTCACGGCCTACCTGGTGGAGGGGGAGTCCTCCGGCATCGCGGTGGTCCAGTCCTACCTGCGCCGGGCGCGCGGCATGGAATCCCCCGTCCTGGTCCTGCGCGGCGGCGGGCGCGGGGTGCCGAAGGACGCCGACCACGGGCTCTTCACGACCTACCGGGAGGAATTCGAGTCGGTGTGGGAGGACTCCCGCCCGGTGTCCTGAGGGGGCCGCTGCCGGACTGTCAGTGCCCCGTGGCAGGCTGAAAGTCGTTGACCGAAGGCACGGGGACGCGGACGCGGACGTGGATGTACGGGGGAGGGGCGAGACATGGGGGACTGGCACGGCGGTGTGCTGATCGGGTTCGACCTTGAGACGACCGGCACGGAGCCGGGGGAGTCGCGGATCGTGACGGCCGCGTTGGTCGAGGTGCGGGGCGGCGAGGTGCGCGAGCGGCGCGGATGGCTCGCGGATCCGGGGATACCGATCCCGGAGCAGGCGTCGGCGATCCACGGCATCAGCACCGAGCGGGCGGTCGCCGAGGGGCGGCCGGCCCGGGAGGTGGCGGAGGAGGTCGCGGCGGCGCTCGTGGAGCACTGGCGCGGCGGCGCGGTCGTCGTCGCGTACAACGCGGCCTTCGACCTGACCTTGCTGGCGGCGGAGCTCGCCCGGCACGGGCTGCCCTCGCTGGCCGAGCGGCTGGACGGCGCGGAGACCGGGCCGGTGGTGGACCCGCTGACCATAGACCGGGCCGTGGACCGCTACCGGCGCGGCAAGCGGACCCTGGAGGCGGTGTGCGGGGTGTACGGGGTCGTCCTCGACTCCGCGCACGACGCGGGGGCGGACGCCCTGGCCGCGGTCGGGGTCGCCCGGGCGATAGCCGCCCGCCACCCGGAGGTGGCCGCGCTCACCCCGGCGGACCTGCACCGCCGGCAGGGCACCTGGCACGCCCGCTGGGCCCGGGACTTCCAGGCGTACCTGCGGGGACAGGGCACCCCGGACGCGGTGATCGACACGGCGTGGCCGCTGCGCGGGCTCATACCGGCCTGACGCTCCGCCGCTCCGCCGCCGCCGGATTCGGAAGCTCCGCCCCCGGATTCAGAAGGGGTGCCAGCGCATTTCCCGGTCCCCCTCGCGCAGGGACGCCACCCGGCGGCGGAATTCGGCCAGGGCCTTCGGGTTGGCGGGGGCGTGCTGGGAGACCCAGGCGCAGCTCGCCGTCTCGCGGGCGCCGCGCAGGACCGCGCATCCCTCCCAGTCGCGCACGTCCCAGCCGTACGCCTTCGTGAAGGCCGCGTACTGGTCGGCCGGGAGGCCGTACCGGTCGCGGGCGAGTGCCATCACCACCAGGTCGTGCTCCCGCAGGTCGCCGGAGACCGTCTCCAGGTCGACCAGGACCGGGCCGTCCGGACCCACGTGGACGTTGCGGGGGAGCGCGTCGCCGTGGACCGGCCCCGGCGGCAGGTGCGGGGTGAGGGCGGCGACCTCGGCGGCGTAGCCGTCGCGCCGGGCCCGCAGGTACGCGGCGTCCGAAGGGTCGATCGCCCCGCCGGCCAGCCGGAGCCAGCGCTCGACCCCGCCCAGCAGGTCGCGCGGGGGCAGGGCGAAGGGCGGTGCGGGCAGGGCGTGGAGCTGCCGCAGCAGTACCGCGAGGTCCTCCGGGCCGGCCGGGCGGACCGCTTCCGGGAGCCGGTGCCACAGGGTCACCGGGTGCCCGTCCACCAGGCGCGGCTCGGGTTCGGCCGCGCGGACCGCCCGTACCCCGGACCCGGCGAGCCAGCCCGCCACGGCGAGCTCCCGCTCGGCGCGGGGCAGCAGGGACGCTTCCCGGCCGACCTTCGCCACCAGGTCGCCGACGCCGAAGACGGCGTTCTCGCCGAAGGCGATCAGCTCGGGTGCCGCGGAGCCGCCGGTCAGGCCCGCCGCCGTCAGTACGTCCCTGGCCTGCGCCTCGTCCATGCCGCCCGCCCCGCCCTTCGCCCGATCGTCGTGAATCCGCCAAGTCTCGCATCCTGGTGTGCGCTGTCTTGACGCGCCGTCAGGCCCTGCGCACGATGATCGGGGCGGATCCGGATGATCCACCCGGAAGGCGGTTAAATGTGGCCTCAGCCGTCACGGACCCGGCGCGCCGCCGGGCCGACCGCAAGACCGGAAGCGGCCGGGGCCGCCGGCCGCGCGGTGACGCCGCTCGCGCCGATCACGGGGTCTGGTTCCTCGTCCTGCCCGCGCTCATCCCGATCCTGATCCTCAGCGTCGGCCCGCTCCTCTACGGCATCGCCCTGGCCTTCACCGACTCCCAGTCCGGCCGCACCTCGCCCACCCAGTGGGTCGGGGGCCTCAACTTCCAGGACCTGCTGCACGACCGGCTCTTCTGGGAGTCCTTCCGGATCGGCCTGGTGTGGGCCATCGGCGTCACCGTGCCGCAGTTCCTCCTCGCGCTGGGCCTCGCGCTGCTGCTCAACCAGAACCTGCGCCTGCGCGGCCTGGCCCGGGCGCTGGCGATCATCCCCTGGGCGATGCCCGAGGTGGTCGTCGGCATCATGTGGCGGCTCGTCTACCACCCCGACGCGGGGGTCCTCAACGGGACGCTGTCCGGCCTCGGCCTCGGCGGGGACACCGACTGGCTGAGCGGTCTGGCCACCGCCCTGCCCGCCGTCATCGTCGTCGGCGTCTGGGCCGGCATGCCGCAGACCACGGTCGCCCTGCTCGCGGGCCTGCAGAACACCCCGCACGAACTCCACGAGGCCGCCGCCCTCGACGGCGCCGGGGCCTGGCGCCGCTTCCTGACCGTGACCTGGCCCGCGATCAGGCCGGTGGCGCTCTCCGTCACCGCCCTCAACTTCATCTGGAACTTCAACTCCTTCGCCCTGGTCTACGTGCTGACGGGCGGCGGGCCCGGCGGCCGCACCCGGCTGCCCATGCTCTTCGCGTACGAGGAGGCCTTCCGCTACGGCCAGTTCGGATACGCCGCCGCCATGGGCTGCGTCATGGTCGCGGTGATCTCGGTCCTGCTCGCCGTGTACCTCGCGGGCCGGCTGAAGGGAGGGGACGAGCAGTGAGCAGAGCGGTGAACAGAGGAGTGAACAGAGGAGTGAACAGGGCGGCGAGCACCCGCCGCGGGCGCTCCGCGCGCGCCGCCCAGTACCTGGCGCTCGCCGCCTACCTCGTCTTCCTCGCCTTCCCCTTCCTCTGGCTGCTCTCGACGGCCTTCAAGCCACCGCGCGAGCTGGGCAGCCTGCACCCCACCTGGGTCCCGAAGGATCCGAGCCTCGGCAATTTCCGCCAGGCCTTCGCAGAACAGCCGCTGCTGCAGGCCGCGCTGAACAGCCTGCTCGCCGCCGTGTGCGCGTCCTTGGTCGCCGTGCTGCTGGCCACCCCGACGGCCTTCGTGCTGGCCCGCCACCGGGGCCGGCTGGCCACCGCCGCCACCGGCTGGGTCGTGGTCAGCCAGGCCTTCCCCTTCGTGCTGGTGATCATTCCGCTGTTCCTGGTGCTCAAGAACCTGCACCTGATCAACTCGGTGCCGGGGCTGATCCTCGTCTACGTCGTCTGGTCGCTGCCGTTCGCGCTGTGGATGCTGACCGGGTACGTCCGGGCCGTGCCGCCGGAACTGGAGGAGGCGGCCGCGATGGACGGGGCCGGGCGGCTGCGCACGCTGGTCTCGGTCGTGGCGCCCCTGCTGGCGCCCGGGATCGTGGCCACCGCGCTCTTCTCGTTCATCACCGCGTGGAACGAGTTCTTCTTCGCCCTCGTCCTCCTCAAGACCCCCGACCGGCAGACCCTGCCGGTGGTCCTGACCCACTTCCTGGGCGCGGAGGGGGCCGCCGACCTCGGCCCGCTCGCCGCGGCCGCGTTCCTCGCGACCCTGCCGTCGCTGGTGATCTTCTCGATCATCCAGAAGCGGATCGCCGGCGGCATGCTGGCCGGGGCGGTGAAGAACTGATGGCCCGCTTCCGCAAGGCCCTCGCCGCATCCGTCGCCGGGCTGCTCCTGCTCGTGGCCGGCTGCTCCGGCGGTGGGTCCGCCCGTACCGGGGCCGACGGGAAGATCAGGATCCGGTTCCAGTCGCTGGCCTGGCAGAAGGAGTCCGTCGAAGCCAACAAGGCCCTGGTCGCCGAATGGAACGCCGCCCACCCCGACATCCAGGTCCAGTACGTCCAGGGCAGCTGGAGCAGCGTCCACGACCAACTGCTGACCTCCTTCGAGGGAGGCGAGGCCCCCGACGTCATCCACGACGCCTCCGACGACCTGGCCGACTTCGCGTACGGCGGCTACCTCGCCGACCTGCGGCCGCTGCTCTCCGAACGCCTCAAGTCCGACATCCCGGCCCGCAGCTGGGAGTCCACCACCGTGGCGGGCGGGGTCTACGGGGTGCCCTTCCTCCAGGAGCCCCGGGTCCTGATGGCCAACACCGCGCTGCTGCGCGACTCCGGCATCCGCATCCCGACCCCCGAAGCCCCCTGGAGCTGGGCGGAGTTCCGCACGGCCGCGAAACGGCTCACCGCAGAGGGGCGGTACGGGGTGGCCTGGCCGCTCAAGGACCCCGTCTCCGCCACCCTCAACCTGAGCCTGTCCGCGGGCGGCCGGCTCTTCGTACGCGGGCCCGACGGGAAGGTCGACATCCGCTGGGCCGAGGGCGACGCCGTGGTCCCGGAGACGATCCGGGCGCAGGTCGACACCGACCACAGCGCCTCGCGCGCCACCCTCGGGATGGGCGGCTCCGACACGCTGCCCGGCTTCTTCGGCGGCAAGTACGCGATGGTGCCGCTCGGCTTCTCCTACCGCCAGCAGATCGTCCGGCAGGCCCCGCCCGGTTTCGCGTGGCAGGTGCTGCCGCCCCCGGCAGGTGTGGACGGGACGGCCCAGGGAGTGAGCCCGCAGACCCTCTCGATCGCGCAGGACAGCCCGTACAAGAAGGAGGCCGCCGCCTTCATCGACTTCCTGCTGCGCCCCGCGAACATGGTCCGCCTCGCGCGCGGCGACTGGATGCTGCCCACCGGTACGCAGGCGCTGGCCGACCCCGCCCTGCGCACCCCGGAGCTGGGCTGGGCGACCGGCGCGGCCCTGGCCGACCGGCTGCACCCGGCGCCCGCGCAGTCGGTCCGCGGCTACCCGGAATGGAAGGACAAGGTGGCGACCCCGGCGCTCCAGGAGTTCTACAGCGGCGCCATCAACCTCGGAGAACTGGAGAAACGCCTGGTCAAGGACGGCAACCGGGTGCTGGCCCGGTATCAGCGGTAGGGGGCCAGGAAATAATGTTGCACGAGACGTATCGTCTCGTTACAGTCGCGGCATGACCACAGCCTCTGCCAAGCCCGCGCACATCGCCATGTTCTCCATCGCCGCCCACGGGCACGTGAACCCGAGCATCGAAGTGATCCGGGAACTCGTCGCCCGCGGCCACCGGGTCAGCTACGCCATCCCCGCCGCCTTCGCCGAGAAGATCGCGGAGACCGGGGCCGAGCCGGTGATCTGGAACTCCATCCTCCCCACGGACGACGACCCCGAGGCCTGGGGCAGCGAGCTCATCGACCACCTCGAACCCTTCCTGAAGGACGCCCGCCAGGCGCTCCCGCAGCTCGCGGCCGCCTTCCAGGGCGACGAACCCGACCTCGTCATCCACGACATCACCGCCTACCCGGCTCCCGTGCTCGCCCACCGCTGGGGGGTCCCCGCCGTCTCCCTGTCCCCGAACCTGGTGGCCTGGGAGGGGTACGAGGAGGAGGTGGCCGGACCGATGTTCGCCGAGCTGAAGGCTTCCGAGCGCGGGCAGGCGTACTACGCCGACTTCGCCGCCTGGCTCACCGCGAACGGCCTCGACGACCAGGTGGACCGCTTCCAGGGCCGCCCGCGCCGCAGCATCGTCCTGATCCCCGAGGTGCTCCAGCCGAACGCCGACCGGGTCGACCGGTCCGTGTACACCTTCGTCGGGTCCTGCCAGGGCGACCGCAGCGCGACGCAGGGCACCTGGCAGCGCCCGCCGGCCGCCGAGGGCAGGAAGCTGCTGCTCGTCTCGCTCGGCTCCGCCTTCACCAAGCAGCCCGCCTTCTACCGGGCCTGCATGGACGCCTTCGCGGACCTCCCCGACTGGTACGTCGTCCTGCAGATCGGCAAGTTCACGGACGAGGCCGATCTGGGCGCGATCCCCGCCAACGTCGAGGTCCACCGCTGGGTTCCCCAGTTGGACATCCTCGGCCAGGCGGACGCCTTCATCACGCACGCGGGCGCCGGCGGCAGCCAGGAGGGGCTGGCCACCGGGACCCCGATGGTCGCCGTCCCGCAGGCCGTCGACCAGTTCGGCAACGCCGAGATGCTGGTCTCGCTGGGCGTGGCCCGGCAGGTCCCCATGGAGGAGGCCGACGCCGCGACCCTGCGGGCGGCGGTCCTGGAACTGGTCGCCGAACCCGAGATCGCCGCCCGCTCCGAAGCCATCCGCGCACAGATGGCCGCCGAGGGCGGCACGCGCCGGGCCGCAGACCTCATCGAGGCCGAACTGTCATGGCCGCGCCCTAGTGTGCGGCCATGACGAACAAGAAGAAATACGCGGCACTGCTGCGCGGCATCAACGTCGGCGGGCACAAGAAGGTCCCCATGGCGGAACTGCGCTCCGTACTGGAGGCGCTCGGCCACGGCGACGTGCAGACGTACCTGCAGAGCGGCAACGCCGTCTTCAGCAGTACGAACGCCGACCCGACGGCGCTGGCCCGGGAGCTGGAAGCGGCCATCGAGGCGCACTTCGGCTTCCCGGTGCCGTGCCTGGTGGTGGACGGGGACCACCTGCGCGCCGTCGCCGACGCCTGCCCCTTCCCCGCCGCCGAACTGGAGGGCAGACAACTGCACGCCACGTTCTTCTCCGAACCGCCCGGCGCGGACCGCTTCGCCGCGCTCGCCGCGGCGGACTTCCTCCCGGAGGAGTTCCGCCTCGGCGACCGCGTCCTCTACCTCTACGCCCCCGACGGCCTCGGCCGCTCCAAACTGGGCGAGGCGCTGGCCAAACCGGCCTTGGTGAAGGGCCTCGACGTGACGACCCGCAACTGGAACACGGTCGTCAAGCTCGTCGAGCTGACGGGGGCCTGAGCGCCGCGCGCGGTGCCGCGCGAGGTTCCCCGCCCGGCCCGCGCCCCTGAGGCCAGCATTCCGGTCATCTTCCCGCCCCGAGGCCGGCCGGTGGCGGGCGTCCGGACCGCAGGCGGGCTGTTGAGGGGGCGGCCGCCCGGTCGCGGGCCTTGCGGGAACAGGCCAGGAAATGCGGCGGGGGGCCGTTGGCCGTATCACGTCCTTACCGGTCCCGCTCCGTTCGTGGTGGCATGTGCATGCCGAATTCGGTGCCCGTCCGCACGAATGGAGAAAACACTATGGCGCTCCGCAGACTGACCGTCGGCGCGGTGGTGGCGGCATTAGCGGCGTTGGCCGCACCCGCCCAGGCCGATGCCGCGTACCTGCCGCCCGGGAGAATTACGGTCGACGTGGTCGCAATCAACGGCTCGGGGTGTCCGCAGGGGACCGCGGACGTGGTCGCGGCCTCCGACAACACCGCCTTCACGGTCACCTACAGCAACTACCTGGCGCAGGCAGGAGCCGGCGCGGGCGGGGCCGAGTTCCGCAAGAACTGCCAGCTCGCCCTCCGGATCAACGTCCCCCAGGGGTACACCTACGCCATCGCCCGCGCCGACTACCGCGGCTTCGCGCACCTCCAGCGCGGGGCCTTCGGACAGGAACGCGCGAACTACTACTTCCAGGGCTCCGCCCAGACGGCCCGCACGACCCACCAGTTCAACGGCCCGTACACGGACAACTGGCAGGCGACCGACCGGACGGAGTACGAGGACCTGGCCTGGGCGCCGTGCGGTGAGCAGCGCAACCTCAACGTCAACACCGAACTGCGCGTCTACGCGGGCACGTCGAACCCGCAGGCTCTGAGCCTCATGAGCATGGACTCGACGGACGGCAGCGTCAGTACGGTCTACCACTTCGCCTGGAGGCAATGCACCGCCGTCTGACACCGAGCGAGCGCAGGAACCCGACTCATGGCCAGGAGTGACAACGATGTCCCCTTCCCTGCCCCGTACCCTGCTCACCGCCGCGGCCGCCGCCGCCCTGATCGGCACGGCGACGCCGGCCGGAGCCGCCGGCGGCCCCGGCCCGCTGATCACCGTGCCGCCGGACAAGATCGTGATCGAGCTCGCCACGGTGAACGGATCCGGCTGCCGCGAAGGCACCGCCCAGGTGGCCGTCGCCCCGGACAACACCGCCTTCACGGTCACCTACAGTGAATACCTCGCGCAGGTCGGCCCCGGCGCCCCGCCCACCGCGTTCCGCAAGAACTGCCAGCTCAATCTCCGCGTTCACGTACCCTCGGGCTTCACCTACGCCATCCTCCAGGCGGACTACCGCGGATTCGCATTCCTCCAGCGGGGGGCATGGGGTCAGGAACGGGCGAACTACTATTTCCAGGGAATGCCCCAGACCTCCCAGCGGACCCACCACTTCAACGGTCCGCTCAATGACAGCTGGCAAACGAGCGACAAGACGGAGTACGCCGATCTCGTCTGGGCGCCCTGCGGAGAAAAGCGCAACTTCAACATCAATACCGAACTGCGCGTGAATGCGGGCACCTCCGGCCCGGCGGCCACCAGCTTCATGGCCATGGACTCCACCGACGCCAGTGTCAGCACCCTCTACCACCTCGCCTGGCAGGTGTGCCCGCCTCCTAGGTAGTGCCCAGCGCGTCCAGCAGGGCCAGCTCGCGCGGCGTGAGGCGGACCGTGGCCGCGTCCAGGTTCTCCGCCAGATGGGCGGGGGAGCCGGTGCCCGGGGTCGGGCACAGGGCCGGGGAGCGGTGGAGCAGCCAGGCCAGGGCGATCTGGCCGGGACCGACCCCGTGTTCCGCCGCCACGGCCGTCACGGCCGCCGCGCGATCCCGGGTCAGGGCGCCGCTGCCCAGCGGGTAGTACGGGAGGAAGGCGATCCCCCGGGCCTCGCACAGCGCGAGCACCTCGTCCGACGAGCGGTCCAGCAGGTTGTACGGATTCTGCACCGCGGCCACGGGTACGAGCTCCAGCGCCGCCCGCAGCACGCCCGCGGTGACCGTGTCGAGGCCGATGTGCCGGATCTTGCCCTCCGCCCGCAACTCGGCCAGCGCCCCCAGCTGTTCGGCCATCGGGACGGACCCGTCGAAGCGGTGCAGCTGGTACAGGCCGATCCGGTCCACCCGCAGCCGGCGCAGGCTCGCCTCGCACATGGCGCGCAACTGCTCCGGCCGGCCCGCCACGTGCCACTGGTCGGGGCCGGTGCGCACCACCCCGCCCTTGGTGGCGACCACGAGCTGGTCCCCGTACGGGTACAGGAACTCGGCGATGAGTTCCTCGGCCAGGTCGGGGCCGTAGTTGTCGGCGGTGTCGATCAGGGTCACGCCCCGCTCGACCGCCGTGCGCAACACGGCCCCGGCCTCGGCGCGGCTGCCGCGCGGGCCCCAGTAGCCGGCGCCCACCAGGCCGCCCGTGCCGAGCCCGAGCCGCCGTACGGGGAGGTCGCCGCCGAGGAGGTACATCTCGTTGAGATCAGCCATGGCCCGAAGGTAACCCGCGGCCGCGGATGTGCCAGGCTCCGGGTATGCGTTACATCATCATCGGCGCCGGTGCGATCGGCGCGAGCATCGGCGGACGGCTCACGGAGACGGGCGCCGAGGTCGTCCTCGTCGCGCGCGGCGCACACGCGCAGGCCCTGCGCGCCGACGGGCTGCGCCTCACGACCGTGCACGGGACCTCCGTACACCGGCTGCCCGTGGTGGCCGATCCGGCCGAGCTGGGCGAACTGCGGCCCGACGACGTGCTGTTGCTCGCCGTGAAGACCCAGGACGCCGTCGCCGCGCTCGACGCGTGGGGCGACGCCGAGGTCGCGGGCGGCGGCACGGCCGCGCAGCGGCTGCCGGTGCTGTGCGCGCAGAACGGCGTGGAGAGCGAACGGCTCGCCCTACGGCGCTTCGCGCGCGTGTACGGGCTCTGCGTATGGCTGCCGGCGGACTTCCTGGAGCCGGGGGTGGTCTCCGCGAAGTGCGCCCCGCTGACGGGCATCCTGCACATCGGACTGGCCGCCGGCGGCGCCGACGCGCGGGCCCGGGCCATCTCGGCCGACCTGGAGAAGGCCGGGTTCGAGGCGCCGGTGGTCGAGGACGTGATGCGGTGGAAGTACGCGAAGCTGCTCGGCAACCTGAGCAACGCGATCCAGGCGACCACGGGCCCGGAGCCCGACCCGGCGAAGGCGGCGCTGCTGCTGCGGGCGATCCGGGAGGGCAAGGCCGCCTTCGACGCCGCCGGGATCGACTACGTCTCCGAGGCCGAGCAGGCGGCGGCCCGCGGCGGCAAGGTCGAGCCGCCGCCGGGCATCCGGGGCGGCTCCTCGTGGCAGTCCCTGTACCGGGGCACGGGCTCGATCGAGGCGGACTACCTGAACGGGGAGATCTGCCTGCTGGGCCGCCTGCACGGGGTGGCGACCCCGGTGAACGACGTCCTGCGCCACGCGGCGAACATCTTCGCCCGCGAGTCCCTGCCGCCGGGTGCGATGTCCATCGCCGACCTGACGGCCCTGGCCGACGAGGCCGAGGCCAGGGCGTAGGAGGGGGCGTCCCGCCGGGTCAGGCCAGGTCCCTCGCGAGCACGTCGAGCTCCTGCTCCGTGAACCCGTCGCGGCCGAGCCGGGTGGCCTGTTCGAGCAGCACCAGTACCTGGCGGATCCGGACGGCGTCCTCGGCCACGCCCTGGTGCAGCCGGGCATAGGCGGTGGCGGTGGGCCCGCCCCAGCCCGCACCGATCCCGGCGACGACGGCGTCCGTCCGCTCGGTCTGCTTCTCCAGGCGGCCCTGCATGACGTGGAGGGCATCGGCGAGCTTCGTCAGCTCGTCCGCCACCACGGAGAGATCAGCGTTCTGCATGCCCGCCCCCGGCTCCGACTCCCGTACGTGCGGGCCATTATGGCGCGCGTGCTCGATTCGCGGAGGGGGGTCGGCACATGCGGAATCGGGATCAGGCCACCAGGGCGGGGAGGCGGGCCGGCGCCGCGAGCGCCGCGTCGTAGCGGCGCAGCAGCAGCCGGGCCAGTTCCGGGGAGGGCCCCAGGACACCGGCCACCACATCGGCGCCCGCCTCGGCCGCGCCAGCCGCGATGCGGTCGGGAAGGCGGCCGGGCGCGATGACGTACGGGGCCACCGCCACGCGGCGGGCGCCCTCGGCGCGCAGGGCCCGTACGGCGTCCTCAGTACGGGGAAGGGCAGCGGAGGCGAACGCAGGCCGCACGGCGCACCAACCGGTGTGCCGCCACTCCCGCGCGATTTCAGCGATCACTGCGATCGCCTCCGGGTCTGTGGATCCGGCGGACGCGAGCACCACACCGGTGGTGGCGC
The DNA here is from genome assembly GCF_055604165.1 of Streptomyces sp. NPDC037242. NCBI lineage: Bacteria > Bacillati > Actinomycetota > Actinomycetes > Kitasatosporales > Streptomycetaceae > Streptomyces > Streptomyces sp. NPDC037242. The sequence goes on from NZ_JBVJUY010000001.1 coordinate 185,618, forward strand.
GGTCCGCCGCTGTGATGCCCGCCTCGGCGAGGCGGCGCTCCAGGGCCGAGACCAGGAGCGGGGACGGGCCGAGTACGTCCGCCAGTGCGACGGACAGGCCCGGGAGGCGGGCGGCCGATTCGGCCAGCACCGCCGGGACGTCGGACTTCGCGTGGAAGGCCCGGGTCAGCAGGAGCGGGAGGGCGACGACCTCCCGTACGCCCGACAGGTGGAGCGAGGACAGGGCCTGCCCCACCGTCGGGGTGTTGAAGTCGAGGAAGGCCGTCTCGACCCGCAGCCCCGGCCGCAGCGCCCGGACCCGCCGGGTGAGGGCGTGCACGGTCGCGGCGTGCCGCGGGTCGCGGCTGCCGTGGGCTATGACCAGAAGTGCGCGGGACACGGGACTCAGCTCTTGACCAGGAGGCCGCGGCTGCGCAGGACCCACCGCTCGATCGGGCTGAAGATGAGGAGGTCGATGGCGATGCCGACGACGAGGATGAGGATGATGGCGAGGAACACGCCGGGGAGGTCGATGTTGTTGCGGCCGTTCTCCAGGAGTTGGCCGAGTCCCAGGCCGAGGTCGGGGGAGGAGGCGATGATCTCGGCGGCCATCAGGGAGCGCCAGGAGAAGGCCCAGCCCTGCTTCAGGCCCGCGAGGTAGCCGGGCAGTGCGGCGGGCATGACGATGTGTCGGGCGCCGCGCAGGCCGGTGGCGCCCAGGGTGCGTCCGGCGCGGAGGTAGAGCGGGGGGATCTGGTCGATGCCGGAGACCAGGCCGTTGGCGATGGAGGGGACGGCGCCGAGCAGGATGACGGTGAACATCATCGCGTCATTCAGGCCGAACCACAGGACGGCGGGCGGGACCCAGGCCACCGACGGCAGGGATTGCAGGCCCTGGAGGATGGGGCCGATCGCGGCGCGGATGAACTTGACGCGGGCGACGAGCAGGCCGAGGGGGGTGCCGATGGCCAGGGCGAGGAGGAAGCCGAGCAGGCCGCGGGAGACGCTGGTCCAGATGACGTCGAGGAGGGTGCCCTGGAGCCACATGGTGGTCAGGCTGTCCCACACCGCGGACAGCGGGGGCAGTTTGGTCTCCTCGGTGACCTTCGCGGCGACGAGGACCTGCCACACCAGCAGCACGAGGCCGACGGCCAGGACCGGGGGGAGGACCTTCTTGACGAGGACCTCGCGGATCGGGGTGCGGTGGGTCTGGACGGCGTCGAGGGCGTCGAGGCCGGCTTCGAGACCGGCCAGGTCCTCGGTCTTCGCCTTTGTGTCAGTGCTGGCCATGGCGGCGGATCTCCCCACGCAGGTGTTCAGTGATCTCAAGGGACAGCTCGGCGACGTCCGCGTCCTCGATGCGGCGCGGCTGGGGGATGTCCACGGTCCATTCCTTGGCGACCCGGCCGGGGCGTGAGGAGAGCAGGACCACGCGCTGGGCCAGGCGCACGGCCTCGCGCACGTTGTGGGTGACGAACAGGACGGAGAGGTTCGTCTCGTCCCAGATACGGGTGAGCTCACCGTGCAGCACATCGCGGGTGATGGCGTCCAGGGCCGCGAACGGCTCGTCCATCAGCAGGAGTTGGCTGTCCTGGGCCAGCGCCCGGGCCAGGGCCACGCGCTGGCGCATACCGCCCGACAGCTCGTGGACCCGCTTGCCGTAGGCGCCGCCGAGGCGGACCAGTTCCAGCAGGCGTTCGGCTTCCGCCTTGCGGTCCGTCTTGGTCACCCCGCGCAGGCGCAGGGCGAGTTCGATGTTCTTGCCCGCGGTCAGCCACGGGAACAGCGCGTGCTCCTGGAACATCAGCGCCGGACGCCCGCCGGGGGTCTGGATGGATCCCGCGGACGGCTTGTCCAGTCCCGCGACCAGGTTGAGCAGGGTGGACTTGCCGCAGCCGGAGGCCCCCAGGATGGTGACGAACTCTCCGGGAGCGACATCGAGGCTGATGTCGTCCAGGACGAGCTGCGATCCGGCCGGTCCCGTGAAGGACTTCGAGACGTGCTCGATCCGGGCGGCGTGCGCATGCTGCGCTACGGCGGTCTCGGCAGCCTTGGCGAGTGTCGTGGCCATGGTCGTCACCTCCTGGGATGTGCTGGACTGAGGGGTTAGTTGGCGCCGAGGCCGGCGTCGGAGACTGCGGGCTTGCCCGCGGCCTTGAGGACCTTGTTCAGGAGCGTCAGGTCGTAGATACCGGCCAGGTCGGGCTGCTCGATCAGCTTGGCCTTGACCGCCCACTCCGACTGGGTCTTGAGCGTTGCCGCCAGCGGGTCGTCGGTGAGCGCGATGCTCGGCCACGCCGGGTCGATGATCTTCGCGTCGAGCGGCTTGCCACCTTCGGCTGCGAGCTTGGCGTTCGCCGAGGCCTTGGCCTTGTCGGGGTTGGCGTTGATCCACTCGTTGGTCTTCACCGTGCCGCGCAGTACGGCCTCGACGACGTCGGGGTGCTCCTTGAGGAACTTCTGGGACACGATGACGTTCGTGATCACGAACTTCTTGTCGGGCCACAGCGCCGTCTCGTCGAGGAGGACGGAGCCGCCGTCGGAGACGAGCTTGGAGGCCGTGGGCTCGGGCACCCAGGCCCCGTCGATCGAGCCCTGCTTGAAGGCGTCCGGGGTCACCTTGTTGTCCGTCCGCACGACGGACACGTCACCCTTGCCGGACTCCGAGTCGACCGTCCAGCCCTTCTCCGAGATCCAGTTGAGGAACGCGACGTCCTGCGTGTTCCCCTTCTGCGGAGTGGCGATCTTCTTGCCCTTGAGATCGTCCAGGGTCTTGATCTTGTCCGGGTTCACGACCAGCTTCACGCCGCCGGAGGCCGAGCCGGAGATGATCCGCAGATTCTGACCCTTGGACTTCACGTAGCCGTTGATCGAGGGGGAGGGGCCGATGAAACCGATGTCGAGAGAGCCCCCGTTGAGGGCCTCGATCTCGGACGGACCGGCGTTGAAGGACTGCGGCTTGACCTTGGTGCCGCCCAGCTCCTTCTCGATCAGGCCCTCCTGGAGGCCGACGAGCGCGGTCGCGTGGGTCAGGTTCGGGAAGTACCCGATGCGCACCTCGGAAGCCGACAGCTTCTTGCCGTCGGTGGCGGGGGCGTTCGACTTCTTGTCGCCCTTGTCCTCCGCCTGGGAGCCGTAGCCGCAGGAGGCGAGCACGCCGATCAGGAGGGGCAGGGCGGCGACTGCGGCGAGACCGCGGCGCAGGGTGGTACGGGTGGCAGGCACGGGAGGACTTCCTCTCGGCGCGCCGTGGTCTACGGCGCGGGGCTTCGTCTGGGGGACGGGGGCAGGTACGGCTCGTCGGGGGCGGGGGCGGTCATCGCGCACATCGCGCCACCCCTCCCTGGCCGCTGCCCAGGTGGCCGCTGCCTACGCGGCCGCCCTCCTTGGCGAAGGTCGAGTAGATGTCGGCAAGCATGACTAGAAGTCCCAGCCTTCTTCGTCCGCCTGAACGGTGGTCTCGGCCTTGGAGGCGAAGGACTCGCCCGCCATGCCCGCCGCCAGGGTGGTTCCGTCAGCCGGGTCGATCAGCAGGAAGGACCCGGTACGGCGCGAGTCGGCGTACGCGTCGAGCGCCAGCGGCTCGGCGGTACGGACGACCACGCGGCCGATGTCGTTGGCCACGAGCTGACCCGGGTTCGGGTGCTGGGAGAGGTCGTCCAGGGTCAGCCGCGAGGGGATCTCCTTGACGATGGCCTTGACCGTGCGCGTCGTGTGCTTGATCAGCACCCGGGCGCCGACGGCCAGCGGCTGGTCCGCCACGTGGCAGACCGTCGCCTCGACGTCCTGCGTGGTGGCCGGGGCGCTCGCGGTGGGCGCGATCAGGTCGCCGCGCGAGATGTCGATGTCGTCCTTCAGACGCACCGTCACGGACTGCGGGGCCCATGCGATGTCCACGGCTGTGCTCGACCCGAGACCGGTGCCCAGTGCGTCGATGCCCTCGATGACCGAGGTGCGCCCCGACGGCAGGACGGTCACGGCCTCGCCGACGCGCAGCACGCCCGAGGCGATCTGGCCGGCGTAGCCGCGGTAGTCCGGGTGCTCGGCGGTCTGCGGCCGGATCACGTACTGCACCGGGAAACGCGCCGGGCAGGCCGTGAGGTCGTGGCTGACCGGGACGGTCTCCAGGTGCTCCAGCACCGTCGGGCCGCCGTACCAGTCCATGTTCGCGGACGGGTCCACCACGTTGTCGCCGGCCAGGGCCGAGATCGGGATGGCGGTGATCTCCGGGACGCCCAGGTCTGAGGCGTACGCGGTGAACTCCTCGGCGATGGCCGCGAAGACGGACTCCTGGTAGCCCACCAGGTCCATCTTGTTCACGGCCAGGACCACGTGCGGGACCCGCAGCAGCGCGGCGACGGCCGCGTGCCGGCGGGTCTGCTCGATGACGCCGTTGCGGGCGTCGACCAGCACCACGGCCAGGTCGGCGGTGGAGGCGCCGGTGACCATGTTGCGGGTGTACTGCACGTGCCCGGGGGTGTCGGCGAGGATGAAGCGGCGGCGCGCGGTGGCGAAGTAGCGGTAGGCGACGTCGATGGTGATGCCCTGCTCGCGCTCGGCCCGCAGGCCGTCGGTGAGCAGCGCGAGGTCGGGGGCGTCCTGGCCACGGGCCTGGGACACCGCCTCGACGGCCTCCATCTGGTCGGTCAGGACCGACTTGGAGTCGTGCAGCAGCCGCCCGACCAGGGTGGACTTGCCGTCGTCGACGGAACCGGCGGTCGCGAAGCGCAGCAGGGTGGTCGCCGAGAGATCGGCGAACTGCTCGGTGGTGCTGGTCATTTCTAGAAGTACCCTTCGCGCTTGCGGTCTTCCATCGCGGCCTCGGACATCTTGTCGTCGGCGCGGGTCGCGCCCCGCTCGGTGAGCCGGGAGACGGCGATCTCGGCGATCACGGCGTCCAGCGTGGCGGCGTCGGAGTCGACGGCGCCGGTGCAGGACATGTCGCCGACGGTGCGGTAGCGGATGAGACGCGTCTCGGTGGTCTCGTTCTCCTTCGGGCCGCCCCATTCGCCGGCGGTGAGCCACATGCCGTTGCGGGAGAACACCTCGCGCTCGTGGGCGAAGTAGATCTGGGGCAGTTCGATGCCCTCGCGGGCGATGTACTGCCAGACGTCCAGCTCGGTCCAGTTGGAGAGGGGGAAGACGCGGACGTGCTCGCCGGGGGCGTGGCGGCCGTTGTAGAGCTGCCACAGCTCGGGGCGCTGGCGGCGGGGGTCCCACTGGGAGAACTCGTCGCGCAGGGAGAAGACGCGTTCCTTGGCGCGGGCCTTCTCCTCGTCGCGGCGGCCGCCGCCGAAGACGGCGTCGAACTTCAGCTGCTGGATCGCCTCGGTGAGCGGGACGGTCTGGAGGGGGTTGCGGGTGCCGTCGGGGCGTTCGCGCAGCTTGCCGGCATCGATGTAGTCCTGGACGGACGCGACGTGCAGGCGCAGGCCGTGCTTGGCGACGGTGCGGTCGCGGTACTCCAGGACCTCGGGGAAGTTGTGCCCGGTGTCGACGTGCAGGAGCGTGAAGGGGACCGGTGCGGGCGCGAACGCCTTGAGCGCCAGGTGCAGCATGACGATGGAGTCCTTGCCGCCGGAGAACAGGATCACCGGCTTCTCGAACTCGCCCGCCACCTCGCGGAAGATGTGCACCGCCTCGGATTCGAGGGCGTCGAGGTGCGACAGCGCGTACGGCGCGTCGGTCTCGTCGTGCAGGTGGGCGACGGTGGTCGTCATGCCAGACCCCTCTCGGTGAGCAGCGCGTGGAGGGCCGAGGCCGACTCCTGCACGGACTGCGTGTGCGACTCGATACGGAGGTCCGGGGACTCCGGTGCCTCGTACGGGTCGTCGACCCCGGTCAGACCGGAGATCTCGCCCGCCGCCTGTTTGGCGTACAGGCCCTTCACGTCACGCTCCGAGCAGACCTCGACCGGGGTGGCCACGTGGACCTCCAGGTACGAGGTGGCCTCGGCGGCGTGCCGCTTGCGGACGGCCTCGCGGCTGTCCGCGAACGGCGCGATCACCGGCACGAGGGCCTTGACGCCGTTGCTCGCCAGCAGTTCGGCGACGAAGCCGATCCGCTGCACGTTGGTGTGCCGGTCCTCGCGGCTGAAACCGAGGCCGGCCGAGAGGAACTCGCGGATCTCGTCGCCGTCGAGGACCTCCACGCGGTGGCCCTCGGCGCGCAGCCGCTCGGCCAGCGCGTAGGCGATGGTGGTCTTGCCCGCGCTCGGCAGCCCGGTCAGCCACACGGTGGCGCCCTGGTCGCTCACGCTCATCTGCTGTGTCTCCGTAGATTCGTCGAGTTCGGTCATCAGCCGTGCAGTCCGCACTCGGTCTTGGCCCGACCGGCCCAGCGGCCGGCCCGTGCGTCCTCGCCCTCCGCGACGCGGCGGGTGCAGGGCGCGCATCCGACGGAGGCGTAACCGTCCATCAGCAGCGGGTTGGTGAGCACCCCGTGCTCCAGCACGTAGGCGTCCACGTCGTCCTGGGTCCAGCGGGCGATCGGGGAGATCTTGACCTTCTGCCGCTTCTCGTCCCAGCCGACCACCGGGGTGTTCGCCCGGGTCGGGGACTCGTCGCGGCGCAGCCCCGTCGCCCACGCCTCGTACGCGGTCAGGCCCTCTTCCAGGGGCTTGACCTTGCGCAGTGCGCAGCACAGGTCGGGGTCGCGGTCGTGCAGCTTGGGGCCGTACTCGGCGTCCTGCTCGGCCACCGTCCGGCGCGGGGTGAGCGTGATGACGTTGACGTCCATCACGGCCTCGACCGCGTCGCGGGTGCCGATGGTCTCCTCGAAGTGGTAGCCCGTGTCGAGGAAGACCACGTCCACGCCGGGGAAGGCGCGGGAGGCCAGGTGGGCGACGACCGCGTCCTCCATGGAGGAGGTCACGGCGAACTTCCGGCCGAAGGTCTCGGCGGCCCAGGTGAGGATCTCCAGGGGGGAGGCGTCCTCCAGGTCCCGGCCCGCCTGCTCGGCCAGTGCCTTGAGGTCGCGCGTCCCCCGGCTCCCGTGAACTTCTTCCCGGGTTTCCTGAGTCGTCGTCATATCTCGTCCCCTCCCGCGCTGTTGGACTGAACGCCCCGGGCCAGTAGTCCGAGGTACTTCAGCTGGAAGGCTCGGTTGCAGGCCCGGCATTCCCACGCGCCGTGACCCGTTTCGTTGGGAAACAGGTCCTCGTCGCCGCAGTACGGGCAGTAGAACGGTGCGGCGCGCTCGCTCACGAGAGGCTCTTCTCGTCCGCGCGGGCGACCCACGCCGCGAAGCGCTCGCCGTCCTCGCGCTGCTCCTCGTAGCTCTTGACGACCCGCTCGACGTAGTCGGGCAGACCGGCCGAGGTGACCTTGAGGCCGCGGACCTTGCGGCCGAAGCCGGCCTCCAGGCCGAGGGCGCCGCCCAGGTGGACCTGGTAGCCCTCCACCTGGTTGCCGTCGTCGTCCAGGACCAGCTGGCCCTTGAGACCGATGTCCGCCACCTGGATACGTGCGCAGGCGTTCGGGCAGCCGTTGATGTTGATGGTGAGCGGCTCGGCGAAGTCCGGCAGGCGGCGCTCCAGCTCGTCGATCAGCGAGGCGCCGCGCGCCTTCGTCTCGACGATGGCCAGCTTGCAGAACTCGATGCCGGTGCAGGCCATCGTGCCGCGGCGGAACGGGGACGGGTTGACCCGCAGGTCCAGCGCCTCCAGGGCCGCGACGACCGAGTCGACGCGGTCCGCCTCGATGTCGAGGACGACCATCTTCTGCTCGGCCGTGGTGCGCAGGCGGCCGGAGCCGTGCTGCTCCGCCACGTCCGCGATCTTGGTGAGGGTGGCGCCGTCGACGCGGCCCACGCGGGGCGCGAAGCCGACGTAGAAGCGGCCGTCCTGCTGCTGGTGGACGCCGACGTGGTCGCGCCACTGGCCGCTGGGCTGCTCGGGCGCGGGGCCGTCGGTCAGCTTGCGCCCCAGGTACTCGTCCTCCAGGACCTGGCGGAACTTGGCCGGGCCCCAGTCGGCGACGAGGAACTTCAGGCGGGCGCGGGTGCGCAGCCGGCGGTAGCCGTAGTCGCGGAAGATCGAGATGACGCCCTCGTACACGTCCGGGACCTCGTCGAGCGAGACCCAGGTGCCCAGGCGCACGCCGAGCTTGGGGTTGGTGGAGAGACCGCCGCCGACCCAGACGTCGAAGCCGGGGCCGTGCTCGGGGTGGTTCACGCCGACGAAGGCGATGTCGTTGATCTCGTGCGCCACGTCGAGCAGCGGCGAGCCGGAGATCGCGGACTTGAACTTGCGGGGCAGGTTCGAGAAGTCCTTGTTGCCCACGATGCGGCGGTAGATCTCATCGATGGCGGGCGTGCCGTCGATGATCTCGTCCTGGGCGATGCCGGCCACGGGCGAACCGAGGATGACGCGGGGCGTGTCACCGCAGGCCTCGGTGGTGGAGAGGCCGACGGCCTCCAGACGGCGCCAGATCTCCGGGACGTCCTCGATCCGGATCCAGTGGTACTGCACGTTCTGGCGGTCGGTGAGGTCGGCGGTGCCGCGCGCGAACTCCTCGGAGATCTCGCCTATGACGCGGAGCTGCTCGGTGGTCAGCCGGCCGCCGTCGATGCGCACGCGCAGCATGAAGTACTTGTCGTCCAGCTCCTCCGGCTCCAGGATCGCGGTCTTGCCGCCGTCGATCCCGGGCTTGCGCTGGGTGTAGAGGCCCCACCAGCGCATGCGGCCGCGCAGGTCGTTGGGGTCGATCGAGTCGAACCCGCGCTGGGAGTAGATCGTCTCAATGCGTGTCCGCACGTTGAGACCGTCGTCGTCCTTTTTGAACTGCTCGTTGCCGTTGAGGGGCGTGTGGTGTCCGACGGCCCACTGGCCCTCACCGCGGTGACGGCCGGTCTTGCGGCGCGCGGCGGCGGCTGCGGGCGCGGCTGCTGCGGTCGGTTCGGTGGTGGCGGCCATGGCGGTACGTCCTTCTTCGGCGGCTCAAGGCGGGGGCAGGGGAGGGCGGCGTGACCCCTGGGCGCGGAGCGGGTGTGGCTGATCGCCGCCGCTTTTTCCGGTTGTGCCGGTGCTCAGGGCGGTGATCGGCCTACAGGGGGCTTGCGAGTGGTGGCGCGTCCACGACGGCTGCGTGGAGGCGCTGTGCGGCGGTGGCTGGTTCCGTCAGCGCGCCGGACAGATGGCGCTGGACATGCGGCCGAGGTCGACGTGCCGCCGACTCACCAAGGCAATTCCAGCTCCGTTCATGGCGGAAGCGTGTCATGGGGCGATTGGAGGAGTCCACTACTGTCCATGATGCGGACGATGTCGTCTCGGATCATGGGATGGGGTGACGGGGGTCACCCCCTGGAGGGCCCTACGCGCCGGGCCAGGGGCCGGGGGTGGGGGTGTCCTCCTTGGGCTCCGTCTCGGTACGGAACAGCTTGAAGCCGCGGCGCAGGTAGTTGTCCATCGCCGTCGGGCCGTCCTGGCTGCACGTGTGGAGCCACACCCGCCGGGTCGGCTCCAGCTCGGGCCAGCGCTCTGCGAGGGACCAGGCCCGGGCGATGCCCACCGACAGCAGGTGCCCGCCGATCCGGCGCCCCCGGAAGTCCGGCAGTAGGCCGAAGTACATGATCTCCACCACACCGTCCGGCTGCGGGTCGAACTCCACGTACCCGGCCGGTGTGCCCCGGTCGTACGCCACCCACGTCTCCACGCCGGGCCGCCCCAGCTGCTCCACCCACTGCGCCCGGGTCAGGGACAGCCGGTCCGTCCAGTGGATGTCGCCGCCCACCGAGGCATAGAGGAAGCGGCTGAACTCGGGCGAGGGGACCTCCGCCCGGGCGACGGTGATCTCCGGGCCGGGAACGGCCGCCGGGACCAGGTCCTGCGGCGAGGTCATTTCCAGGGACCAGGTGGTGAGGGTGATGGTGCTCATGGAGCTCAGCGAATCATGCCCGGCCCCGTCCGGCCCAGGCGGGCCCTGATCACCGCGGGCGCCGTGGAGTGCGGCAGCAGGGCCGCGGGGTCCTCGGGGCGGATCAGCTCCACCTCCACGTCCTCCGCGAAGCGGTACGGCCGGTGCGTCAGCACCCCGGACAGGTGGCGGCGCACCCGCGACAGCTCCGCGCGCACCGTCACCGTGCGCGTCGGGTCGCCGAACAGCTCCGCGGAGAGCTCCGCCGCCGACCGCCCCCGCGGCGACTCCGCCAGCAGGAACAGCAGCTCGGCATGGCGCGGGCTCAGCTCCTGCGACCAGCTCCCGGCCGCCCCGTACACCGTCGCCGAGCAGGACCCGGCCCGGCTGAGGTCGAGCACCACCCGCGCGGCCGCCGCGTCCCGGCGCTCCTCCGTCACGCTCAGCAGCCATCCGCCCGGCAGGGGCTCCACCAGGCAGTCGCCGAGCTGCGGCACCCACACCCGGCCCGGCCCGAAGGACTTCGGCAGCGGGATCCGGTCCGCCGGAGCCAGCCCCGTCACGGCCGCGGTCCAGCCGTTCGGGTCCACCGCCAGGGCCCGCCCCGGGAACCGGGCCAGTAGCGGGGCCGCCACGCACCGCAGCCGCTCCAGCGACTCCAGGTGCCGCACCCGCAGCTCCCGCTCGGCGAGCCGGGCCACCGAGCTCACCCACGCCAGCGTCGCCGGGTGCATGGTCGCCAGCGGCCCGCTGACGTCGATCACGCCCAGCAGCTGCCCGTCCCTGGGGTCCCGTACGGGAGCCCCCGCGCAGGTCCAGTCGTGGTGGCTGGAGACGAAGTGCTCCGCCGAGAACACCTGGACCGGCCGCCGGGTCACCAGGGCGGTGCCCACCCCGTTCGTGCCGACCACCGCCTCGTCCCAGTCGGCGCCCACCGCGAAGCCGAGCCGGTCCGCCTTGCGCAGGATCGAGGAGTGCCCCTCCCGCCACAGCAGCCGGCCGTCCGCGTCGGCGACGACCATGATGTGCAGGGCATCGTCCAGCTCGGGCAGCAGCCCCTCGCGCAGCACCGGCAGGAGGTCGCGCAGCGGCGAGGTCTGCCGCCGCTCCTCGGTCTCGGCGGCGGACAGCAGCCGGGAGCGCGCGTCACGGTCCGGGTGCACCCCGCCTGCCAGCATGCGGCGCCAGGACTCGGCGATCTCCGGCCGCGGGGCCGCCGGAGGCCGGCAGCCCGCCAGCGCGGCCGCCCGTACTCCCTTGAGCAGACGCGCGGCCTCCCGCGCGTCCATGGCCGAGATGCGCGCCACATCGACCGCGTTGTGTGCGGTGTTGGCCACCGGAACCTCCCCGTGCGGAACAAGGACCTACAGCGGATGCCGCCCGGGCGGTCCGTTCGTGCCGCTTCCCTGGCACGAACGGCGGGTGGTTCCGACTCAAAGGTTGCAACGGTATGCAACTCTCGCCAAGTCCCGGTCGGTCGACCGAAACTGTCCGGACGTCGCTGAGCGGCGTGGCAGCTCCTCCTCGGGGCTTCTCGGATCAGGGGTGGTGCCGAGTCGGCGCGGCGCCACCTCTGCTCCAGGTCAACGGGTCCGGATCCCGGCTCGTGGCGGTTTGGGGACTTCCGCTAGCCCGTGATCCGAGCCCGTTCCACCACCGCCCCCAGATCGAGGCTGTGCGGCAGCGTGCCGAAGGCCGCGCCCCAGTCGCCGCCCAGCCGTGAGGCGCAGAACGCGTCCGCCACCTCGGGCGGGGCCCAGCGCACCAGCAGCGAGCCCTGCAGCACCAGCGCCATGCGCTCCACGACCCGGCGGGCCCGCGCCTCGATGCCGTCCAGATCGGCGAGCTCCGTCAGCAGGTTCTTGATGGCCGAATCCAGCCGGTGGTCGGCGCCCCGGGCCAGCCCGACCTCCTGGAGGAACGCGTTCAGCGCCTGCGGCTCCCGCTGGAGGGCGCGCAGTACGTCCAGGGCCTGGACGTTGCCCGAACCCTCCCAGATGGAGTTCAGCGGGGATTCGCGCAGCAGTCTGGGCAGGCCGGACTCCTCGACGTAGCCGTTGCCGCCCAGACACTCCAGGGCCTCCGCGACCATCGGCGTACAGCGCTTGGTCACCCAGTACTTCGCGGCGGGCACCGCGAGCCGCAGGAAGGCCTTCTCCTGCTCGGTCCCCGCGTCGTACGCGGCCGCCAGGCGCAGGGTCAGCGTGGTGGCGGCCTCCGACTCCAGGGCGAGGTCGGCCAGCACGTTGCGCATCAGCGGCTGGTCGATGAGCGGTGCTCCGAAAGCAGAGCGGTGCTCCGCATGGTGCACGGCCTGCGTCAGCGCCTGCCGCATCAGCGAGGCCGAACCGATCACACAGTCCAGCCGGGTCGCGGCGACCATCTCGATGATGGTCCGCACCCCCCGGCCCTCCTCGCCCACCCGCCGCGCCCACGTCCCGTCGAACTCCACCTCACTCGAAGCGTTCGACTTGTTGCCCAGCTTGTCCTTCAGCCGCTGGATCGCGAACACGTTCCGCGTCCCGTCCGGCAGCACCCGCGGCACCAGGAAGCACGTCAGGTTGTCCTTCCCGCCCCGAGCGACCTGCGCCAGCACCAGGAACCCGTCCGACATCGGCGCGGAGCAGAACCACTTGTGACCCGTCAGCAGGTACTCGCCCGGAGCGTCCAGCGGCACCGCCGCCGTCGTGTTCGCCCGTACGTCGCTGCCCCCCTGCTTCTCCGTCATCCCCATGCCGAACAGCACCCCGGCCTTCTGCCCGGCCGGCCGCAGGCCCTCCTCGTACACGTGCGAGGTCAGCCGCGGCTCCCATTCGGCGGCCAGCTCCGGATCGGTCCGCAGAGCGGGCACCGCCGCGTGCGTCATCGAGACCGGACAGCCGTGCCCCGCCTCCGCCTGCGACCACACGAAGAACCCGGCCGCGCGGCGCAGATGACCGGCCGGCCGCCCCCACGCGTCGGTGAGCCCCGCCGACACGGCGTGCCCCAGCAGCCGGTGCCAGGCCGGGTGGAACTCCACCTCGTCGATCCGGTTGCCGTAACGGTCGTGCGTGCGCAGCTTGGGCGGATTCTCGTTCGCCTGCGCACCCCAGAGCTGAGCCTGCGCGGAGCCCGCGGCCCGTCCGAGGTCGGTGAGCTCCTGCCTTACCCCGCCGAGGAGTTCGGGGTCCGCGCCCGCGAGATGCCGCTCCACGCCCTCGGTGAGGGCCCGGTCGCCTGCGTAGACGTCGTAGCCCACAAGGGGTGGGGCCTGGTTGGTGACTGTGTGGGTGGTGGCTGCCATGCCGATACCGTAAGGACGTGCAGCCAGCAAAAGAAACACCCGAGCGGATCCCAGGACGGCTCCATCGGGCCCGCGCCCTCTACCGCAACGTCTCGAAGCGGAAGATGGGCTGGCTGCTGCTGAAGGACACCGTCAATTCGTGCATCGAGTACCGGATCCTCGGGCTCGCGGCCGAGGCCGCCTTCTTCACGCTCCTCTCGCTGCCCCCGCTCTTCCTCGGCCTGCTGGGCCTGCTGGGCTACGTGGACGGCTGGACGGGCAAGACGACGGTGGCCAGCATCGAGGAGAACATCCTCGGGGCGGTCGGCACGGTGCTGTCCGACCGGGGCGTCAACGACATCGCCAGGCCGATGCTCGACGACGTCACGGGGCGCGGACGCCCCGACCTCATCTCGCTCGGCTTCGCCTTCGCCCTGTGGTCGGGCTCCCGCGCCGTGAACGTCTTCATCGACACCATCACCGTGATGTACGGGCTCGACGGGCATCGCGGCATCGTCAAGACCCGGCTGCTGGCCTTCGTGCTCTACGTGGTCGCACTGGTGATCGGCGCCGTCGTGCTGCCGCTGATGGTGGTGGGGCCCGACGCCGTCGTACGCCTGGTGCCCTGGGGCACCAGCGTGATCGCGGTGCTCTACTGGCCGACCGTCACCCTGCTGTCCATCGTCTTCCTGACGACGCTCTACCACGTCTCCGTCCCCGTGCGCTCGCCGTGGATCGAGGACGTGCCCGGCGCGCTCGTGGCCCTCGCCATGTGGGTGCTCGGCTCGTTCCTGCTGCGGATCTACCTCACCAACACCGTCGAGGGGCCGACGATCTACGGCTCCCTCGCGGCGCCGGTGGCCGTCCTGCTGTGGATCGGTATCTCGGCCTTCGCGGTCCTCGTCGGCGCCGCCGTCAACGCCGCGATCGACCGGGTCTGGCCCTCGGTCGCCACGGCCGCGGCGCGCGAGGCGAACGAGCGCGCCCGCGAGGCCGAGGCCGCCCAGCTCGTCGCCCGGGCCGCCGCCTGGCGGGCCCTGGCCGAGGGCGAGTCGGAGGACGACGAGGACGGCGGCATGCCCTCGGAGTTCCCCGAACGCTGGTCGAACTTCCTTCCGCCCGAGGACTACCACTCGCGCCTGCGCAAGCACTGATACCGCGGCGTAGCGTGATGTCCGTGTACGAGGAACACCGCTCGCGCCTGGTTCCCGGGGCCGTGCTGTGGCGCGCCGGCGGTGCGGGCGGCGTGGTGCTGCCCGACGGGTGCATGGACCTGCTCTGGGTGGACGGGCGGCTGCTGGTCGCCGGACCCGACACCGGGCCGCACCCCGCCGGGGAGGTGCCCGGCTCCGCCTTCGCCGGGGTCCGCCTCGCTCCCGGTACCGCGCCCGCGCTGCTCGGCGTACCGGCCCGGGAACTGCGCGACCGGCGGGTGGAGCTGGCCGAACTGTGGCCCGGCCCCGAGGTACGGCGCCTCGCCGAGCGGATCGCCTCGTACGGGGACCCCCGCGCGGGACTGGAGGAGCTGGCCCGCGCCCGCACCGCGCTGAGCGGACCGCCCGACCCGCTGGCCGCGGAGGTGGCGGCCAGGCTCGGCGCGGGGGAGGCGGTCGCCGCCGTCGCCGCGGCGGTCGGCCTCGGGGAGCGCCAGCTGCACCGGCGCTCGCTCGACGCGTTCGGGTACGGCCCGCGGACCCTGGGCAGGGTGCTGCGGCTCCAGCGGGCGCTGGCCCTGGCCCGCCGAGGGCTGCCCCCGGCGGAGGTCGCGCACCGCGCCGGGTACGCCGACCAGGCGCACTACACCCGCGAGGTGCGGGCGCTGGCCGGGACCACGCCGGCGGCCTACGCGGCGGCGAGCGCCGCGAACAGCGAGATCCCGCAGCCGTCCGGGTCCAGCACGACGGCGTAGCGCTGGCCCCAGAAGGCGTCCCAGGGCTTGAGGTGGCCCGCGTGCCCCGCGGCGGTGAGCTCGGCGTACAGGGCGTCCACCTCGGCGGGGGAGTCGCACAGGAAGGCCAGTCCCACCCGGCCGTCACCGGCGGGCCGGGTCCAGGACGGGTCGAAGGAGCGGATGACCTCCTCCGTGTCCCAGCCGATCCGCAGCCCGCCTGGCAGTACGGCTTCGACGTGCGGCTGGGCGTCGGCCTCGGCCGGGACGTCCAGCCCGAGGCGGCGGTAGAAGGCGAGCGAGGCGGCCATGTCGGAGACGACCAGGCCGATCATGTCGAGTCGGGGAGTCATGCCGCCAGGCTAGGAGCGGGGACGGCCGCAGGTCTTGAAGGAATCGGACGTGGAAAAAGAAGTGGCGTCCGTCCCAACGGGCTTGTTACGGTGTGGTCGTTCCCGCCGGTCGGCGCGGAACCGCATGTCGGCACATCGGTCGGCACGTCGTACGACCCGGAGGTGAGTTCATTGATGACTGTCATGGCGCAGGGCGTTGCCCGCACTCAGAAGACCATCAATGTCACTTCTGTGGTCTCCGGCTGACCTCTCTCTTCTTTCGCGCTCTGTAGCAGCGCACGCCGCCGGGGCCACCCTGTGAAGGGTTTCCCTTGTCTTTCTCTTCTTTCCCGCAGGCTTCCCTCTCGCACGCTCTGGCCCCCTTCGGCTGGGACGACGCCTGGGAGTCCGAGTTCACCCCGTACACCGAGCAGGGCCTCGTGCCCGGCCGGGTGGTACGGGTCGACCGCGGCCAGTGCGACGTCATGACGGCGGACGGAATCGTCCGCGCCGACACCGCCTTCGTCACCCCCCACGACCCGCTCCGGGTCATCTGCACCGGAGACTGGGCGGTGGTGGAGGCGCACGGCAATCCGCGTTACGTGAAGGTGTACCTGCCGCGCCGGACCGCCTTCGTACGGTCCACCTCATCCCAGCGGTCCGAGGGGCAGATCCTCGCCGCGAACGTCGACCACGCGATCATCGCGGTGTCGCTCGCCGTGGAACTGGACCTCGGCCGTATCGAGCGGTTCCTCGCGCTCGCCTGGGAATCGGGGGCGCAGCCGCTGGTCGTCCTGACCAAGGCGGACCTCGTCCCGGACCCGGTCACCCTCGGGCACCTGGTCCAGGACGTCGAGGCGGCCGCGCCGGGCGTCCAGGTGCTCACCGTCTCCTCGCACACCGGGGAGGGCACGGACGTGCTCGCCGCGGTGGTCTCGGGCGGTACGAGCGTGCTCCTCGGCATCTCCGGCGCGGGCAAGTCCACGCTGGCCAACGCACTGCTCGGGGACGACGTGATGGAGGTCCAGGAGACCCGTGAGGTCGACGGCAAGGGCCGCCACACCACGACGACCCGCAACCTCCTGGTCCTGCCGGGCGGCGGCGTCCTGATCGACACCCCCGGGCTGAGGGGCGTCGGGCTCTACGACGCGGAGGCGGGCGTCGGGCAGGTCTTCTCGGAGATCGAGGACCTCGCGGAGCAGTGCCGCTTCCACGACTGCGCGCACGAGGCGGAGCCGGGCTGCGCGGTGCTGGCGGCCCTGGACTCGGGCGAACTGCCCGAGCGGCGGCTGGAGAGCTACCGCAAGCTGCTCCGGGAGAACCAGCGGATCGTCGCGAAGACGGACGCGCGGCTGCGCGCGGAGCTCGCCCGGGACTGGCGCATGAAGTCGGCGGAAGGCCGCGCGAACTACGCGGCCAAGCGCAACGGCCGCGCCTGACCCGACCCGTCCGGGGTGCCCGCCGGCGCGGCTCAGGCCGCCCCGGCGGGCACCCGGACACGGCCTTTCCCCGGACACGGCCTTTCCCCGGACACGGCCTTTCCGCAAGCGTCAGGTGTCGAGGCCCCAGGACAGGACGCGGTCGGGGTGGATGCGGATGACCTCCGGGCTGAAGTGCGGGCCCAGGGTGTGCGGGCCGACCTCCAGCGTGGCGCGGCCGCGGATCTCGATCCCGCGGACACGCCACGGGCGGGTACTGACCAGGTCGTCCACGACCAGGGACAGCCGCGGGTTCGCGGCCAGGTTGCGCCACTTCTTCGTCGTGCCCATCGCCATCCCGCCCACCAGGACCGTCCCGTCGTCCTGCGGGAAGAACCCCACCGGGTTCGCCTGCGGCTGCCCGGCCGCGTCCACCGTCGCCAGCCGCCCCAGATGCTGGGAGCGCAGGTACGCCAGCTCCGTCTCGCTGAACCCCTTGAAGTCCGTCATACCGCCCACCCTCGCAGCCGCCCCGGCCCCGCGCATCGGGCGCGGGTCCTAGGTCGTGTCGTCAAAGGCCCGTCTGGCCGGCGGCCCCGTCCTTCGGGCGGCCGACGCCACTTTGACGACACTCCCCAGGGCGATCGCCTACGACCACACCACCGCGCCCACCCACGCCCCGACCGCCAGCAGGCACGCGAACAGCTCCACCAGTACGCTCGTGCCCACCGCCCGCATCACCGTGCGGACCGACGCCCGCGCCTCGCCGTGCGTGCCCAGGCGCAGGCGCTCGCACAGGTAGATGCCGCCGACGAAGCCCGGCACGGCCCCCACGACCGGCACCAGTACGAAGCCCAGGACCGCGCCCGCACCCGCGTACGCCGCCATCCGGGGGGTGACGCCGACGCCGCGCAGCCGCCTCGGCGGGAGCTGCCACTTCACCGCCTGGACCACCAGCAGCAGGGCCGTCGCCGAGACCAGCAGGATCCACGCCACCTCCGACCGCTCGTGCAGCGCCCACCACATGAGCCCCGCCCAGACCAGCCAGGTCCCCGGCACACCCGGGACCAGGACCCCGACCACCCCGAGCAGCAGCACCAGCCCCACCAGGAGCAGCTGAGGCAGACCCATCTGCCCAGCCTGCCCGACCGGCGGCTACCGGGCCACCCAGCCCTTTTCGTACGCGTGCCAGCCCAACTGGAGCCGCGTCGTCACCCCGGACAGCTCCATCAGGCCCTTGACCCGACGCTGTACGGTCCGCAGCCCCAGCTCCAGGTGCTTCGCCACGCTCGCGTCCGTCATCCCCGCCAGGAGCAGGGACAGGACCTCCAGGTCCGTCTCGTCCGGGCCGCCGTCGCCCTCCTCCGCGTGGCCCGTGGAACCCAGCCGCAGCGGCAGCGCCTCCCGCCACACCGCCTCGAACAGGCCCATCAGCGATTCCAGCAGCCCCGACGCGTGCACCACCAGCGCCGCCGGCTCCGCGCCCCGCGCGGTCAGGGGCACCATCGCCAGCGTCCGGTCCGCGATCACCAGCTTCGTCGGCACCTGCCCCGTCACCCTGATGCGCTCCCCCCGGGCGAGCGCCGTGGAAGCCTCCCGGATCCCGCTGGGCGTCGTCAGCACCTCGCGCTCGATGACCACCCGGTACGCGACGCCCCGTACGGCGGCCCGGTCCTCCGCCTCGTTGTCCGTACCCGTGACCACCTGCGGCCGGCCGGTGACCAGCGCGCACACCTCCTCGACCGCGCCGAGCTGGAGCTGGTGGAAGCGGTGCGCCACCGCGCTCGCGCCCGTCACGACCTCCACCAGGTCGTGCACGGCCGGCTCGGCCGCCTCCGCCCGGTACTCCTCCGCCAGGAGCACCGCCGCCAGTTCCGCCTGCTCCAGCTCGTGCCGCTGCTGGGTCAGGAGCGCGCCCAGCGCCACCGCGGGAGGGGCCGCCACCCACCGGCCCGGCCGGGCCGAGGACTGCGCCGCGAGCCCCTGCCGCTCCAGGTGCCGCAGGGCCCGTTCCGTCTGCGGCACCGGCAGGGCCAGCCGGTGCGCGAGGTCGGGCACCTCCGCCGCCCCCAGTGCCACCAGCGCGCGGTACGCCGACTCCTGGCCCTCGTCGAGGCCTATCGCGCTCAGCATCCGTCCCCCCACCTTTCGACCGTTCCTGGCGGGAAGCGGCCACGGCGCAAACCCGCCGCGGACATCATCGCCGCACCCCCCGTCTCTCTGCCAAGGTGACGCCACCGCAGCACCAACATCCGCTGGCCAGAAGCCATTTACGCGGCGCCTTTGCCGTGCAATGCAGTAGTTGGCCGGAATTCACCTGGGGAGAGCGATGCGTCCGATATCGCGTACGGCTTTGGGAGCGGCCGTCTCGGCCGTCCTGGCCGTCACCGCCATCGGCCCGTCCGCGGCACAGCCGCGCGACGGAGCGCCGGACGGAAGACCGGTCGTGGGCAGCGAGGCGGCTGGAAAGCAGCCCTCCGCGCCCGTCACGGTGACGCTGGTCACCGGTGACCGGATCCTGGTCTCCACCGACGCCGCGGGACGCACCGCCGCCACGGCGATGCCCCGCGAGGACGGCTCGCAGCCGCTGGTGCAGACCCGCCAGTCGGGCAAGGACCTCTACGTCTACCCGCAGAGCGCGGCCAAGGCCCTCGCCGCGGGCAGGGTGGACGAGGAGCTCTTCAACGTCACCGGCCTGATCCGGCAGGGCTACGACGACGCGCACGCCAAGAAGCTCCCGCTCATCGCGGTCTACGACGGCTCGGTGAACCTCGCGCGCAGCGCCCCGCCCGCGCCCCGCGGCGCCGAGCGCACCCGCGTCCTCGGCTCCATCGGCGGTGTAGCGCTCGCCGCCGACAAGGAGCGGGCCGCGGACTTCTGGGCCGAGGTCACCGGCGCCGCCGTGGACGCCCGCGCCCGCTCCGCGGCGCCCGGCGGGCTGAAGAAGCTGTGGCTGGACGGCAAGGTGCAGGCGAACCTGGAGCGGTCCACCAAGCAGGTGAACGCCACTGCCGCCTGGGCCGCCGGATACGACGGCAAGGGGACCAAGGTCGCCGTCCTCGACACCGGCACCGACCTCGAACACCCCGACCTCAAGGGCCGGGTCGCCGGGTCGAAGAACTTCACCGACTCCGACACCGACGCCGACCGGCAGGGCCACGGCACCCACACCATCTCCACCGTCGGCGGATCCGGCGCGGAGAGCGGCGGCGCCAAGAAGGGTGTCGCCCCCGGCGCCGAGCTGCTCAGCGGCAAGGTCCTGAACGACCAGGGCTACGGCCTGGATTCGTGGATCATCGCGGGCATGGAGTGGGCCGTCGAGGCCAAGGCCGATGTGGTCTCGATGAGCCTCGGCGACCCCTCCCAGACCGCCTGCGACGACCCGCTCGCCGCGGCCGCCGAGAAGCTGTCCCAGCAGGGCCCGCTGTTCGTCATCGCCGCCGGCAACTCCGGCCCGGGCAACAACACGGTCTCCTCGCCCGGCTGCGCGGCCAGTGCGCTGACCGTGGGCGCCGTGGACCGGGACGACACCACGGCCGTCTTCTCCAGCCGGGGCCCGGCCGGCCTCCAGCACACCCTCAAGCCCGAGATCGCCGCCCCCGGCGTCGGCATCTCGGCCGCCGCCATGGGCGGCCGCGGGGTGTACGCGTACCAGGGCATGTCCGGCACCTCGATGGCCACCCCGCACGTCGCGGGAGCCGCCGCCATCCTCAAGCAGCGCCACCCCGACTGGACCGGGCAGCAGGTCAAGGCCGCCCTGGTCGGCTCGGCGAACACCGCGGTCCCCGGTGACGTACGGGAGACCGGCGGCGGCCGCCTCGACGTCAGGGCCGCCCTCGACGCCACGGTCACCGGCGCCCCCGCCGTGCAGGGCGGCACGTACAACTGGCCGCAGGACCGCAGCGACCGCACGAGCGTCGAGGTGCCCTACACCAACACGGGCAAGGCGCCGGTCACGCTGAACCTCTCCGTGGAGAAGGTCACCGGCAACGACGGCTCGGCCGTCCGCAGCCAGGTCGCCCGGCTCGACAAGCGGACGGTCACCGTCCCGGCCGGCGCCACCCTCAAGGTGCCGCTCGCCCTCGACCCGTCCGCGAAGCTGGAGCGCTCCCAGTACGGGGACGTCACCGGCCGCGTCGTCGCCACGGCGAACGGCGTGCGCGTCTCCACCCCCTTCTCCCTCTACGTGGAGCCGCAGACGGTCACCCTGCGGGTCAAGCTCGTCGACCGCGCGGGCAGGCCGGCCGCCGGACCCTCGTCCCTGGACGTCATCGGCACCGACGACGCCAGCGGCGAGCGCCGCTTCAACGACGGCGCCGCGGACCAGGTCTACCGGGTGCGCCCGGGCTCGTACTTCCTCTCCGCCTTCGTCGGCACCCCGGACGCCGGCGAGAGCGGCGAGTACCCGATGTTCGACTCGATCACCTACCTGGGCCGACCGCAGGTGGAGGTGAAGAAGGACACCGTGATCGTGCTGGACGCCCGCAAGGCCGGGCGCCTGGGCATCGAGGGCGACAAGCCGCTGGAGGCCCGCAACACCACCCTCGGCTTCGCCCGCAGCTGGGACGGCGTGTGGCTGCACGCCGGCACCGCCATGGGCGGCCGGACCATCCGCGGCTACTACGCCTCGGTCGAAGGCCGAGCCAAGGAGGGCGAGTTCGAGTTCGGCAGCTACTGGCGGGCCGCGGCGCCGGTGCTCACCGAGCTGAAGGCCGTCGGGGGCCCGGTCCTGCACCCGATCACCGCGACCACCGGCAGCGAGAACCTCGACGGAACCGGCACCGCGCCCCTGGTCGACGCCGGCGCGGGCACCCCCGAGGAACTGGCCGCGGCCGGCGCCCGGGGAGCGATCGCCCTGGTCAAGGCCGCGGACGGCGCGCTCTACGAGGTGGCCCAGAACGCCAAGGCGGCCGGTGCCAAGGCGGTGCTCGCCCACCGCGAGACCCCGGGCCGCTGGGTCCCCTCCACCGGCTTCGCGAGCGTGCTGCCCGCGCTGGCCGTCGAGGCCGCCGAGGGCAGGGCCCTGCTGGACAGGCTGGCGGCGGGCAAGGTCTCGCTGTCCTGGAAGGGCACGGCGAAGAGCCCGTACGTCTACTCCCTCGCCTTCCCGGAGACCGGGCAGGTACAGGGCGACCACACCTACAAGGTGCGCGACCGCGAGCTCGGACAGGTGGAGTCCACCTACAACTCCATGGGCGTGGCAGCCGACTTCGTCGACCTGGCCGCCGCCTACCGGCCCATCGGCAGCGCGGTCTACTTCGGCAGCATCGAGACCGTCGCGGCCCCCGGCAGGCGGACGGAGTACTACACCGCCGGGGACACGGCCTGGGACCAGATCCTCTCCAGCAGCTTCCCCTGGGGCGAGTTCATGACCGGGGAGCAGCGCACCTACACCAAGGGCCAGAAGAGCAGGGCCAGTTGGTACGACGGTGTGACCGGGCCGGTCGCCCCGCGCGACCGCACCGGCAAGGAGGCCCTGGCGGCCGAGCGGCAGGGCGGCCTGATCGGCTTCGCCCCCGCCATGTGGGGAGACTCGGGCCACTACGCGCAGCCGGGCTCCTTCGGCGACATCGGCGGGCTCCAGCTCAAGCGCAACGGCGAGGTCATCGGGGACAGCTGGTACCCGTTCGGGGTCTTCGAGGTACCGGCCGAGGAAAGCCGGTACGAACTGACCCAGTCCATCGAGAAGATCGGCCCGCCGTCGCGCGTCTGGCAGCGGTCCACCGCGGTACAGACGACCTGGGGCTTCACCTCGAAGCTCGACGCGTCGGCGTACTCCCAGGGTCTGCCGGTCCTCTTCCCGCGGTACGCGGCCCCCCTGGACGGCATGAAGACGGTGGCGGCGGCCGACGGCCAGAGCATCGGCCTGAGCGCCACCGGGCACGCGGGCTACGCGCCCGGCGCGCTGAAGTCCGCGAAGCTGTCGTATTCCTACGACGGTGAGAACTGGACCGAGGCGAAGGTGAGCGAGCGCGGCGGCAAGTGGACCGCGACCGTCGACCACGCCGGCGCCTCCGGAAAGCCGGTCACGCTCAAGGTCGAGCTGACCGACACGAACGGCGCTTCCGTCACCCAGACGGTAGCGCGGGCGTACGACATCCGTTAGGTCGTACGACTGGAGCGGGAAGGGTCCACCGGACGGCGGTCCGGTGGCCCCTTTTCGTGCATTCGGCGTTTTCCGCCCGGGTCGGAGGCCGACAATAGGGGCATGAGTCAGCAGGGCGCGGGCGCGGACGACTGGTGGCAGAAGCTCTATGAGGACCCGGACCCGGGGGCGGATTCCGCCCCCGGGGACCCGGGCGACACCGACACCCTGGACCACCGCTTCCGCTCGGCGGCGGTGCTGGTGACGGACCCGGCGCCCGGGCCGGGACCCGCGCCGGACTCCGCGGACGCCGCAGTGGCGGGAGGAGTAGCGCGACCGGAGTCTCCAGCGGGAGCGCCACCGGCGGCCGCAACCGGGGCCGCGGACCGGTGGCGCGCCGGGTCCGTGCTGCCGGGGCCCCGGCAGGAGGCCGTACCGCCCCCGCCGTCTCCGTCTCCGTCCCCGCCTCCGCCGCCCGGGCCGCTGCTGCCGCCGCCGCGGGACCCGCGCGAGGGCGGGCCGACGTGGTACGCCCTGGGGGACGTGGCGGTTCCGCCGGCGCCGTCCGTGGAGGAGCCCGAGCCGCCCGCCGCCCCCGCCGAACTGCCCGTGTGGAGCTGGGGGCCGCCGCCCGGGCAGCCCGCCGGGGCCGCCGATCCGCCGCCGCCCGCTGCTGCTGCCGCCCCCGAGGCTCCCGCGACCCGGCCCCAAGCCGAGACGGTCGCGGTGCCCGTCCCGCCCCCGGCCGCCGCCCCGACGGCTCCCGCCGCCCCCGCCGAGCCGCCGCCGGACCCGCGCGAGCGCCCCGAGGTGCGCCACCTCGGCGACCGCGCCCCGACCTACGCCGCCGAGCCCGGGGCCCTGCCCGCCGCCGACCCGGCCGCGCTCGACGCGATGACCCCCGACACGGTCCTGGAGGGCGCCCGCTACGGCAGCTACACCCTGCGCGCCGCCTCCCTGCGCGGGGACTCCGCCCGCTTCCGGGGCGAGGCCCGCCGGGACTTCCTGCTCACCGCCCGCTTCGGCAGCGGCCCCGACGCCCTGGTCCTGGTCGCGCTGGCCGGCGGCGACCGGGCCGCCCCGGGGGCCGCGGCGGCCGCCGCCGAGGTGTGCCGTACGGTCGCCGCGGCCGTCGGCCGCAGCCAGGAGCGGCTGGCCGACGACATCCGGGCCGGGCGGCGCGATGCCCTGCGCTCCGGGCTCCAGCGGCTCACCGACCGGGGCTACGGGCGGCTGCGGGCCCGCGCCGCCGAGCTGGGCCTGGAGGAGGCCGCGTACACCGCGGGGCTGCGCGGGCTGCTGCTGCCGGTGGACCCGCAGTGCCGCACCCGGGTCGCCTTCGGCGCCGGCGCGGGCGGGCTGTTCCGGCTGCGCGACGGGCGCTGGCAGGACCTGGAGCCGGCCGGCCCGGACGAGGACCCGGGCAAGGAGGCCACCGGCGCGGAGGGCGGGATCCCGTTCCTCTTCCGGGCTTCGGTGGCCCGCCCCGGCGACACCGTGCTGCTCTGCTCGGGCGGTCTCGCGGACCCCATGCGCGAGGAGGGGCTGCTCGCCGCCGAGCTCGCGGCGCGCTGGTCCGAGGGGGAGCCGCCGGGCCTCGCGGCCTTCCTCGCGGACGCCCAGCTCCGGCTCAAGGGGTACGCCGACGACCGGACGGCCGCCGCGGTCTGGGAGGCGTAACCGCCCGGGGCATGCGTGGATGGGAGGCGCACACGGCAGAGGCAGCCGCACAGCCGGACCGGAAAGGGCGCCCCCTCCATGGCCAAACAGAACGTGGCGGAGCAGTTCGTCGACATCCTCGTGCGCGCGGGCGTGCGGCGGATGTACGGAGTCGTCGGGGACAGCCTGAACCCGGTCGTCGACGCGATCCGCCGGACGGGTGGCATCGAGTGGATCCAGGTCCGGCACGAGGAGACCGCCGCCTTCGCGGCCGGCGCCGAGGCGCAGATCACCGGCAGCCTCGCCGCCTGCGCGGGCTCCTGCGGCCCCGGCAACCTCCACCTGATCAACGGCCTGTACGACGCCCACCGCTCCATGGCCCCCGTCCTCGCGCTCGCCTCGCACATCCCCTCCAGCGAGATCGGCCTCGGCTACTTCCAGGAGACCCACCCCGACCAGCTGTTCCGTGAGTGCAGCCACTACAGCGAGCTGATCTCCAACCCCAAGCAGATGCCCCGGCTCCTGCAGAGCGCCGTACAGCACGCCATCGGCCGCAGCGGGGTCAGCGTGGTCTCGCTGCCCGGCGACATCGCCTCCCTGCCGGCGCCGGACAAGGCGGTCGAGCACGCGCTGGTGACCGCGCGGCCGACGGTGCGGCCCGGCGAGGGCGAGATCGAGAAGCTGACCCGGCTGATCGACGAAGCGGACAAGGTCACCCTGTTCTGCGGCAGCGGCACCGCCGGGGCGCACGCCGAGGTCATGGAGTTCGCCGGCCGGATCAAGGCCCCGGTGGGGCACGCCCTGCGCGGCAAGGAGTGGATCCAGTACGACAATCCGTACGACGTCGGCATGAGCGGGCTGCTCGGCTACGGCGCGGCCTACGAGGCCACCCACGAGTGCGACCTGCTGATCCTGCTCGGCACGGACTTCCCCTACAACGCCTTCCTCCCCGACGACGTGAAGATCGTGCAGGTGGACATCCGGCCCGAGCACCTGGGCCGCCGCTCCAAGCTCGACCTCGCGGTCTGGGGCGACGTACGGGAGACCCTGCGCGCCCTGAACACCCGCGTGAAGGCCAAGACTGACCGCCGCTTCCTCGACCGGATGCTGAAGAAGCACGCGGACGCACTGGAGGGGGTGGTGAGGGCCTACACGCGCAAGGTGGAGAAGCACACGCCGATCCATCCCGAGTACGTGGCCGCGGTGCTCGACGAACTGGCCGACGAGGACGCGGTGTTCACCGTGGATACAGGCATGTGCAACGTGTGGGCGGCGCGCTATCTTTCCCCGAACGGTAAGCGGCGCATCATCGGCTCCTTCAGCCATGGCTCCATGGCCAATGCCCTCCCGCAGGCCATCGGCGCACAGTTCACCGACCGCGGTCGTCAAGTGGTGTCGATGTCGGGCGACGGTGGTTTCTCCATGCTGATGGGAGATTTCCTCACCCTGGTGCAGTACGACCTGCCCGTCAAAGTGGTCCTCTTCAACAACTCATCCCTCGGCATGGTCGAGCTGGAGATGTTGGTTTCCGGCCTGCCTTCGTACGGAACGACGAATAAGAACCCCGACTTCGCCGCCATCGCGCGCGCGGCGGGGGCGTACGGGGTCCGCGTGGAGAAGCCCAAGCAGCTCACAGGGGCTTTGAAGGACGCTTTCAAGCACAAGGGGCCCGCCCTGGTGGACGTGGTGACGGACCCCAACGCCCTGTCCATCCCCCCGAAAATCAGTGCCGAGATGGTGACCGGTTTTGCACTGTCCGCGAGCAAGATCGTGCTGGACGGCGGGGTGGGCCGGATGATCCAGATGGCTCGATCCAACCTCCGCAACGTACCGCGCCCATAAGCCCGCAGGAGTGCGGATTCCCCCGGCGGGCATGCATCCCGTAGGCCTGTTCGAGAGCAATGCACACGGGAGGTACATCGCCGTGCGGGTGGGGGCGAAGAGCGGGAAGCTCTGGGGAAGGGGGCGGCCGGTGCAGCGCGAACCGTCCGGAGGGAACGGCGGGCCGGTGGACGCGCTGGAGATCATCCGCAGCGTGCGCCGGGCCGACCTGAAGGCGGTGGGCGAAGTGCGACGGGCCTTACGGGAGTTGATGCGACATCGTTGCCGGGCCGATGCCGCCGAAGTGGCGGAGCTGCTCATCACCGAACTCGTGACCAACGCGCTCGTCCACACCGACCAGGGGGCGGAAGTGTCCGCGAGGCTCGCCGCCGACCGGCTGAGAGTGGAGGTCCGGGACTACGCCGCACGCCGCCCCCGGCAGCACGTACCGTCCGCCGACGACGGTACGCACGGCCGGGGGCTGGTACTGGTGCAGACGCTCGCCGACGCGTGGGGAGTGGACGCGCTCGCGATGGGCGGCGGCAAGGTGGTGTGGTTCGAGCTGGACGGCGCGTGCGACGCGGGGCCCGCCTGACTGGCAGGCGGGCCCCGCGGGGTCGTTCCGGCTCAGGGCCGGACCAGGGCCGGACCAGCGCCGGCTCAGCCGAACTGCTGCTCCAGGTCCTTGAGTTTGCGCTCCAGGGAGTCGAGTCGGGGAAGCGTCTGCGTGTCGTCCTCGGCGGTGAGGTCCACCGTCCGGGGACCCGTCAGACCCGTCACGTCAGCCGATTCGGTTCCGGTCACGGCCTGCAGGGAGGGCCGGCGGCGAAGGGGCAGCTGTCCCGATTCCGCTATGGCCGGCTCCGCGCCGACCGGCGCGGAGCCCGCTCCGGGGGCCAGCCCCGGCATGTCGACCTGACGGCCCCGGCCCACGCGGCCGAACGCCCGGTTCTGCCGCCCCAGTGCCTTGATGTGCGCGCGGTCCAGGCGGTGCTGCTCGCGCCTGCGGTGGCGGTCCTGCTCCCGCTCCTTCTTGTCCTCGCGTACCTCGTCCACGGCCTCGTCGAGGGTGCGCACCCCCTCCAGCAGCATCAGTGACCACGCGCCGAAGGTCTCCCGGGGAGCGCGCAGCCAGCGGACCATCCGGATCTGCGGCAACGGCCGCGGGATCAGGCCCTGTTCGCGCAGCGCGGCCCGGCGGGTCTGCTTGAGTGCCCGGTCGAAGAGCACGGCGGCCGAGAGCGACATCCCGGAGAAGAACTGCGGGGCCCCGTCGTGTCCCACGCCGCGCGGCGCGTGCACCCAGTTGAACCATGCGGCCGCGCCCGCGAACAGCCAGACCAGCATGCGCGAGCCGAGGGCGGCGTCGCCGTGGCTGGCCTCGCGGACGGCGAGCACCGAGCAGAACATCGCGGCGCCGTCGAGCCCGAAGGGGACGAGGTACTCCCAGCCCCCGGAGAGGTTGAGGTTCTGCCGGCCGAAGCCGACCAGTCCGTGGAAGGAGAGTGCGGCGGCGACCGCCGCACAGCAGAACAGCAGCACGTACGAGGCGGTTCCGTAGACGGCTTCCTTGCGCCGCCGCCGTTCCTCGCTGCGCTCCCAGCTGTCCTCGGCCACCGCGGCCTTCTCGCCTTCGCGCTTGCCCCGGGCCAGTACCGCCACTGCCGCAAGTACGCCCAGGATCAGCAGGCTGCCGGGCAGCAGCCAGTCCAGCGATATGTCGGTCAGTCTCATGCGGATGTCCCTGCCTCTGCCTCGCGTATGCGGCCTTCCGGCGCCATAGTGGCGCAGCCGGTCGCCGCCGCATGCGGGTTTCGGGCCAAGTGGACGCCATCGGGGGGCGGGGCCCGCCGGATAGGGTGTTGTGGTTCGAACTCCCGCTCGTAGAGGCCGGGTTGAGTTCGATTACGGTCAGCCGTACGGGTGGGTTCAGTCCGTGGCGGCCGTGGCGGCCGTGAGCCGGGAGATCCGGTCCGCGTCACAGGTGCGCGGGCAGGTGACGCAGGTGTCCTCGGGGCGGATCGTGTAGAAGAGGCAGCAGGCGGCCCGGTCGCGGGTGGACAGCCCGCGGTCGTCGGGGCCCGGCAGCGTGCGGAAGCCCGCGCCGCCGGTGTACGGGGCCGTGGCGCCGGGCAGCAGCAGCTCCAGCTCCCGCACGGCGCGGGCCTCCTCGCCGTCGCCCAGCAGGTGGCCGACGTACCAGAGGCTCTCGACGACCTCGTCGGTCACCATGCCCCACAGTGCGCGCCGCCCGCGCCGCATGCGCGGGGCGAAACCTTCCAGCACGGGACCGAGGTGCTCGGCCACCGCGGCCCGCACCTCGGCGCGCAGGGCCTCCTCGTCGGGCACGACCCGGGCCCCGGGGAGGCCGGCCGCCGGGTCGTCCGGGAGGCAGGCGAAGGTGCCGGGGCGGACCGCCATCCGGCCGAGGGTCCGGTGGAAGGAGACGTCGGCGGCGGGCAGCCGCGGCACGCGCCGGGCCAGGAACCACGGGACGGTGATCAGCAGGCAGGCCGGCCACGCGTAGCGGTGCAGGCCGAAGCCCGCGACCACGTCGGGCCGGGCCCGGCTGCCGTAGTCCCGCAGGACCTGGGCGTCGTCCCAGTCGAGGAAGGCGTCCAGCGCCGCGCCGCCGGCCGCGAGCTCGTCCGCGCCGACCCACCCCGCACCGCGAGGGGAGGGTTCGTGCGCCGAGAGCTCATCGACCCGCAGGCCGCTGTACGCCAGGGTCAGGCGCGCGTACGCGTCCGCCACCGGAGAGCCGGCCGGGGCGGACGTGCTGACGGCCATGACGGTCGTGACGGCCATGACGGACCACCGAATCACGCGATCGTTAACAGGTTAGCCTTACCTTACCCGATCTCGGTCAGGCCGTATCCTCGGAGCAGGTCGAGACCCGTTGGAGGACCGAGTGCACGACACGGCCCGAGCCCGGGTACCGGCACAGACCCGCAAAGTGGTGCGCCATTCGGTGCGCGGGCAGGTCCTCGACGCCCTGCGCGCGGCGCTGGTCGACGGCGAGCTGGTGCCGGGGGAGGTCTACTCGGGCCCGGCGCTCGGCGAGCGCTTCGGGGTCTCCGCGACGCCCGTGCGCGAGGCGATGCAGCAGCTGGCGCTGGAGGGGGCCGTGGAGTGCCTCCCGAACCGCGGCTTCCGCGTACTGGTCCGGACCGCGCGGGAGCTGGCGGAACTGGCCGAGGTACGGGCGCTGCTCGAAGTCCCGGTCATGCTCGGGCTGGCCCGTACGGTCGCCCCCGAGACCTGGGCGGACCTGCGCCC
This sequence comes from Streptomyces sp. NPDC037242, assembly GCF_055604165.1. Taxonomy (NCBI): domain Bacteria; kingdom Bacillati; phylum Actinomycetota; class Actinomycetes; order Kitasatosporales; family Streptomycetaceae; genus Streptomyces; species Streptomyces sp. NPDC037242. The sequence goes on from NZ_JBVJUY010000001.1 coordinate 215,195, forward strand.
GGCGGCCGCCGCCACCGCCGAGGCGGCGGCGACGGGGGACCTGGCGGGGTACGCGGAGGCGGACCGGGCCTTCCACCGGGCGGTGCTGAGCCTGGCGGGCAACCAGCAGCTGGTCCAGGTGGCCGAGGAGCTCCACCGGCGGGCGCAGTGGCCCCTCCCGGGCACCCCGCGGGTGCGGCGGGCGGACCTCGTCGCCGATGCGGCCGAGCACGCGGCGCTGCTGGAGGCGCTGGTCGCCCGCGACCTCCCGGTGGTCGAATCCCTCGTACGGGAGCACTTCCGGGGCGTCTGCGCCTGAGCCGCCCAGGTCGTGTCGTCAAAGTCCCGTCTGGCCGGCGGGGCCTGGCACGTACGCTCCCTAGGCGGCGGGCGACGGGGCCAGCTGGTCCGCAAGCCAGGTCGGGATGCCTCCCAGCAGGTGGAACAGGCGCCGGGCCTCGGCGCGCAGCCGCGTCGCCTCCGGTTCCGGCTCGGCCTCGGCCAGGGCGGCCAGCGCCGGGGCCGTGCCGACCAGGAAGCCCAGGTCCTCCCGGATGCGGAGGGACTCCGCGAAGCCCTTGCGCGCCTCCGCGACCTCGCCGTCCCGCAACGCGAGCGCGGCCAGGTGGCGCCAGGTGAAGGACAGCAGCAGGGTGTCGCCGTGCGCGGCCGCCCCCGCGTGCGCCCGCCGGTACGCCGGCAGCGCCGACTGGGGGGCGTCGGCGAGGTGCTCCGCGACCAGGCCCCGGCGGAAGTCCAGCAGCGGCCTGGTGCGGGACCCCGGCGACAGCAGCGCCGCGGCCCTGCCCAGGGCCGAGCGGGCCTCGTCGGCCCGGTCCCGTACGCCGAGCACGGTGGCGGCGTACGCCAGGTGGCCCCGCTCGCAGGCGGCCGCACCGCGTTCGTCGTCGCTCGTGGCCACCGCTTCGGCGACGCGCAGGGCATCCTCCGCCTCGGCCCAGCCCTGGCCGGTGAACAGGCACCGCTCGACCAGCAGCGCGGTGCGCTGGACCGCGGCGCCCGCGTCGGCGGCATTGCCGATGTGCGGCGTCAGCAGCGCCGCCGCGTCGGTCCAACAGCCGCGGGAGCGCAGCCGCCATATCGCCCGCTGGAGGGGGTCGTCTCCCCCGGTAGTTCCGGCACCGGACATGGCGGTATCCGCCACATTGCCCTCCCCAAAGCAACCAAGCAGCACGTCGTTGAGCCCTGGGGCGAAATGAGAGCACGGATCGGCGGCTTCGGCCAAGGGGTCGGGTGAACTCTTTCACAAAGTCCGGACGGATCATCAGCCGCCCCTGCCCGACCCCCGTCCGCGCCGCAGCGGGATCTTCTCAGCTCATGCGCAGTGCCAGGAAGAAGTCGAGCTTGTCCTCCAGTCTGGACAGGTCACGTCCCGTCAACTGCTCGATTCGCCCGACCCGGTAGCGCAGCGTGTTGACGTGCAGGTGCAGCCGCGTCGCACAGCGGGTCCAGGAGCCGTCGCAGTCGAGGAACGCCTCCAGCGTCGGGATCAGCTCCGCCCGGTGGCGGCGGTCGTAGTCCCGCAGCGGGTCCAGCAGCCGGGCCGTGAACGCCCGGCGCACGTCGTCCGGCACGAACGGCAGCAGCAGGACGTGCGAGGCGAGCTCGTGGTGCCCGGCCGCGCAGACCCGGCCCGGACGGGCCGCGGCGACCCGGCGGGCGTGCCGGGCCTCCTCCAGCGCCCCGCGCAGCCCCTCGGCGGAGTGCACCGCCGCGCTGACGCCCAGGGTGAGCCGGCCGTCGTCGGCGAGACCGGCCTGCAGGGGCTCCCGTACGGACGCGAGCAGCTCGTCGGCGTGCAGCGCCGAGTCCGGGCCCTTGTCCTCGCCGCCGTCCCCGGACAGGGAGGGCAGCGGCACCAGGGCGATGGCCTCGTCACCCGCATGGGCCACCGCGATCCGGTCGGACGGCTCCGGCCCCGAGACGGACGGGTCGACCAGGATCTCCTCCAGCAGCGACTGGGCCACCGGGCCGCCGGGGATGTCCCCGCCGTCCCAGTCCACCCGGGCCACCACGACCTGCCAGTGCGGGGCGGCGCCCAGCCCGGGCAGCAGCACCGGGGCGGCCACCCGCAGGCGGGCGGCGATCTCGGCGGGCGGGGCACCCGTCTGGACCAGCTCCAGCACCTCCTGGGCGAGCCGGCGCCGCACCGTACGGGCGGCGTCGCGCCGGTCCCGCTCGACGGCGATCAGCTGGGTCACGCCCTGCAGCAGGTCCAGCCGCTCCGCGGGCCAGTCCCCGGCGTCGGCCTCCACGGCCAGCAGCCAGTCCGACAGCACGCTCTCGCGCACGTCGCGGGAGGCCGGAGCGGCCGGGCCGCGGCCATGTCCCCTGATCGGGAAGAGCGAGTAGGTAATACCCTGGATGGAGATCCTGTGCGGCCCCCTGCGGCCCGTCCGGACCGCCGCGAGGTGCTCACTGGCCAAGGCCGCGCACACGCCCGGTGCCAGCGGTTCACCCGCTCCGGCGATCTGGCGGCCGGTGGGGGACAGCACCCAGGCCCGCAGATCGAGGTCCGTGGTGAGCAGATCCAGCACGACGTCGGGTCCGCCACCGGCAGGACCGGAGGTCATCAGGCGCCGGTGGCGGTCGACGACGGCCGCGAGATCGCCCGCGCGCTCGCCGGAGACCTGCCGCACGACGTACTCGGTGATGGTGGCGAATGCAACGTCTTCGTTGACGGCGAACAGCGGCAGCCGATTGCGCCGACAGGCTGATACCAGATCGTCGGGGATGTCTCCCAGCTCCGCCTCGCCGGCCGCCAAGCCGGCGACGCCCGCGCTCGCGAGGATTCGTACGAACGGCTCGGAGTCGGCTGAATTCCGCCGCCAGGCCAGGCCGGTGAGGACGAGCTCGCCCCCGGTGAGGTATCGGCTGGGATCCCTCAGGTCGGTCGTCATGACCCCGCGGACCGTCCGGTCGAGTTCGTCCTCGCCGCCCAGCAGCCGCAGCCCCAGCGCCTCGGTTTCCAGCAGTGCGCGCAGCCGCATGATGTCGCCGCCGATCTGTCTCGAATGTTGCCGTTGGAAATCGGGCAGGTCGTTGCATCCTGCCTTTCATACGAATCTACAAGACGAGGGAGGTCGCCAGCCAACTCCTTCATGGTTTCGGTGACTGCACCCGGGGGACGCGCGGCTTGTGTACTGACTCCACACCGCGTTAACAGCACGTGAACGACCAGTCGAGGGCCTTTGGGCCCACTGGCTTGAAGTGAACGACCCGATTAAGAAGAAGAGAGCCGCACATGGACTTCCTTCGCCCCGCCAGCTGGGAGGAGGCGCTCGCCGCTAAGGCCGAGTTCCCCACAGCTGTGCCGATTGCGGGTGGCACCGACGTAATGGTCGAGATCAACTTCGACCACCGTCGGCCGGAGTACCTCCTGGACCTGAACCGCATCGGTCTGCTGCGGGAGTGGGAGGTCGGCGAGGACGTGGTCCGTCTGGGCGCCTCCGTCCCGTACACGCAGATCATGGAAAACCTCCGCACGGAGCTGCCCGGTCTCGCGCTCGCCTCGCACACGGTCGCGTCTCCGCAGATCCGCAACCGCGGCGGCGTCGGCGGCAACCTCGGTTGCGCGTCGCCGGCCGGCGACTCCCACCCGGCGCTGCTCGCGGCGGGTGCCGAGGTCGAGGTGGAGTCCGTACGCGGTTCTCGCCTGATCCCGATCGACGAGTTCTACACCGGCGTCAAGCGCAACGCGCTGGCCGCCGACGAGCTCATCAAGACCGTCCACATCAAGAAGGCGGACGGCCCGCAGCAGTACTCCAAGGTCGGCTCGCGCAACGCGATGGTCATCGCCGTCTGCGCCTTCGGCCTGGCGCTGCACCCCGAGACCCGGACGGTCCGTACCGGCATCGGTTCGGCCGCGCCGACCCCGATCCGTGCGAAGGCCGCCGAGGAGTTCCTCAACGCCGCGCTCGAAGAGGGCGGCTTCTGGGAGTCCGGCAAGGTCATCACCCCGTCGATCGCCAAGCAGTTCGGTGACCTCGCCTCCGGCGCGGCCAACCCGATCGACGACGTCCGCGGCACGGCGAAGTACCGCCGCCACGCGGTCGGCATCATGGCTCGCCGCCAGCTGGTCTGGACGTGGGAGCAGTACCGCGGTTCGAACAACGGCCGCTCGCTTGAAGGGGCTGCGTAATCATGCGCGTCAATTTCACTGTCAACGGTCGCCAGCAGGAAGCCGACGACGTGTGGGAGGGCGAGTCCCTTCTCTACGTCCTGCGCGAGCGCCTGGGCCTGCCGGGTTCGAAGAACGCCTGTGAGCAGGGCGAGTGCGGTTCCTGCACCGTCCGCCTCGACGGCGTGCCGGTCTGTTCGTGTCTGGTCGCGGCCGGTCAGGTCGAGGGTCGCGACGTCGTGACCGTCGAGGGCCTGGCGGAGTTCGCCAAGCAGCGCGAGGAGCACGGCCACGGCGGTGCCTGCGGCACCGGCGGCGGCTGCGGCAGCAAGGGCGTGTCCCTGGACGCGGCCAAGCAGTGGCAGGCCAAGCCGGGCGACTCGCAGACCGGCGAGGGCGTCGAGCTCTCCAACATCCAGCAGGCGTTCATCGACGCCGGCGCCGTCCAGTGCGGTTTCTGCACCCCGGGCCTCCTGGTCCAGGCCGACGCGCTGCTGGAGGAGAACTCCTCCCCGTCCGACCAGGACATCCGTGAGGCCCTCTCCGGCAACCTGTGCCGTTGCACGGGCTACGAGAAGATCCTCGACGCGGTCCGCCTCGCGGCCGCCCGTCAGGCAGAGGCGGTCTGACCATGGCCCAGAACACCCGTACCGTGCCCGCAGGCGCTCCCACGAACGTCAGCCAGAAGCACACCAAGGGCGGCATCGGCGAGTCCACGCTCCGCCCGGACGGCACCCTCAAGGTCACCGGTGAGTTCGCGTACTCCTCGGACATGTGGCACGAGGACATGCTGTGGGGCCAGACCCTGCGCAGCACCGTCGCCCACGCCGAGATCGTCTCCATCGACATCTCCGAGGCGCTCGCCATGCCCGGCGTGTACTCGGTCCTGACGTACGACGACCTGCCGGCCGAGATGAAGAACTACGGCCTGGAGATCCAGGACACCCCGGTTCTCGCCAACGGCCGGGTACGCCACCACGGTGAGCCGGTCGCCCTCGTGGCCGCCGACCACCCGGAGACCGCCCGCCGCGCGGCCGCCAAGATCAAGATCGACTACCGTGAGCTGCCGCTCGTCACCGACGAGGCCTCCGCCCTCGCCGAGGGCGCGCCGCTGATCCACGAGGGCCGCGACGACCACCACATCGGTCACGTCCCGCACCCGAACATCGTGCACCGCCAGCCGATCCTCCGCGGCAACGTGGAAGAGGCCCGCAAGCGCGCCGACGTCATCGTCGAGGGCGAGTACACCTTCGGCATGCAGGACCAGGCCTTCCTCGGCCCGGAGTCCGGCCTGGCCGTGCCGTCCGAGGACGGCGGTGTCGAGCTGTACGTCGCCACCCAGTGGCTGCACTCGGACCTCCAGCAGATCGCCCCGGTCCTGGGCCTGCCGCCGGAGAAGGTCCGCATGACGCTCTCCGGCGTCGGTGGCGCGTTCGGTGGCCGCGAAGACATCTCGATGCAGATCCACGCCTGCCTCCTGGCCCTGGCCACGAACAAGCCGGTCAAGATCGTCTACAACCGCTTCGAGTCCTTCTTCGGCCACGTGCACCGCCACCCGGCGAAGCTCTACTACGAGCACGGCGCCACCAAGGACGGCAAGCTCACGCACATGAAGTGCAAGATCGTCCTGGACGGCGGCGCCTACGCGTCCGCTTCCCCGGCGGTCGTGGGCAACGCCTCCTCCCTCTCCGTCGGCCCGTACGTCATCGACGACGTCGACATCGAGGCGATCGCGCTCTACACGAACAACCCGCCCTGTGGCGCGATGCGCGGCTTCGGCGCCGTCCAGGCCTGCTTCGCGTACGAGGCCCAGATGGACAAGCTCGCGGCGAAGCTGGGCATGGACCCGGTCGAGTTCCGCCAGCTCAACGCCATGGAGATGGGCACGATCATGCCCACCGGCCAGGTCGTGGACGCCCCGGCGCCCGTCGCCGAGCTGCTGCGCCGGGTCAAGGCCCGCCCGCTGCCGCCGGAGCGCCAGTGGGAGTCGGCCGGCGAGGGCGCGGACGTCCGCGCGCTGCCCGGCGGTCTGTCCAACACCACCCACGGTGAGGGCGTCGTCCGCGGCGTCGGCTACGCGGTCGGCATCAAGAACGTCGGCTTCTCCGAGGGCTTCGACGACTACTCGACCGCCCGCGTGCGCCTCGAGGTCATCAACGGCGAGCCCGTCGCGATGGTCCACACGGCCATGGCGGAGGTCGGCCAGGGCGGTATCACCGTCCACGCGCAGATCGCCCGTACCGAGCTGGGCGTCACGCAGGTGACCATCCACCCGGCCGACACCCAGGTCGGCTCCGCCGGTTCCACGTCCGCCTCGCGGCAGACGTACATGACCGGTGGCGCGGTGAAGAACACCTGTGAGGCCGTCCGCGAGGCCCTGCTGGAGATCGGCCGTCGCAAGAACGGCTCGTACCACCCGGCCTGGGCCACCGCCGAGCTGCTGCTCGAAGGCGGAAAGGTCGTCACCGACGGCGGCGAGGTCCTCGCGGACATCGCCGACATCCTGGAGGGCGAGGAGGCGATCGACCTCGAACTCGAGTTCCGCCACCACCCGACCGTCCCGTTCGACCTGGTCACCGGTCAGGGCAACGGCCACGTCCAGTACACCTTCGCCGCGCACCGCGCGGTCGTCGAGGTGGACACCGAGCTCGGCCTCGTCAAGGTCGTCGAGCTGGCGACCGCCCAGGACGTCGGCAAGGCGCTGAACATGCTCTCCGTGGTCGGCCAGATCCAGGGTGGTACCACCCAGGGCCTGGGCGTCGCGATCATGGAAGAGATCATCGTGGACCCGAAGACCGCGAAGGTGCGCAACCCCTCCTTCACGGACTACCTGATCCCGACCATCCTCGACACCCCGACCATCCCGGTCGACGTCCTGGAGCTCGCCGACCCGAAGGCGCCGTACGGCCTTCGCGGAATGGGCGAGGCCCCGACCCTCTCGTCCACCCCGGCCGTCCTCGCGGCGATCCGGCAGGCGACCGGTCTGGAGCTCAACAAGACGCCGATCCGTCCGGAAGCCCTCACCGGCACCCTCTAGGACGGCGCGGTCCGGGGGCCGAGAGGCCCCCGGACCCCCCAAAGACTCTCCGGGCGGTGTGACACGGGAACGTCACACTTGCCAGTCCCACCGCCCGGAGCACGAAGTCCGGAGTTCGAAGTACCGCACCGCTCGCGGTCCGTTTCACCGGCAGTACCCCCGCAACAACCCTTGGTGGCACCCAACACCCCCGGTGCCGCCGGCAGTACCGCAAAACCCCCGCAGTACCCGCAGTACACGCAGTGAACATTCGCGTCGCCTCGGGCCGTCACCCCGGGTCGTGCAGCCAAACGCAGTTTCCCAAATCCCGCGTCTCCAATCTTTATGCGGGTGCCCCTTTGAACCTTGGGAGTTAGGCACCATGACCCAATCGTCTGTGGAGCCCAAGACCAGTGCGGAAGAGGCCGGCGACGGCTCTCGTACCCCCGCAGGCCGATCTTGGCTCGACCGGTACTTTCACATAACGCACAGAGGCTCCAACGTCGGCAACGAGGTCCGTGGCGGTATCACGACCTTCATGGCCATGGCGTACATCCTCCTGCTCAACCCCCTGCTCCTCTCGGGCAAGGACGTCGACGGTGCCACCATGGCCACCTCGGCGATCATCACCGCCACGGCGTTCGCCGCGGCCGTCTCGACGCTCCTCATGGGCTTCGTCGGCAAGGTGCCGCTCGCGCTCGCCGCCGGCCTCTCCGTGTCCGGCGTGCTGGCCTCGCAGGTAGCCCCCCAGATGACCTGGCCGCAGGCCATGGGCATGTGCGTGGTCTACGGCGTCGTGATCTGTCTCCTGGTCGTCACCGGCCTCCGAGAGATGATCATGAACGCGATTCCCCTCGCGCTCAAGCACGCCATCACCATGGGCATCGGCATGTTCGTCGCCCTCATCGGCCTCGTGAAGGCCGGCTTCGTGGGCCGGGGCCCGGAATTCGGTCCCCCTGTCCAGCTCGGCTCCGTCGGCGAGCTCGCCGGCTGGCCCGTCCTCATCTTCTGCCTGACCCTGCTCGCCATCTTCATGCTGCAGGCACGCAAGGTTCCCGGCGCGATCCTGATCGGCATCGTCGGCGGAACCGTTCTGGCCGCGATCGTCAACGCCATCGCGGACATCGACCCGAAGGCCTGGCGCAGCGGCCCGCCGGAGCTCAGCGGCTCCGCGGTCTCGATGCCGGACTTCTCGCTCTTCGGTGACGTCTCCTTCGGCGGCTGGGGCGACGTCGGCTACATGACGGTCGGCATGATCGTCTTCACCCTGGTCCTGGCCGGCTTCTTCGACGCGATGGCCACCATCATCGGCGTCGGCACCGAGGCCAAGCTCGCCGACGACAAGGGCCGCATGCCGGGCCTGTCCAAGGCCCTGTTCATCGACGGTGCCGGTGGCGCCATCGGTGGCATCTCGGGCGGCTCCGGCCAGACCGTCTTCGTCGAGTCCGCCACCGGCGTCGGTGAGGGAGCCCGTACCGGTCTCGCCTCCGTCGTCACCGGCCTGTTCTTCGCCGCCTGCCTCTTCTTCACCCCGATCACGCAGATCGTCCCGGGTGAGGTCGCCTCCGCGGCCCTGGTCGTCATCGGCGCGATGATGATGCAGAACGCCCGCCACGTGGACTGGGCCGACAGCGCGACCGCGATCCCGGTCTTCCTGACCGTCGTGATCATGCCGTTCACCTACTCGATCACCGCTGGTGTCGCCGCCGGTGTCATCGCGTACGTCGCCATCAAGATCGCTCAGGGCAAGGCCCGTGAGATCGGCGCCTTCATGTGGGGTCTGACCGCGATCTTCGTGGTCTTCTACGCCCTGCACCCGATCGAGGGCTGGCTCGGGGTCGGCTGACCCGGGCGGACCTGATCCGTACCAAACCGCACCCTCCACGTATCCGATACTGGAGACCGAACCCTCCGAGGAGGCCGCAATGCTGGACATCGCCGAGGAACTGAACCGGTGGGTCGAGCAGGGACGTGACTTCGCCGTCGCCACGGTCGTGGCGGTCGGCGGGAGCGCGCCCCGGCAGCCCGGGGCGGCGCTCGCCGTCGACGGCGAAGGCACCGCGATCGGTTCGGTCTCCGGCGGATGCGTGGAGGGTGCGGTGTACGAGCTGTGCCGCCAGGCGCTGGAGGACGGCGAGACCGTCCAGGAGCGCTTCGGCTACAGCGACGACGATGCCTTCGCCGTGGGCCTGACCTGCGGCGGGATCATCGACATCCTCGTCACCCCGGTCCCCGTGGGCTCTCCCGAACGGGAGGTGTTCGCGGCGGGCATCGCCGCCGCCGCCCGCGGGGAGGCGGCGGCGGTCGCCCGGATCGCCGAGGGCCCGGCCGAGCTGATGGGCCGCGCGGTGCTCGTCCGTACCGAAGGCGCCTTCGAGGGCGGACTCGGAGGACACCCCGAGCTCGACCGCACCATCGCCGAAGAGGCCCGCGCCATGCTCGACGCCGGCCGGACCGGTGTACTGGAGATCGGGGCCGACGGCAGGCTCTGCGGAGAGCCGCTCAAGGTGCTGGTCGAATCCAGCGTCCCGCCGCCGCGGATGATCGTGTTCGGCGCCATCGACTTCGCCTCCGCCCTGGTGCGGATCGGCAAGTTCCTCGGCTACCGGGTGACCGTGTGCGACGCGCGGCCCGTGTTCGCGACGAAGAACCGTTTCCCCGAGGCGGACGAGATCGTCGTCGACTGGCCGCACCGCTACCTGGAGAGCACCGAGGTCGACGGCCGTACCGTCCTGTGCGTGCTCACCCACGACGCCAAGTTCGACGTCCCGCTCCTGGAGATGGCCCTCAAGCTGCCTGTCGCCTACGTCGGTGCCATGGGCTCCCGCCGCACCCACGAGGACCGCAACAAGCGGCTCCGCGAGGTCGGCGTGACCGAGCTGGAGCTGGCCCGCCTGCGCTCCCCGATCGGCCTGGACCTCGGCGCCCGCTCCCCGGAGGAGACCGCGCTGTCCATCGCGGCCGAGATCGTCGCCAACCGGCGCGGCGGCAGCGGCGCCGCCCTGACCGGCGCGCACATCCCGATCCACCCGGACCCCGCGAACACGGCCGTCAGCCGGATCGGCTCCGTCGCTTGAAGAGGTCCGCTGCCGTAGCGCGGTGAAGAAGTGAGCAAAGGGCGCACCCCGTGAGGGTTGCGCCCTTCAGCTGTCCCGTCTATTTTACCGGCCGGTAACAGCGCTTCTTGATAACGGAGTTGAGCGGATGTCCCGGACCTTACGCACGCCCCGCACCCCCTTGCGCCTGCTTCTCGCCGTCTGCGCGCTGGCCGCGGGCACCCTCGCGGCAGGCCCCGCGCCGGACCCCGCGCCGGGCGAGGCCCCCGGCCTGCGCGAGGTGCTGTTCGTCGGCAACAACTGGGAGGGCACCGCGGATGTCGTGGCCTCCACCGGGGACCTCGCCAAGGTGGGCCGGATCAACGTCATCCCGGACAAGGACGAGCGGCTGCGGGAGATCTACCTCAACCCCATCAAGCTCGGCTACTTCCTGGGCATCCGCGCCACCGCCGGTGAGGGCCACGACCAGTTCGTGGACGACATGTACACCACCCCGGACGGCTCCGCCGTCGTGGCCTCCCGCCCCAGTTTCGCCGACGTCGTCTCCATCGACGTACGGACGGGTCGCATCAACTGGCGCTTCCCGGTGTCCGGTTACCGCTCCGACCACATGGCGGTCTCCCCGGACGGCGCCCGCGTCGCCGTCTCCGCCTCCACCGCCAACACCGTGCACGTCCTCGACATCGCCACCGGCCGCCAGGTCGGCTCTTTCGCCACCGGCGACAAGCCGCACGAGAACACCTTCACCCGCGACGGCCGCTTCCTGTGGAACAGCTCCATCGGTGACGTCACCTCCGCCCTCGACGCGCCCTGGCTGGACTGGACGAAGGGCGACCGGAAGATCACCGTCGTCGACGCGCAGACCTTCCGCACCGTCCGGGTGCTCGACATGCGCGAGCGGCTGAACGCCTTCGGCCGCTCCGACCTGTCCGACGCGGTGCGGCCCGTCTCCTTCAGCCCCGACGAATCGAAGCTCTACTTCCAGGTGTCGTTCTTCAGCGGGTTCGTCGAGTACGACGTCGCCGCCGACCGGATCACCCGGATCAAGACCCTGCCCCAGAACCCCGCCACCAGCGCCGACCGCACCACCTGGGTCAACGACTCCCGCCACCACGGGATGTCCATGAGCCCGGACGGCGTCAAGCTCTGCATCGCGGGCACCATGGACGACTACGTCACCGTCGTGGACCGCGCCACCCTCACCGAGGGGCCGCTGGTGCCCGCCTCGAAGCCGTACTGGGCCACCGTCGACGGCGACGGCACGGGCTGCGTGATCTCCGAGAGCGGCACCGACCAGATCACCGCCATCGACTTCGCCACCGGGACCAAGCGGGTCTCCGTACCCGTCGGCGACCATCCGCAGCGGATCCGCATCGGCCACGTTCCGGCCGGCTGGACCGGCCCGGTGAGCGGGCGCTGAACAGATCACTCGGGCAGATCGGGCCATGCGGATCGGGCCATTATGAGGTGACCGGTCCGCGATGACCGATTAGTCTGCCGATCATGGTGGACATCCGTGAGGTACCCGAGGCAGACATCGACCGCGCTCTGGAGCTCGCCTACCTGGTCTTCCACCATCGTCCCGAGAAGGAGGTCCGCGAGCGGCACCGTGCGATGCTCCGCACCTGCACGCGCATCGGCGCCTACGACGCGGACGCACTGGTCGGCTTCATGGCCGCGCACGACTTCCGGCTGTCGGTGCCCGGGGCGGACCTGTCCTGCCCCGGGGTCACCTTCGTCTCCGTCGCCCCCACGCACCGCCGCCGCGGCGTGCTGACCGGCCTGATGGGCGAGCTGCTGCGCGGCGCCGGGGCCGCGGGCAGCCCCATCGCCGCGCTGTGGGCCTCCGAGGCCGCCATCTACGGCCGCTTCGGCTACGGGTCGGCCACCCAGGGCGTCACCGTCGAGATCGATTCCACCCGGCCGCTGGCCCTGCGCATCGACCGGGACCGGCGCCCGCTGCGGCTGGTCGACCCCGAGGCCGCGCTCGCGGTCATCGGCCCGTACCACGAGGCGGCCCGCTCGGCCCGGGCCGGCCGGCCCACCCGCGACGCCGCGCGCTGGACCGAGGCCTGGCTGTGCGAACAGGACGAGGAGGACGAGGAGTTGAGCCCGCCCCGGATCATCGCCCTGGGGGACCCGGGCCGGCCGATCGCGGGCTACGCGCTGTACCGGACGAAGCCGGAGTCCGGGAGCGCGGCGGGGCCCGGGCACACCCCCGGGCTGGTCCGGGTCGAGGAGCTGGAGGCGGACAGCCCGCAGGTGGCCGCCGCCCTGTGGGACTGCCTGGCCTCCCTCGACCTCACCGGCAGGGTCCTGGCGTGGGGACGCCCGGCCGACGACCCGCTGCTGCACTTCGCCGCCGACCGGGACCAGGTACGGGTCACCGGCGCGTACCCGGCGCTGTGGCTGCGCCTGGTCGACGTACGGGCAGCACTGACCGCGCGCTCGTGGGCCGCGCCCGTGGAACTCGTACTGGAACTGACCGACGTACGGCTGCCCGCCAACGCGGGGCGCTACCGGCTGAAGGCGGGGCCCCACGGGGCGGTGTACGAGCCCGCCGGGCAGAGCCCGGACCTGTCCCTGGACGTACGGGAGCTCGCGGCCTGCTACCTCGGCGGGACCCGGGCCGCCGACCTGGTCGCGGCCGGGCTGGTGGCCGAGCACACGCCCGGCGCGGCGGCGGCGCTGGACGACGCCCTGGGCGGGGGTCCGCTGCCGCACACCTCGGACGAGTTCTAGCGCCCCCAGCGTCGGGCGAGTTGCGGGATCCTGGCCGCCGACATGCCGAAGCCGGAGCTCCATACGGCGGTGGAAAGCCGGTCACTCGACGGGTACAGGTCCTCCTCGCGGTAACGGTGGCATTTCTCGTGCCAGTTGAGGATCCCGGCGAGCCAGTCCCGCAACTCGCCGACGTACGCGTCGATTCCGGCCCGCCCCGCGGTGCCCAGCTGCCAGTCGTCGTAGAGCAGCGGCAGCTGGCCGGCGGCTATGTGCTCGAACTCCTCGATGCGCCGGGCCATCAGGGAGTGGCAGATGTGCAGGGCCTGCGGGTAGTCGATGTCGAAGAAGTTCCGGGTGACGAGCACGTGGTTGTGCACCTCGCCCTCGACCTCCACCTCCTTCTGGTAGGAGAAGATGTCGTTGATCAGGCAGGCGGCGTCGGCCGCCGCGTTCTCCAGGGAGCGGATGGTGCCGCAGGCGTAGATCTCGTCCGGGATGCCCCGGCCCGCCTTGCCGAGCCGGCACAGGTACATCGTGAGGTGGGAGCCGAAGGTGTGGCGGCGCATCTCGGCGTAGTCCACCGGGTCCGGGATGCGGTGGTGGATCTGGTTCTCCATCTCCCACACCCAGCTCTGCAGCATGCTCACGAGTGTGGCCCGGAACTCGGCGCGTACCGGCGGGGCCATGTCCTGGCTGGTACGCACCCACAGGTCGGCGAGTGAACGTTCCATCGCGGTGACCGGGACCGCTTGTTCCGAGTGGTCGACGGGGGCCATCGAGATGAGCCGTGCGGTGGCCGCCTTGGCGGCGGTCAGGTTCCCGGACCGGGCGAAGACCGCCGGGTAGTAGTCGTCGGCGTACGTCCCCCAGGTCAGCCAGCAGGCGTTGAGCAGCAACGCCTCCGGGGCGGCGTCGGGGGCGATGCCCGCCGAGCACAGCGCGAAGTCGTAGCCGCGCAGCTTCGCCTCGCTCCAGATCGCGGAGCCGGGGTCGCCGGGCTGCGGGTCGAGCAGGCCCATCCGGCGGGCCCAGGCGACCGAGCCCTCGCGGGCGGTGTCCAGGTGCGGGCTGATCCGCAGGGCGAACGGCATGCGGATGTCCGGGATGACGGACGGGCCGGTGCGCTCGAACGGGACGTGGGTGAAGGACCGGCGGCGCAGGTCCAGGGCGCGGGGGGCGAGGAGCGAGCGGATGTCGAGGGCGGCGGTGCCGGGTCCGGCCGGGAGGAAGGGCAGCCTGAGCGGCGCGGTGGCGCGGGCCCCCTCGTTCATGTAGCGGCTGGAGACCATGTGCCACTCGTGGCCGCCGGACTGCCAGTCCTGGAGGCCCTTGGTGTAGGCGAGGACGGCCGCGATCTCCGCCGGGTCCATCGCGTGGTCGGCGAAGAGCTGGGGGAGTTCGACGAGCGCGGTCTGCTCGAACTGCTGGAGCCGGGAGGTCAGGAGGTCGTTGGAGGCCTCTGCGGCCTCCTGGGTGGTGCAGCCGAGGAAGGTCTCCAACACCAGGATGGCGTTGGAGAGTTCACCCTCGTCGGAGACCTCGCGCTGGTAGGAGAAGATGTCGTTCCTGATGTGCACGGCGTCGGAGAAGGCGTCGCGCAGCACGCCGAGCGCGCGCGAGTGCGCGACGCGCGCCGGGACCTCGGCGGACGCGTACTCGATGAGGCCGGCGGACCAGGGGGCGCCGCCCACCTTGCGGCGCATCTCGATGTACTCCAGGGGGTTGGCCACCCGCCCGATGTCGATGTTGGCGAGCTCCCACATCGACTCGTTGAGGAGGTTCTTCGTGGACTCGGAGAATCGTTCCCGCCAAGCGGTCGACATGGCCGGCACGGTCCGCGCCCACAGGTCGGCGAGCCCGGCCTCGACGGGGTTGGTGGCCTCGGGGAAGCCGTCCGCCAGGTCCATCGGCATGAACGCGGCGAGCCTGTCGAGGTACGCCTTGGCGCCCCGGCGGTCCTGGGAGCGCTTGTACGTCTCCAGGAAGTGGTCGTCGAAGAAGAACACCCACACGTACCAGTCGGTGACCAGGGACAGCACCCGGCTGTCGCAGTCGGGGTGGGTGTACGAGCAGAGCAGGGCGTAGTCGTGCGAGTCGAGGTCGCTCTCCTCCCAGACGCCGGAACCTTCCAGCATCCCGAAGTCGCGCGCCCACCGCTTGGTGTGGGTGCGTGCGTCTTCCAGGTGGGGGTTGAGTCGCGCCGGATAGGGCACGTAGAAATCCGGCAGTTGGAACGGCTGCGTCACGGCGGGGTCGGCCTTTCGTCCGTCTGTCTCGCTGAGATCAGCATGGCCACTACCCCCGGTGGCCCCGGGATATGGGGGAGTTCACCGCTTCAGGTGATGCAGGCAGCGTTCTGCTACGTGCAGGCCCGACGGGGGCTAAGGGCTGTCGGGCAATCTGCCTGTTCAGGGGCCTGATGGCATGATCGGCGCGTGATCGGTGAACCTGCTCGGCCCGGAGCCAAGAAGTATGTCGCGATCGAGCGCTCTCACGAAGGTTGCTTCATCCTGGAGGCTCAGACCAGCGAGACGGAGGCAGTGATGATCGCGAGGGTGGCCGTGTGGGAACCGATGCCGACTGATGACCGTGACTGGGTGCTGGATGCTTCAGCCGCCGTACCCGGC
Source organism: Streptomyces sp. NPDC037242 (assembly GCF_055604165.1). NCBI lineage: Bacteria > Bacillati > Actinomycetota > Actinomycetes > Kitasatosporales > Streptomycetaceae > Streptomyces > Streptomyces sp. NPDC037242. The sequence goes on from NZ_JBVJUY010000001.1 coordinate 230,738, forward strand.
GTCCATGGCGCGTATCACCTTGTCGATCCCGTCACTGGCAACGGACTGTCTGTCGCCTTCTTCGAGGACGAAGCCGCAGCTCACGCCGCACACGAGGCGATCGAGAAGCGCGCCGAGGAGATCGGCTGGAACAAGGCCCCGCACCCGGCACCCGCTTCTCAGACGATCTATCGGGTCGTCCGGCACGTGTAGCGCGGCGCGAAGGAGCGCGCGTGCTCAGGAGCGGCCGGACAGCACCGCGCGGGTTCCGGCGAACACGGCGCGGGCCGTCGCCTCGGTGCCCTGGGCCAGCAGGGCGTCGGACATCACCTCGGCCGAGATCCCGGTCCTGACGCCGTGCCGGGCCAGGAGCGCCAGCAGGTCCTGCGCGGCCCGGGTGCGGCTGCCCGGAACCAGCCGGAGGTGGAGGGACTCCTGGCGCATGTCGGCCAGCGGATCGGGACCCACGTCGCACAGCTGGACCGTGAAGATCCGCCCGGGCGGCACGGGGGCGAGGTCTTCGGCGCGGGTCGCACCGCGCACCCAGTGCCATACGTCCAGCACGAGACCGGCGTTGGGCCGGCCGGACCGGCGTACCAGCTCCCAGGCGGTGGGCAGGTCGGGGACCGAGCCGAACGGCATGTACTCCAGGGCGATCCGCAGGGCGCCGGCCCGCTCGCACAGTGCCGTGAAGCCGTCGGCCATGACTTCCATGGGCGTCGGCTCGAACAGGCCGACGTTGATGTGGTCGGCGCCGAAGGTCCGGGCGATGTGGAAGGCGGTCCGCTCCTTCGCCGAGGGTATGTCCGCACCGGTGCCGGGTGCCCAGTCGCTGAGGAATTCCACCTCGCCGAGCGCGATCCCGTGTTCGGCGAGAACCGCGTGCATGGCATCGTCGCCGAGTCCGCTGCGGCGGGCTTCGCGGTAGGCCTCGACACTGAGTCCGACGGCCTTGAAACCCGCCGAGGCGGCCGCCCGGATCCGCTCCCGGAAAGGGGCTTCGCCGAGCGTGAGCGAACTGATCGTCAGTGGACGGATAACGACAGCTCCCATGGTCGATGCCTACATTTCAGCGCCTACGACAGGGCGGTCTTCCGCTCGTCGAAAGCGGGGTAGAAGGTGCGCAGCAGCCGGAAGGTCTCGGAGAAGTCGAGCTGGCCCGGGGCGGAACTGGTCCCGATGAAGGAGTAGGTGATCGGGGAGCCGAGGGCGGGGAAGAAGACCCGGGAGACGGCGCCGACCGGGCCCATCGCGATGACGATCAGCCGGGTGTCGGCGCCCGCCTTCAGCAGCAGCGAAGCAAGGCGCTTCACATCGCTCTCGGAGGCCACCATCGTGGACACCTTGACGACGTCGGCGCCGGCGTTCTTCGCCTCGGCGATGACGGTTTCGAGTTCCTCGGTTTCCGGGGTGAACTCGAAGTTGTGGTACGAGACGATCGCGAGGGCGTCGTTCTCGTGGGCGGAGGCAATGACGTCCGGCAGAATTCCGCGGGACGACAGCTCGATGTCCACGGCCTCGACCTCGGGGGCGACGGCGCGGAAGAGTTCCAGGCGCTCCTCTTCGCTGCCGTCCCACTCGCCGCCTTCGTGCCGGGAGCGCAGGGTGGCCAGGATCGGCATGGACTTGAAGGCGCGCACCTGCTCCAGGACGTGGCCCGGGTCCGTCCGCGAGAACCTGTCGACGCGCAGTTCCGCCACATCGACGCCGGCGGCCTGAGCCTCCTGCGCGAGCCGCTCGGAGTCCTCGTCCCCGAAGCTCACGGCGACGAGGGGGATCTCGGCGTCGAGCAGGTTCCGCATGGTGTTCATTTTCTCGTCACAGCCTTTGCAATTCCTGGACATGTCCCGTACGTCACCGATCACCGAGGGGGAGCGAATTTCAATCCGCTCCCTTCGGTGACCTGGATTGCAGCACCGATGAGTGAGGAATCGGGAGCGGTCACCGCGCGCTGGATGACATCACTTCCGAATGTTTCCCTGCACAGGGTTTCCGGGAAACCGTTCATGAATCTGCGGAGGTAATCATTCGATCGGGCGATCAGTCCGGGTACTTGCGAGATACCTGATCCGACGCGAACCGTGGTGAACGGGGAGGAGTATACAAGGTTTGTGCAGGCCCGCGCAATATATCTCGCCTGGAGGTCCCACGCCCGGTGATGAGCGGGAAGCTCGTCCGCCGGTACCTGCCAGCGGCCGAAAATTGCCTGCCCGGAGGCAAGCCCCTGGAAACAACTTCCGTGAAATCGGCAGCTGCCTGGATATGGATCGTCGGATTCCCGTGCCAGCTGCATGTGACCGAGCTGCGGGGGATCGGTCCGGACGCCGGGAGCGGGGGCGGCGGCTCCGGTGGGAGGGCAAAAGGCCCCGCCGATCCCGGTTCCGATCGAGAGGTAGACGAATCCGTCGGACTCGGGCGTCTGATGACGCGCTTCCGCCGATACGGCGGCAGCGACGTCGAAGTCGAAGTACACCGGCACCCGGAATCTCCGGGACAGGAGCGCCGGCAGGTTCACGCCGGACCACTGCGGTTCGGAACTCCCGACGATCGCACCGAATTCCGCGCGGCCCGGATCCGTTTCCAGCGGGCCGAAAACGGAAAGGCCGATACCGGCCACGGCATGCCGTTCGAAGAGAGCGGCGAGATGGGATTCCAGGGCGGCCACGGTCTCGGCGGCCGTGGTCACCGCGATGCGCCGCCGCTCGACTTCCTCCAGTGCCCCGGTGAATGCGCCGACGAGGAATTTCGTCTTGCCGGCGTCGACCGAGATCACCATTGCGTCGCGCGGCACTACGCCTGGGGTTCTTCGTGCACGAGGACCTGGCCCGGCTGCCGGCTCCAGTTCTCGAAGAGCTCGAAGAGGTGCTCCGTGCGCGAGCTCCGGCCGTAGTAGCGGTATTCAAGCGATTTGTCGGCCAGCCGCCCCGTTCGCAGGTCCCAGGAGGGGAAGGTCACGAGGAGGTGGGACCGTCCTATCGCGAGACCCAGCAGAAAGGGAAAGGAAGGATAGTGCCAGATCTGCAGCCCCGACTTTCCCCGGCACAGCGCCTTGAGCCGCTCCACCGTCTCGGCCTCCTCCCGCTCCCAGTGGGCCGGGAACTGCGATCCGTCGGCCAGCGAGAAGTCGATCGACCGCATCGTGATGTTCAGCCGGTTCGGGTTCTGCTGTACGAGGTCCCTGAGCAGGGCGGTGGTGAACGTACCGCCGGTGAAGGCGAGTATCTCGATGTCCACCACCCGCTGCGACGGTTCCTTGGAGACGATCTCGCGAATGAAATCGACGGTCCCGCTCACATCGTCCGGGAATTTGATGCCCGCCTCGGTGGCTCCGATGCCGTTCTGGATGACCCGGGTCAGGCGGTCCTCGTCGCGCCGGCGGATCGGGCGGAGCACGACGAACAGCACGGGGAACACCACGAGCGCGGTGATGACGTTGGGGAGGCAGGCCCTGACGAAGTCGACGCCCGCACCGGACCTCTCCGGCGGCGGCAGCAGGAAGTAGATGACGGTGAGGGCCGCGAGGGTGACCACCGCGAGCACCAGCTTGAGCCATTCGACCGCCGACTCGCCGTCGTCCTCCGGCTGCCCCCGCATCGCCCGCCCCGTTCAGAAGATCCACTCGTGTCGACGTCCGCAACAATAGTCAGGCGTACGGGAGTTGGCTACGGCAGGACCTCCCAGGTGGGAGCCCCGGCGGGACGGTCATCCCGCCGGGCGCAGATCGCGCCCGGGGTGGGCCGCGCGCCAGGCCGCGATGGAGGTGTCCCACTCGTCGCCCGTGAGCGCGGTGAGGGAGGCCGGGAAGAGGCCGTCCTCCTCCTTGGCGATGTGGTGGTGGAGCTCGTCGACCGCCTTGCGCAGCGCGGTGGCGTCCGCCGGGTCCGCAAGGTCCGCACCGGCGAGGAACGCCGCCAGCTCGCGGTGCTCCTCGACGAGGTCGGCGATGTATCCGGCGTACTCGGAGTCCTGCTTCATCACGTCGAACAGGCCGTCCTCCTCACCCTTCCAGTGGGAGAGGAGGACGGCCGTCATGTCCGACACCAGGGCGCGCGCCCTGGGCAGGTCACCCGCGTCCAGGGCGCGCAGCGCGTCACCCGCCGCGTTCGTCACCGCCTCGTGCTCGGCGATGAACTCCTTGACCAGTGGGATCTCGCGGCAACCGCAGTAGTGGCACATGCGGTCAAGTCTGGACGGATCAGTCGGTTTCGCCCTCCAGGTTGCCCTCCGTGTCCAGGTACACCTGGCGCAGGGCCTCCAGGACCTGCGGGTCCGGCTTCTCCCACATCCCGCGCGACTCCGCCTCCAGCAGGCGCTCCGCGATGCCGTGCAGGGCCCAGGGGTTGGCCTCCTCCAGGAAGGCGCGGTTCTCCGGGTCCAGGACGTAGGTCTCGGTCAGCTTGTCGTACATCCAGTCCGCGACCACACCCGTCGTCGCGTCGTAGCCGAAGAGGTAGTCCACGGTCGCCGCCAGCTCGAAGGCACCCTTGTACCCGTGGCGGCGCATCGCCTCGATCCACTTCGGGTTCACGACGCGGGCGCGGAAGACGCGGCTGGTCTCCTCGACCAGGGTGCGGGTCTTGACGGTCTCGGGGCGGGTGGAGTCGCCGATGTACGCCTCGGGGGCCGTGCCCCGCAGCGCGCGGACGGTGGCCACCATGCCGCCGTGGTACTGGAAGTAGTCGTCCGAGTCCGCGATGTCGTGCTCACGGGTGTCCGTGTTCTTCGCCGCCACCGTGATCCGCTTGTAGGCGGTCTCCATCTCGGCGCGGGCCGGCCGGCCCTCCAGGCCGCGGCCGTACGCGTACCCGCCCCACACCGTGTAGACCTCCGCGAGGTCGGCGTCCGTACGCCAGTCGCGGGAGTCGATCAGCTGGAGGATGCCGGCGCCGTACGTGCCGGGGCGCGAGCCGAAGATACGGGTGGTCGCGCGCCGCTCGTCACCGTGCTCGGCCAGGTCCGCCTGGGCGTGGGCCCGGATGAAGTTGTCCGCGGCCGGCTCGTCCAGGGACGCCGCCAGCCGGACCGCGTCGTCCAACAGGCCGATCACGTGCGGGAACGCGTCGCGGAAGAAGCCCGAGATGCGCAGGGTCACGTCGATGCGGGGGCGGCCGAGTTCGGCGAGCGGGATCGCCTCCAGGCCGGTCACCCGGCGCGAGGCCTCGTCCCAGACCGGGCGGATGCCGAGCAGGGCCAGCGCCTCCGCCACGTCGTCGCCCGAGGTGCGCATCGCGCTCGTGCCCCACAGGGACAGCCCGACGGAGGACGGCCATTCGCCGTTGTCCGTGCGGTAGCGGGTCAGCAGGGAGTCCGCCAGGGCCTGGCCGGTCTCCCACGCGAGGCGGGAGGGAACGGCCTTCGGGTCCACCGAGTAGAAGTTGCGGCCGGTCGGCAGGACGTTCACCAGGCCGCGCAGCGGGGAGCCCGAGGGACCGGCCGGGACGAAGGAGCCGTCCAGGGCGCTGACGACGTGGGCGATCTCGTCGGTCGTGCCCGCCAGACGCGGGACGACCTCGCGGGCCGCGAAGTCCAGCACCGCCGCGACGTCCGCCGAGTGGCCGGCCGCCACCGCGGCGACCGCCTCGGGGGACCAGTGCGCGTCCTCCATCGCCTGGACGAGCGCGCGGGCCGTCTCCTCCGCCTCGTCGGCCGTCGTACGGGTGGCCGCGGACTCGTCGAGGCCCAGCGCCTCGCGCAGGCCCGGGAGGGCCGTCGTACCGCCCCAGATCTGGCGGGCGCGCAGGATGGACAGGACCAGGTTGACCCGGGCCGGGCCGGTCGGAGCGCCGCCCAGGACGTGCAGGCCGTCGCGGATCTGGGCGTCCTTGACCTCGCACAGCCAGCCGTCGACGTGCAGCAGGAAGTCGTCGAAGCCGTCGTCGTCCGGGCGCGCCTCCAGCCCCAGGTCGTGGTCGAGCTTCGCGGCCTGGATCAGGGTCCAGATCTGGGCGCGGATGGCCGGCAGCTTCGACGGGTCCATCGCCGAGATCTGGGCGTACTCGTCCAGGTGCTGCTCCAGGCGCGCGATGTCGCCGTACGACTCCGCGCGCGCCATCGGCGGGACGAGGTGGTCGACCAGGGTGGCGTGCACGCGGCGCTTGGCCTGGGTGCCCTCGCCCGGGTCGTTGACGAGGAAGGGGTAGATCAGGGGCAGGTCGCCGAGCGCGGCGTCGGGGGCGCAGGCCGCGGACAGGCCCGCGTTCTTGCCCGGCAGCCACTCCAGGTTGCCGTGCTTGCCCAGGTGGATCATCGCGTCGGCGCCGAAGCCGCCGTCCTCGGCACGCGCCTGGATCCAGCGGTACGCGGCCAGGTAGTGGTGCGAGGGCGGCAGGTCCGGGTCGTGGTAGATCGCGATCGGGTTCTCGCCGAAGCCGCGCGGCGGCTGGATCAGGATGAGCAGGTTCCCGCGGCGCAGCGCCGCGAGGACGATGTCGCCCTCGGGATTGGCCGAGCGGTCCACGAACATGTTGCCCGGGGCATCGCCCCAGTGCTGCTCCACGCTCTCGCGCAGCTCCGCCGGCAGCTGGGCGAACCAGCGCCGGTAGTCGGCGGCCGGGATGCGGACGGGGTTGCGGGCCAACTGCTCCTCGGTGAGCCAGTCCTGGTCGTGGCCGCCGGCCTCGATCAGGGCGCGGATCAGCTCGTCGCCGTCACCCGACACCAGGCCGGGGACGTCCTCGACGGGCCCGAAGTCGTAGCCGCCGGCGATCAGGGTGCGCAGCAGCTCCACGGCGCTGGCGGGGGTGTCGAGGCCCACCGCGTTGCCGATGCGGGAGTGCTTGGTGGGGTACGCGGAGAGGACCAGCGCGACCTTCTTGTCGCGGCGCTCGATGTGCCGCAGCCGGGCGTGGCGTACGGCGATGCCCGCGACCCGGGCCGCCCGCTCGGGGTCGGCGACGTAGGCGGGCAGACCGTCCGCGTCGAACTCCTTGAAGGAGAACGGGACGGTGATCAGACGGCCGTCGAACTCGGGCACGGCGACCTGGGTGGCGGCGTCGAGGGGGGAGAGGCCCTCGTCGTTCTCCTCCCAGTTGCTGCGCGAGCCCGTCAGGCACAGGGCCTGGAGGATCGGGACGCCGAGCGAGGCGAGCGCGCCCGCGTCCCAGGACTCGTCGTCGCCGCCCGCCGAGGCGGTCGCGGGGCGGGTGCCGCCGGCCGCGAGGACGGTGGTGACGACCGCGTCGACGCCTTCGAGCGCGGCCAGCAGCTCCGGCTCGGGGGTCCGCAGGGAGGACACGTACAGCGGGACGGCCTGCGCGTCGTGGGCCTCGACGGCCTCGCACAGCGCGTGGACGAAGGCGGTGTTGCCGCTCATCTGGTGGGCGCGGTAGTAGAGCACCGCGATCCGCGGCCCCGCGGTGCTCCGCGCGGTGCGCTCCAGCGGACCCCAGGTGGGGGCGGCGGCGGGCGGCTCGAAGCCGTGGCCGGTCAGCAGGACGGTGTCGGACAGGAAGCGGGCCAGCTGGTCCAGGTTGCCCGGGCCGCCGTGCGCGAGGTAGCCGTGGGCCTCGGCCGCGATGCCGATCGGGACCGTCGAGGCCTCCATCAGCTGGGCGTCGGGGGCCTGTTCACCGGTCAGTACCACCACCGGGCGGGTCTGGCCGGGGGCCAGCAGGAGGTCGAGGCCGTCCTGCCAGGCGCGCAGGCCGCCGAGGAGGCGTACGACGACCAGGTCGGCTCCGTCGAGGAGGCCGGGGAGGTCTTCGAGGGGAAGGCGGGAGGGGTTCGCGAACCGGTACGGGACGGGGCCGTCCGCCGTGTTCGCCGCGCGGGCGCTGAGCAGATCGGTGTCGGACGTCGACAGCAGCAGGATCATGCGGCGGCAGGCCTTCCTCGGGGTTTCCGCGCCCCGGGCAGTGAGGACAGCGGGAGTTCCTGACTCACCCCCCGGATCGCTCCGCGGGGTTCACAGTGGCGGGACCGCGCCGGACTCGCACCGGGCTTCCTCCCATGTCGCCGTCCTCGGCGATTGACGGGCCGTACGGCGCCGCCGGTGGTCATCCTAGGGGGCCTTTGCCCTGGCCGGGAGCGGGGGTGCCCGGCCGCGGCGCCCTCGCCGGGGCTTTGTCCCGGCCTCTGCCCCGGAGCCCGCGCCGCAAACACCGGCGGGACCGGTCGTGGCCGGTTCGGGGTGGTGATCGACACAGGGGCCCGGCGGAGAATCGTGGGTATGCTCGCCGCCATGCCCCAGCCCCCCTCCGCCGCATCGCGGGACGAACCCGTCATACGGGACCGCGGCGACGCCTGCCCCGGCGCATTGCGCCTGCACGCGGCGGACGACGGGTTCCTCGCGCGGGTACGGATTCCCGGCGGGCTGCTCAGCGCCGCGCAGGCCGCCGTGCTGGCGGACGCGGCCGACCGGTTCGGGGACGGGCACCTGGAGCTCACCTCGCGCGGCAACGTGCAGTTGCGCGGCCTCACCGACGGCTGCGCCGCCGGGCTGGCCGAACTGCTCGGCACGGCCGGACTGCTGCCCGCGCCCTCGCACGAGCGGATCCGGAACATCGTCGCCACCCCGCTGGCGGACCCCGCTCCCGTACGCGCGCTGGACGCGGCGCTCTGCGCGGACCCCAAGGCGGCGGCCCTGTCGGGCCGGTTCCTGTTCGCCGTCGACGACGGGCGCGGGGACGTGGCCGCCCTCGACCCCGACGTGGCCCTGCTCGCGCAGCCCGGCGGCCGGGTCCTGGTCCGGCTCGGCGCGGCGCCCGACGCGGTGGAGGTGGCCGCCGCCGACGCCGCGGCGGCCGGACTCGAAGCGGCCCTGCACTTCCTCGACGCCGCGGCCGGCGCCGGTACCCGGGCTTGGCGGATCGCCGAACTCCCCGCCGAACACGCCCTGGACGCCCGTGAGTTCGCCGCCCGCCTGGAGGAGCGCGGCATCCGCGCCCGGCACGTGCCCGACGCGCCCCGCCCGTACGCGGACCCGCCCGCTCCCGGGGTGCACGCGGACGCGCTCTGCGTACTGATCCCGCTCGGCCGGCTCGCCACCGGCCAGTGGCGCGAGCTGCCCGGCGACCTGCGGATCACGCCGTGGCGCAGCATCCTCGTCACCGCCGGTGCCGATATCGACGTCGATGCCGGCGCGGGCGCCGCCGCCCGCGCCGCCGGGCTGGTCACCTCGCCCGACAGCCCCTGGGAGTCCGTCACCGCCTGCACCGGCAGGCCCGGCTGCGCCAAGTCCCTCGCCGACGTACGCGCCGACGCGCGAGCCGTCGCGGAACGGGCGCGCGGACCCCTGCCCGTGCACTGGTCCGGGTGCGAGCGCCGGTGCGGGCATCCGCGCGGCACCGCGTGGGCCGATCTCGTAGCCACCCCGGACGGGTACCTGCTCGACGGGCGCCCGGTGCCGCAGAACGAACTCGCCGCGGCCCTGGCCGACGCGCGCAGCCAACCCCGAGTGTCCGAAGACGCAGTGAAGAAATGAGCGAGTACACCGTGTTCGAGTACGAGAAGGACGGCGCCGCGATCTACCGCCAGTCCTTTGCCACGATCCGCGCCGAGGCGGACCTCTCCGGGCTGCCCGCCTCGGTCGCCCAGGTCGCGGTGCGCATGATTCACGCCTGCGGGATGACCGACCTGACCCGGGACCTCGGTTACACCCCCGACGTCGTGCTGCGCGCACGGGCCGCACTGGAGGCGGGTGCGCCGATCCTGTGCGACGTGCAGATGGTCGCCAGCGGCGTCACCCGCAAGCGGCTGCCCGCCGACAACGAGGTGATCTGCACCCTGTCCGACCCGGCCGTGCCGGAGCTCGCCGCGAAGATGGGCACCACGCGCAGCGCCGCGGCCCTGGAAGTCTGGCGGGACCGCGGCCTGTTGGAGGGTTCGGTGATCGCCGTCGGGAACGCGCCGACCGCGCTGTTCCGGCTGCTGGAGATGATCGAGGAGGGCGCCCCGCGCCCCGCCGCCGTCATCGGCGTCCCGGTCGGCTTCATCGGCGCCGCCGAGTCCAAGGACGCCCTGGCCGAACACCCCTCGGGGCTCGACCACTTGATCGTCCGGGGCCGGCGCGGCGGCAGCGCCATGGCCGCCGCGGCCGTCAACGCCATCGCGAGCGTGGCCGAATGAGCGCCGGACGCCTGTACGGAGTGGGGCTCGGCCCCGGCGACCCGTCCCTGATGACGCTGCGTGCCGTCGAGGTGATCGCGGAGGCGGACGTCATCGCGTACCACAGCGCCCGCCACGGCCGCTCGATCGCCCGCTCCATCGCCGCGAAGCACCTGCGCGCGGACCACATCGAGGAGCCGCTGGTCTACCCGGTCACCACCGAGACCACCGACCACCCGGGCGGCTACCAGGGCGCGATGGAGGAGTTCTACGAGGCCTCCGCCGCCCGGCTCGCCGCACACCTGGACGCCGGCCGGACCGTCGCCGTGCTCGCGGAGGGCGACCCGCTCTTCTACGGCTCGTACATGCACATGCACAAGCGGCTCGCGGACCGTTACGAGGCCGAGGTGATCCCGGGGGTGACCTCGGTGAGCGCCGCCGCCGCCCGGCTCGGCACCCCGCTCGTGGAGGGCGAGGAGGTGCTGACGATCCTGCCCGGCACCCTGCCCGAGGAGGAGCTCGCCGCGCGCCTCGCCGCCACCGACTCGGCGGTCGTGATGAAGCTCGGCCGCACCTTCCCCGCCGTGCGGCGGGCGATGGAGAGCAGCGGCCGGCTCGCCGAGGCCCGCTACGTCGAGCGCGCCACCATGGCCGGGGAGCGCACCGGCTCCCTCGCGGACGTCGACCCCGACAGCGTGCCCTACTTCGCCGTGGCCGTCGTGCCCAGCCGGATCGGCAACCCGGGCAGCGTGCCGTCCGGGCCCGGCGAGGTCGCGGTCGTCGGCACCGGCCCGGCCGGGCCGCTCTGGCTCACGCCGCAGACCCGGCGGGTGCTGGCCGATGCCGAGGTGCTGGTCGGGTACACGACGTACCTGGACCGGGTCCCGGTGAAGCCGGGCCAGATCCGGCACGGCTCCGACAACAAGGTGGAGTCGGAGCGCGCCGAGTTCGCGCTCGACCTCGCCCGGCGCGGGAAGCGGGTGGCCGTGGTCTCCGGCGGCGACCCCGGGGTCTTCGCCATGGCCACGGCGGTCCTTGAGGTGTCCGCCCAGGCGGAGTACCAGGACGTCCCGGTACGCGTTCTGCCCGGGGTGACCGCCGCCAACGCGGCGGCCGCCGCGGCCGGTGCCCCGCTCGGCCACGACTACGCCACCATCTCGCTCTCCGACCGGCTCAAGCCCTGGGAGGTCATCGCGGAGCGGCTGCGCGCGGCCGCCTCGGCCGACCTGGTGCTGGCCCTGTACAACCCGGGATCGCGCAGCCGCACTTGGCAGGTGGCGCAGGCCCGCGAACTGCTGCTGGAGCTGCGCTCCCCGCAGACCCCGGTGGTCGTCGCGCGGGACGTGGGCGGCCCGGCGCAGTCGGTCCGCGTCGTCACGCTCGCCGAACTGGAGCCGTCCGAGGTGGACATGCGGACGATCCTGCTGATCGGGTCCTCGCAGACCCGGATCACGGAGCGCGCCGACGGGTCGAGGATCACCTGGACGCCGCGCCGCTACCCGTGACGGACGCGCTGACGGGACCGACGGCACCTGCGGCGCTGACGGACGCCTGGGGCGCTGACGGGCCGCCGCCACCCCTGACGGACGCGCTGAGGCACCGACGGGCGCACAGGCACCGACGGGCACCGAGAGGCGTCTGCGGCGCTGACGGCACCGACGGTCGCTGACGGGCACCTGCGGCGCTGACGGCACTGAAGGGCGCGCACAGGCGCCGACGGCGCCGACGGCGCCACCGGCACGGCGAAGGCCCCGGGGCACTGCCCCGGGGCCTTCGCCGTCCTGTGAGCCCTCAGCAGCCCTTCAGTAGCCGCTCAGCAGCCCTTCACGTCGTCCGCGCAGCCCTTGACGCCCTTGGGGGCGATGGTCCCCAACTGCCAGGCGATCACACCCGCCGGGGCCGAGCCCTCCTTGGCGGCCGGCTCGACGTGCACCACGAGCGGCTCGCCCGCCGGAACGTTCAGGCGGGTGACCTCGCCCGCACAGGACACGTCGACCGAGCGCGAGCGCGGATCGCCCTCGCGGGAGATCGTCAGCTTCACCTGCGAGCTCTCCTCGCTGTCACAGGTGATGTCGAACCGGAACGGGCTCTCACCGGCCGTTTCCAGCGTCTTGTCCAGGCCGCCGGCGAGGAAGCCGGTGCCACGCACCTTCACGGTGGGGGCCACGTCGTCCTTCTCCAGGGCCTCGTCGGCCCGTTGCAGCGCGTCGTCGGGCTGCCAACCGCTCGGCGACGCCTTCTCTCCGCACCCGGTGACGAGCGCGGCGGCGACGAGGACGAGGACGAGCGAGAGACGTATGCGCATTAGTGCAGCCTAGAGCCCTGTAGCCAGTGCTGGGAACACTGAACGCAGTCCACCTCCTGGACACCCCCCGGTACCGGCGGGCGGCGGACGACGAGGACCGCTGCGCCCGCCTCCCGGGCCGCGGTCAGCTTGGGGGCCGTGGCCGATCCGCCGCTGTCCTTGGTCACGAGTACGTCGATCCGGTGGCGGGCGAGCAGTTCGCGCTCGTCGGCCAGCGTGAACGGGCCGCGCGCCAGCACGACCTCCAGGCGCGGCGGCACCGGGGCGTCCGGCCGGTCCACCGAACGCACCAGGAACCACGTGTCCGTGAGGTGCGCGAAAGTGTGCAGACCCATCCGGCCGGTGGACAGGAACACCCTGCTCCCGAGCCCCGGCAGCAGGGCGGCCGCCTCGGCCAGCGAATCCGCGAAGGTCCAGTCGTCGCCCGGCTCCGGGACCCAGCCGGGGCGGCGCAGCGCCAGCAGCGGCACCCCGGTGAGCGCCGCCGCCCCGGCCGCGTTGAAGCTCATCCGCTCCGCGAAGGGATGGGTGGCGTCGATCAGGTGCGTGACCCGGTGGCCGGTGATCCAGGCGGCCAGGCCCTCGGCGCCGCCGAAACCGCCGATCCGGATCTCGCCGGGGGGCAGCACGGGCGAGGCGACCCGCCCGGCCAGCGAGGTCGTCACGCGGTACGGGCCCGGTGCCAGGGCCTCCGCGAGGCGGCGGGCCTCCGTGGTGCCGCCCAGGATCAGGACGTGCGGGCGGTCGGGGTCAGCAGACATGCCGGTCGCGCTCGGGCGAGTACAGGTGGCTGTCGCGGAACTGCTCGGCGCCCAGGGTGCGGCCCACCACGATGACGGCGGTGCGGACCAGCCCCGCCTCCTTCACCTGGGCGGCGATGTCGGCCAGCGTGCCGCGCAGGATCAGCTCGTCGGGGCGGCTGGCCATCGCGACCACCGCGACCGGGCACTCGGCCCCGTAGTGCGGCAGCAGCTCGTCCACGACCCGGTCGACGTAGCGGGTGGCCAGGTGCAGCACCAGCAGGGCGCCGCTGCGGCCCAGCGTGGCCAGGTCCTCGCCGGGCGGCATCGGGGTCGCCTGCTGGGCGATCCGGGTCAGGATGACGGTCTGGCCGACGGTGGGGACGGTCAGCTCCCGCTTCAGCGCGGCCGCCGCCGCGGCGAAGGCCGGGACGCCCGGGACGACCTCGTAGGGGATGGCGGCCGCGTCGAGGCGCCGCATCTGCTCCGCGACGGCGCTGAAGATCGAGGGGTCGCCGGAGTGGAGCCGCGCCACGTCCTGGCCGGCCGCGTGCGCCCGTACGCACTCGGCGATGATCTCGTCGAGGTTCAGCTGCGAGGTGTCGACCAGGCGGGCGTCCGGCGGGCACTCGGCCAGCAGCTCGCGCGGTACGAGACTGCCCGCGTACAGGCAGACCGGCGCCGCGGCGAGGGTCCGCGCACCGCGCACCGTGATCAGGTCGGAGGCGCCGGGGCCCGCACCGATGAAGTACACGGTCATATCGTCTGATCCATTTCGTCTTCGCTGGGGTGGGGCTTGGTGACCGACCACTGGGTGACGGGCATCGCCTGCCGCCAGCCCGTGAAACCGCCGACCGCGACGGCGTGCGCGACGGCCAGTTTCACCAGTTCGCCGCCGTGGCGCCGGTAGCGGTCGGTGAGGACCGCCTCCGACTCCAGGGTGACGGTGTTGACCACGAGCCGGCCGCCGGCGGGCAGCGCCGCCCAGACGGCGTCGAGCAGGCCCGGAGCGGTCAGCCCGCCGCCGATGAACACCGCGTCGGGCGCGGGCAGTCCGGCGAGGGCCCCGGGCGCGGGGCCGGTGACCACGCGCAGGCCGGGGACGCCGAGCGCCGCCGCGTTACGGGAGATCCGCGCGGCCCGCTCGGGGTTGCGTTCCACCGAGACGGCCCGGCAGGAGGGGTGCGTCCGCATCCACTCGATGCCGATGGAGCCGGAGCCGCCGCCGATGTCCCACAGCAGCTCGCCGGGGGCGGGGGCCAGGGCGCACAGGGTCGCGGCGCGGACGTGGCGCTTGGTGAGCTGGCCGTCGTGCTCGTACGCGGTGTCGGGCAGCCCCGGGGCGGCGCCGAGCCGCGGCACCCCGGCGGCGGGGTCCCGGCGGCACTCCACGGCCACCACGTTCAGGGGGTCGCCGGGCGCGTGGTTCCAGCTGTCCGCGTGGCCCTCGTACGAGTCCTCGCGCTCGGAGCCGAGCTGTTCCAGCACCCGCATCCTGCTGGGGCCGAAGCCCCGCTCTCGAAGCAGAGCGGCGATCTCGTTCGGGGTCGCCGCTCCGGCGCTCAGCACCAGCACCCGCCGGCCCTCGTACAGCGCGGCCGCGAGCCGGGCCACCGGGCGGCCGACCACGGTGACCACCTCGGTGTCCTCCACGGGCCAGCCCAGGCGGGCGCACGCGTACGACACGGACGAGGGGTGCGGCAGCACCCGCAGCCGCTCCGGCCCGAGCTCCTCGGACAGGGCGCGGCCGATCCCGTAGAACATCGGGTCGCCGCTGGCCAGCACCGCGATCCGGCGGCCCGCGTGCTCCGCGGCCAGCTTCGGCACGGCCGGCCGCAGCGGGCTCGGCCACGCCACCCGCTCACCGGCGCACTCCCCGAGCGGCAGCAGGTCCAGCTGCCGGGGGCCGCCGATGAGGACCTCCGCGCCGACCAGCGCGGCCCGCGCGGCGGAGGTGAGCCCGGCCCAGCCGTCGGCGCCGAGGCCGACGACCGTGACGGGTGGGGAGGGTGGTGCGGAGCTCACTGCGGGCTACCTCGGGGAAGGGTTCGGAGAGCGGCTCGGGGACGGATCCGCCGAAGCACTCGGGGAAGGAAGGGAGCGGACCCGCAGCCTACTGGCCCGTAGTCCCCGCTCCAGGAGCAGGGTGACCACGATCGAGGCCGCGGCCAGCGCGGTCATCGCCACGGAGGCGGAGGTGTACTGGGCGACCGCCCCGGCGAGCGCCGCGCAGAGCCCCTGCGCCGTCAGCATCCCGGCCGAGTGCAGTCCGAGCGCCTGGCCCTGCGTACCGTCCGGGATCAGGGTGACGAGTTGCTCCTGCATCAGGAGCCCGGCGCTGTATCCGACGGCGGCGAGGGCGACGGCGGCCGCCGCGAGGAAGGGGCCGGGGTGCAGGGCGAAGACGAGGTAGGGCGCGGCGAGCAGCAGCCGCAGCGGTGACGCGAGCCTGGCCCGCCACCGCGGCGCGAGGAAGCGTCCGGCGACCGTGTCCCCGACGAGCATGCCGGCGGCCGAGCAGCCGAACAGCAGCCCCGCGTGCCCGGGGTCAAGGGGGACGAACAGCGACTCGCAGCCGACGATCAGTCCGTTGGGCACCCACATCGCGAGGTACAGCGTGCGCCGCGACGGGTCGGAGAACAGGGTGACGTTGGTACGCCACGTCTGCGCGGCGGACGGCCGGCCCGCCGCGCGCGGCGGGCGTCGGCGCAGGCCGAGCCGCAGGGCGAGCGCCGCGGCCAGCGAGAGCCCGGCGGCCGCGAGCAGCGCGCCGCGCGGGGAGAGCGCGGTGACCAGCACCCCGCCGAGGGCGTACCCGGCGATCTGCGTCACCCCGGTGCAGACGGCGAGCAGCGAGCGGCCCAGCAGGTAGTCCTCGGGCGGCAGGATCTCGGTGAGCAGCCCGTACCGGACCCCGCCGGCGAGGGAGTCGGCGAGCCCCTGGGCCAGCAGCACCGCGAACGCCGCCCACAGCGGCAGGCCGGGCGCGGCCGTCAGGGCGGTGCCGAGCGCGGTGAGCACCGCGAGCCGGCCGAGGGCCGCGCGCGGCTCCGTGCGGTCGGCGGCGGACAGCAGCACGGTCGCGCCGAGCAACTGCGTGAAGGACGGCCCGAACATGCTGAGCGCGGCGAGCAGCGGGCTGCGGGTGCGGTCGTAGACGAGGACGGCGAGGGCCAGCCCGCTGACGGTGGAAGCGCCGACGCGCAGGGCGGCGGCCAGGAAGAAGGGCGTGAATTCGGGCGTGCGCGCGAGGGCGCGGTAGGTCCGGGGCATGCGCGGAGTTTCCGGCGCAGCCCGCGGGCCGCCTAATCTTTCGCGCACAGACGAAACTTCAGGGCGCAGGCGAAGCATCGGGGCGGGCGGAACGCCAGGGCGTGCGGGCGGAAGGGCGGGACGCGGCATGGGGTGGTGGCGGATCGACAGCGACGCGCTCGCGGGCAGCCGCTTCGTGGTGTCGGCGCTCGCCGAGACCACGGCCGCGCTCATGGCGCTGGAGCGGCGCAGCCCCGCGCACCCGGCCGAGCGGGCCTGGCTCGCCGACCGGCTCCCGCACTACCGCGCCCACCTGGCGGCGGAACCCGCCACCGCAGCGCTCGTACGGGCGGCGCTCGGGCGGCAGTGGCTCGCCGGGTTCCTCACCCCGCCGCCGGACGGGCGGCCCTTCGAGGAGGCGGTCGCGCAGATCCGCGCCACTCCCGACGCGGTGGTCCGTACGGACCTGCGCGCGGCCTCCGCGCTCCCGGAGTCCCTCGCCCGCGCCCGGGGGCTCGGGCCGCGGACGGCGGAGCTGCTGGAGTGGGTGTGGCAGGAGGCCGTGCGCCCCGACTGGGAGCGCCGCCGCCGGGTCGCCGAGGCCGACATCCTGGTCCGCACGGCGCAGTTGAGCAGCGGCGGATGGGCCGCGGCCCTGTCCGGGATGCGGCCGGGCATGGCGTGGCTCGGCGGGGGCAGGCTGCGGATCAACCTGCAGGACCGGCCGCCGCGGGAGTTGTCGGGGGAGGCCGGGCTGGTCTTCGTACCGGTGACGACCCGGCACGGGTGGGTCTCGTGGGCCGGGCGGCACCGCCACGCCCTGGTCTACCCGTGCGACGGGCAGCTCGCGCAGCCGGCCGCGGCCGGGGCGCCTGCCGCGCTGGTCCGGCTGCTGGGCCCCGTACGGGCGCGGGTGCTGGTGCTGCTGGAGAGCCCGAAGTCGACGACCCAGCTCGTGGCGCTGACGGGGCTGAGCCTGGGCACGGTGGCCGGACAGCTGAAGGTGCTCCTGGCCGCCGGGCTGGTACTGCGCCGGCGCACGGGGCGTACGGTGCTCTACAGCCGGGTCGCGGCCGGGGACGTACTGGTGTCGGCGGCGACGGGAAGCGAGCAGGGCGAGGACGCACAGGCCGACTAGGGGGCGTCTGGTGGGTGTCCGTGGGGAAGGAGCGTCGCGACGCCGCGGACATCCGTCAGACCCCCCTAGGCGCAGCGAGCAGCGAGGAGTGGTCATGCCGGGCTGGAAGGCCGAGCACATACCCGACCAGAGCGGCCGCACCGCGGTCGTCACCGGGGCCAACAGCGGGATCGGCTACATCGCCGCCCGGGAGCTCGCGCGGCGCGGCGCGTACGTGCTGCTGGCCTGCCGCAGCGCCGCCCGCGGCCGGGCCGCGGTGGTCCGGCTGCGCGCCGAAGTGCCCGGCGCCGAGGTGGAGTTCGTGTCCTTGGACCTCGCCGACCTGGGCTCCGTACGGGAGTTCGCGGAGAACTGCGGACAGCGCCGCCCGGCCCTGGACCTGCTGGTCAACAACGCCGGGGTGATGGCCCTGCCGTTCGGGCGTACCGCCGACGGGTTCGAGACGCAGTTCGGGGTCAACCACCTCGGCCACTTCGCCCTGACCGGACTGCTGTTGCCGCTCCTGCTGGCCGCGGCCCCCGGGGCCCGCGTCGTCAACGTCTCCAGCGGCTTCCACGCGCTCGGCGACATCGACCACAGTGACCTCGACAGCGAACGGAACTACCGGCGCTGGGTGGCGTACGGCCGCTCCAAGACCGCCAACCTCCTCTTCACCCACGAGCTGTCCCGCCGGCTCGCCGCCGCGGGCCACGGCCTCGTCACGGCCGCCGCCCACCCCGGCTACGCCTCCACCAACCTGCACTCCGGGGCCTCGCGGCAGGAGGGCCGCACCCTCCTGTCGCGCGCGATGGCGCTCGGCAACTCCGTCATCGCCCAGCCCGCGGACTCCGGCGCGCTGCCCACCCTCTACGCGGCCACCGCGCCCGGGGTCCGGCCCGACGAGTTCTTCGGCCCGCGCCTCGGCTGGCGCGGGGCACCCGTGCGCTCCTGGCGGGCGAAGTGGACCCTGGACGACAAGTCCGGCGAACGTCTCTGGGCCGCCTCCGAGAAGCTCACAGGAGTCCGGTACGCGCCCCTGTCCCCCTGAGGCCCCAGGCCATGCCCAGCACGCCATGACGAATCCCCGCTCGGGCCGCCGCTCCTCCGCCGCGCCGACCTCGGAGACGGTCCGGCCCGGGCGGCCGCACAGGGACGGGTACAGGTGCGTGTGGAGGATCAGGGCGTGCCACCCTCGTCGACCTCGTGCGCCCGTGAGGGCCCGCCTCGGGCGCCCCGTTGTGAGCCCGTCCGCCCCCGGGGTGCCTCGGGGCGCCCCGGGTGGGGGCCGACCTGCGGCCGGGGGGTCGGGGAGACTCGGCGGCATGGACGACGATACGGACAACCACCCAGCCGCCGCCGGACCCGACCGCCGGCCTGACTAGGGGGTGTCTGGCGGATGTCCGTGGCGTCGCGGCGCCCGGCACGCGCTCTCGCCGCACCGACCGGAAGCCCGAGTACGGCCAGTACGCGGGCTTCCGGTCGGCACGCCGAGAGCACGCACCGGACGCCGCTCCTTCCCCACGGACATCCGTCAGACACCCCTTAGCCGCCGCGGGCGGCGCGCTCGTAGAGGTCGCGGACGGCGGTGTCGAAGCGGCTGCTGTACGAGGTCCACTCGTCGCCCCCGCCGTCGCGGCCGCCGATGACCCCGATCAGCGTGCGGTCGTCCGTCAGCACCGGCCCGCCGCTCGTGCCGTTGGGTACGTCCGCGCAGTCCAGCCGCAGCTGCGCGGGCCCGTCGGCGACGGCCGTGTTGCGGCAGTCGAGCGGCTCCTCGGCCGTGTTCGGGTACCCCATCAGCCGGGCGGGCGCGGGCAGTGCGGCGCCGAAGCGGATGGTCTCGGCGGCCCCGACGGCATCCTCCAGCCGCTGCCCGGCGTGTCCGGGGCGGCGCATCCGCAGGAAGGCCACGTCGTGGTCGGGATCCCGGTGGGCCACCCAGCGCGGGTCCACCTCGATCCGGGTCGGCACCCAGATCCCGTACGGGAGGAAGCCGTTGCGGTAGCCCGGCCCGAAGGCGAGGTTGGTGCGGAAGCCGCCGTCGTGCACACAGTGGGCGGCGGTGGCGATCAGGTCGCCGCCGGGGGAGTGGACCACGCTCGCCGAGCAGTGGTGGTCGGGGTCGCCGTCCTCGCCGGGGGAGAACAGCGCGCCGACGGCGGGCTCGGCCGGGGCGGGCCGGGCCTCCAGCGGCGCGGAGGGCTGCCACCGCGCGGTACCCCGGTGCGCCGGGGAGCCGCCGGGATCGCCGTCGCCCGGGGGCAGGCCCTCCTGGGCCAGTCCGTCCAGGACGGCGGAGGCCGCGCCGTCGGCGGCGCCGGGGTCCTGCCGGTAGCTGCCCGTCGCGGGATCGCCGGCGTCGAGGAAGGCGGCGATGCTGCGCAGCTCCCACACGTAGCCGGCGCCGCCGAGGAGCAGGACGCAGCAGATGCCGGCGAACAGGGAGGCCCGCACGGCCCGCCCGCGGGGCTTGGTGGACATGCGGCACTCCCGTTCCGGCGACTGGCTCATGGCTTCGGCTATTGGTGCGGAGTCGGATCCGACTCCTTGTTCGATCTTCCCGGATCGACGCGGTCGGCGGAGACACAGGTTCCGGAAGCGGAACGTGTTCGTCCTCACAGTCGCGCGGCCGCCATCCCCCGTCCTTCCGTGTGTCACCCAACTGGCTTACTCTCCAGGCGACTTGAGCCCGACCGGGGCAACGGGATCGACGGGAGCCGAAAGTATGAGATTGCGGAACCGGATGACGAGCGCGGTAACGGCAGGTCTGGCGGCGGTGGCCCTCGCGCTGGGCGCGGCCCCGGCCGGGGCGGCGGACGGGCTCTCCTACGCGGGATCCACCGGCGTCGGCGTGCACAACGCCTACGAGAAGGCCAAGTACCCCTACTTCGCGGACGCGCTGGACTCCGGGGCGGCCATGCTCGAACTCGACGTGTGGACCAACTTCTTCGGCAGCTCCTGGCGGGTCTCCCACAACAACCCGTTCGGCAACGACAACAACTGCGAGAACGCCACCACCCCCGCCCAGCTGCGCACCAAGTCCCGCAACCAGAACCTCGCCGGATGCCTTTCCGACATCCGCAGCTGGCACGACGCCCACCCCGGCCACCGCCCGGTCATCCTCAAGATGGAGCTCAAGGACGGCTTCGCCGCCAACCTCGGGCGCGGCCCCGCCGACCTCGACGCGCTGCTCGGTTCCAAGCTCGGCGACGCCCTCTACCGGCCCGGGCAGCTGGCCGCCGGGTACCCCGACCTGGACGCCGCCGCGCGCGCCGGCGCCTGGCCCGGCCGCGCCGACATGGCGGGCAAGTTCCTCGTGGAGCTGATCCCCGGCACCGTCGAGGAGGGCAACAGCGCCGACAAGCTGTGGACCGACCGGGAGTACGCCGAGCACCTGCGCTCCCTCGCCGGCTCGGGCCGTCTCGGCCAGGCCGCCGCCTTCCCGGCGGTGCACCGGGCCGAGGCGGGGGACCCGCGCGGGCGCTACGCCGACGCCTCGATCCGGCCCTGGTTCGTGGTCTTCGACGGGGACGCGAGCGCGTACGCGGGGGGCTCGATCGACACCGCCTGGTACGACCGCAACCACTACCTGCTGATCGCCACCGACGCCCACAACGTCGCCCCGGCCATCGACGGCACCCGGCCCACCGAGGCCCAGGCGCGCGAGCGCGTGGCCCTGATGGCCGGGCGCCACGCGTCCATCGCCTCGGCCGACTGGTACCCGCTGCCCTCGGTCCTGGCCACCGTCCTGCCTCGCGGCTAGTACCCTTATTGCGCATTGGTCGCAATAAGGGTGAGGGTGCTGTGGTGGGATCTCCGGTGGTGCTCGGAATCGAGTCGTCCTGCGACGAGACCGGCGCGGGCATCGTGCGGGACGGCAAGCTCCTCGCGCACGTCGTCGCGTCGAGCATGGACGAGCACGCCCGCTTCGGCGGGGTCGTCCCGGAGATCGCGGCCCGCGCCCACCTGCACGCCTTCAACCCGGTCGTCCGCCAGGCCCTCGACCAGGCCGGGCTGCGGATGGACCAGCTCGACGCGGTGGCCGTCACCACCGGCCCCGGGCTCTCCGGCGCACTCCAGGTCGGACTGGCCGGGGCCAAGACCCTCGCCTACTCGCTGGACATCCCCCTCTACGGGGTCCACCACCTGGCCGGTCACGTCGCCGCCGACACCCTGGAGCACGGGCCGCTGCCCGAGCCCTGCATGGTGCTGATCGTCTCCGGCGGGCACACCTCCCTGCTGCTCGTACGCGACCTGGTGCGCGAGCCGATCCTGCACCTCGGCGACACCCTGGACGACGCGGCCGGCGAGTGCTTCGACAAGGTGGCCCGCGTCCTCGGCCTGCCCTACCCCGGCGGGCCGGCCATCGACCGCGCCGCCCGGGACGGGAACCCCAAGGCCGTCACCTTCCCCCGCCCGCTGACCGGCGGGCCGCGCACGCAGGACCCGTACGCCTACTCCTTCTCCTTCTCCGGGCTCAAGACGGCCGCCGCCCGCTGGGCCGAGAGCCACCGGCTGCGCGGCGAGGAGCCGCCGGTCGCCGACGGTGCGGCCTCGCTCCAGGAGGCGGTCGCCGACGTGCTCACCCGCAAGGCGGTCGCCGCCTGCAAGGAGTACGGGGTCGGTACCCTGGTGGTGGTCGGCGGGGTCGCGGCCAACTCGCGCGTGCGCGAGCTGGCGGAACGGCGCTGCGCCTCGGCCGGCATCGAGCTGCGGGTGCCGCCCATGACCCTGTGCACCGACAACGGGGCGATGATCGCGGCCATCGGCGACCTGCTCGTGCGGGCCGGCGTGGAGCCGGCCCCGCACGCCCTGACCATCGACCCGTCCGCGCCGCTGGAGTTCGCCTCGCTCAACCCGGCGGCGCGGACGACGCCGTCACTGGTCTAGGGGGACGGGCTCACCTGCACGGTGGTCAGGGCCCCGCCCGAGGCCTCCTTCAGTACCGTGATGCGGGTCCCCGTGTCCGGGACCTTGACGCCGACCTGCGGCAGCTCGGCGTTCCAGTACGAGCCGTGGCGGTCGTCGAAGACGGAGACCCCCGGCCGCGCCGGCACCACCAGCGGGACGCCGGCCTTGTGCAGGACGATCCGGTCGCTCCTGCGCAGCGAGAACGTGGCGTCGAAGGTCTGGGCGCGGGCGTTGAGCAGCGACCCGTCCGCGAACCTCAGCGGCTCGGGCCGGGCGTCGACCGGCAGCAGCATCCCGCCGCCCGGGTGCGCCTTGGTGGTGTTGTCGCTGTACGCCGTGTTCCAGAGCCAGATCAGCACACCCTGCTGGTACGGGTAGAACTCCACCTTGTCCCCGGTGAAGCCGAAGTTGTACGGGCCGGTCCTGAGCTGCGCCCCGTAGCCGGTGTAGCGCCGGTTCTCCACGAAGTACGCCTGCGGGTGCTGCTCGCTGCCCGTACGGCCCTCCGTGCGCGACCACTTGACGGCCGTCCAGCCGTTCGCGCCCTGCTCCGCGCCGTCGCGCAGCAGCTCCTGCTCGCCCGCCGTGATCCGGATGTCGTCGAAGGTGACGCCCTTGCCGTGGGTGTTGCTGTCCGAGGTGACGCGCAGCCGCAGTTGGACGGCCGTGCCGGCGAACCGGTCGAGCGGGACCGACAGTCGGGTCCAGCCGGCCGAGGTTCCGGTCACGCCCTTGGGGGCGATGGGCGTCCCGTTCACGGTGCCCGGCAGCGCCGTCCAGACGGTCCCGCCGTCGGTGGAGGCCTCCACCGTCAGGTAGTCGAAGTCCTGCTCGATGTCGTACCAGACCCGTGCGTCGAGCCGGGCCGCCCCGTCGCCCGGGGCCACCGCCGTGAGGTCCACCGTACGGCCGAGGGTGTTGTCCATGAAGTCGCCCGTGCCGCTCCACCACTGGGAGGAGCCCTCGTACGGCTCGGTCAGGTCGGTCCTGGTCACCGTGGGCGGCAGGTGTACCAGCAGGGCCTGCGGATCCTCCGTGTTGTACGCGGAGACCCCGAGCGTGGCGCGCGTCCTGCGGCCCGCGTCGGCCTCCGTGTACTCCAGCCAGCCCAGTTGCAGCTTGCTCCACGGGTCGAGGTCCCCCGGGAACTCGCCCGTCGTGCCCGGCCCCTTGGCCAGGTAGGAGCCCGAGGACATCAGGGACCAGAAGTTGACGCTGTTGTCCCCGTCCGAGCTGTACATGTCCGGCAGGCCCAGGTCGTGCCCGAACTCGTGGGCGAACAGGCCGGCTCCGCTGTTCTCCCCGCCGGTCAGGTAGTCGCCCGCCCAGATGCCGGTGTCGCCCACCGGGGTGCCGCCCGCCTTGTTCCCCGCGGGGCCCGCGCTGCCGGCCTGGTTCCAGTAGGCGAACCAGCGGTGCGCCCAGACGGCGTCCTTGCCCTGCGTGCCGCCGCCCCAGGTCTGGTCCTTGCCCGCGTGGACGACCACCAGGTGGTCGAGATAGCCGTCGGGCTCGTCGAAGTTGCCGTCGTGGTCGGCGTCGTAGCGGTCCCACACGTCGTACTCGGCGAGCTGCGCCTTGATCTGCTCGGGCGTACGGCCCTTCGCGCGCTCGGACTTGTACCAGGCGTCCGTGGAGTCCCGGATCATGTCCCAGTTGGTACGGCACTGGCCGGGCTCGGAGCAGTTGTCCGTGCCGTAACGGGCCTCGTTCCAGGGGAGCTTGACCCAGTCGGTGACGGTGCCGTCCATGTCGTAGCGGCCGGACGACTGGAGCCGGTAGTAGGCCCGCAGCGATGCGGAGCCCGGCTCGGTGGAGAAGAACTGGCGCTGGTAGTAGGACCGGTCGAAGTCCTTGCGCCACAGGGTGTGGTTGTCCTCCTTGGCGGGCTTGCCGATGGTGTTGTGGAGCGGCCCCGGCGTACCGCCGAACCGGGGCTTGCCCTCGAACTCGGTGGTGGTGTCCACCTGGTCGCCGAACTCGGCGAGGATGACGAAGACCTTGTCCTTGCGCTCCTGGGCCAGTTCGACGTACCGCTTGCCGACCTTGGTCTGACGCGGGAGCGTGCCGTCGGCCTCGGCCCGCAGGCCTTCGGGGCCGCCGGCCGCGACGGATTCGAGGGCCTGGCGGCGCAGGGCCTGGCGCTGGAGTTCCAGGGGTGCGGGCGGCGGGGCGGCGGCGTGCTCGGCCTGCTGCTGCCCGCCGGGGGGCGGGGTCGGGGGAGTGGTGGCGGCGAGCGCGGGGGCGGCGAGGAGGGCGAGGGATATCGCCGCGCCCACCGCAGCGAGTCTGCGCAAGGTGGCTGGCCTTTCCGGGAGTTCGGGTCGAAGCGTCGGTAATATTTCACATGTGACAGGTCATGGATAGGGGTCCGGATCGGACGTCCCGCCCCGCCCGCGCGGCCGCGCGTCACACCACCGCCACGGCGCCGTTTCCCCCCGGCCGCACCGTCGTTGATTCAGCCGGGTGATCCCGGACGCGGGCGACGGCAGTCCGCCCAGGCCAGGGGCCCCGCGGCGTGAGCCCCACACGCCGTTCCCGACCGACCCGCAGGGATGAGCGATGCTCCTCGACTCCGCCCGCCGGCCCGCGATCCCGCTCGCCGGCCGGCTCACCCCCGGCACCCTCGAACGGGCCGCCAGGCCCGTCGAGTTCGTGCTCGACGACGAGGTCCGCCGGCGGATCGCCGAGTGTCGCGACTACACCGCCAGGACCATGGACGACGGCCGCGAGGTGTACGGCGCCACCACCGGCTTCGGACCGCTCGTCGCCTTCCCCGGCCGCGAGGACCACGCCGGCCAGTGCGACAACGCGATCAACCACCTGCTGGCGGGCCAGGGCCAGGACCTCCCGCCCGCCGTCGTCCGCGCCGCCCTCACCGTCCGCCTGTGGTCCCTGTGCCAGGGCCGCTCCGGGGTCTCGCCCCAGGTGGTGGACGCACTCCGCGCCGCCCTGCGCACCTCCTTCGCGCCCGCCGTCCCCACCTACGGCTCGGTCGGCGCCAGCGGCGACCTCATCCCGCTCGCCCACGCCGCCCGCGCGCTGCGCGGCCACGGCCACGCCTACCTCGGCGGCGAACGCCTCCCGGCCGCCGAGGCGTTGCGCCGGGCCGGGCTCACCCCGCTGGAGCTCGACGGCCGCGACGCGCTCGCCCTGGTCAACGGCACCTCGGTGACCGCCGCCGCGGCCGCGCTGGCCACCGCCCGGCTGCACCGCTCGTACCGCACCGCCCTCACGCTGAGCGCCTGCCTCGCCGACCTGCTCGGCGCGGCCCCCGCCTTCCTCGCCCCGCAACTGCTGCGCGCCTTCGGCCACCCCGACGCGGTACGGGCGGCCGCGGACCTGCGCGAGCTCATGGCGGGCACCGTCCCCGCCCCCGGCAGGCCGCTGCAGGAGCCGTACAGCATCCGGTGCACCCCGCAACTGCTCGGCGCGGCCGCCGCCTCGCTCGGCCACGCCGGCCGGGTCGTCGGCGACGACCTCGCGGGGATCAGCGACAACCCGCTGTTCTTCGCCGAGGACGACCTCGTCGCGCACGGCGGCAACTTCTTCGGGCAGCCCGTGGCCTTCGCCGCCGACCTGCTGTCCATGACCGCGACGCAGCTCGGCAACCTCGCGGAACGCCAGCTCGACCTCCTCGTCGACCCGCACCGCAACGGCGGACTCCCGCCCATGCTGGCCGCCGAACCGGGCCGCCAGCACGGGGTGCAGGGCGTACAGCTCGCCGCGACCGCCACCGTCGCCGCGATGCGCCGCGAGGCCGTCCCCGCGTCCGTGCAGAGCCTGCCGACCAACGGCCACAACCAGGACGTGGTCCCCTTCGGGACCCAGGCCGCCCTGACGGCACTGGCCCAGGCGGAGCGGCTGCGCTGGCTGCACGGCTCGCTGGCCGTCGCCCTGCGGCAGGCCGCCTTCCTGTCCGTACGGGGCTCCGGGCGCGGGCCGAGCGCCCCGCGCTGCGCGGCCGTGCTGGAACGGCTCGCCGCCGTGATCGCGCCCGTCGACCCGGACCGGGCGCTGGACGAGGAGGTCCGCCGGGCGGCCGACGTACTGGACGGCCTCGGCGACGAGTCCGCCGACGAGTTCGAGGAGCAGCAGCCATGACCGAAGCCGAAGCCGCAGCCGTCGCCGCGGGAGCCGTCGACCTGGCGCCGCGGGTGCGTCGCGTGCTGGAAGGGGCCCTGGGGCAGTCCCTCGCCGACTGGGCGGGAGGAGCCCCGCTCGCGGAGTTCCCCGCGGCGGCGTACGACAGCCTGATGCAGCTGGAGGCCGTGACCCGGCTGGAGAAGGAGTTCGGGCTGGAGGTCGGGGCGCTGGACACCGCCGACGTCACCAGCCTGGACGCGGCGACGGC
This sequence comes from Streptomyces sp. NPDC037242, assembly GCF_055604165.1. Classification (NCBI taxonomy): domain Bacteria; kingdom Bacillati; phylum Actinomycetota; class Actinomycetes; order Kitasatosporales; family Streptomycetaceae; genus Streptomyces; species Streptomyces sp. NPDC037242. The sequence continues at coordinate 257,440 of NZ_JBVJUY010000001.1, forward strand.
CCGGCTGGCCGAGCTGCTGGGCCCGGCCGCGAGCGCGCGGTGAGCGGGGCGGGGCGGGCCGCGCAGGCGTACGAGACGCTCGCGTTCGACGCACTGTGGGAGCGACCGGGCATCGGCTCCCGGGCGGATGCGAGCCCGGCGGGCGGGACCCCGGCTGACGGGAGCCCCGCGGACGGGGCCCCGGCGCCGCCGGCCGGTGCCGTCGGAGCCGCCCGCGCGGCCGACGCGGTCGGTGTGGCCCGTGCGGCCGACCCGGCCCGTGCGGCTGACGCGGCCTGTGCGGCCGACTCGGCCCGCGCGGCCGACGCGGCCCGTGCGGTCGACCCGGTCCGTGCGGCTGACGCGGCCTGTGCGGCTGACGCGGCCCGTGTGGCTGACGCGGCCTGTGCGGCTGACGCGGTCGGTGCGGCTGACGCGGTCGGTGCGGCCGACGCGGCCCGTGCGGTCGACCCGGTCCGTGCGGCTGACGCGGTCGGTGTGGCTGACGCGGTCGGTGCGGCCGACTCGGCCCGTGCAGCCGTCGCGGGCGGTGCGGTCGACCCGGTCCGTGCGGCCGAACCGGCCGGCGCGGGCGGGCAGTTGCCGTGGCATCTGCCCTGGGACCGGCTCGGACCCGCCGAGGCCGCCGCCGTGCGGGACGGGCTCGTCGCGCGGGACTACGTCTTCCACACCTCCGGCTCCACCGGCGCCCCCGTACGCCGCACCCTCGCCGGGGCCCGGCTGCGGGCCGACAGCGAGCAACTCGCCCGCCTGATCGGCCCGTACGAGCCCGGAGCCATCGTGAGCTTCGCCCCGCCGCGGCACGCCTACGGCGCCTCGGCGACCATGCTGCTGCCCGCCGTGACCGGTCTGCCGGTGTGGTTCTGGCCGTCCTTCGACTGCCCGCCGCCGCGGACCGGCGCCCGCCGCATCGCGGTCGTCGCCATCCCGTGGACCTTCCGGATCCTGGCCCGGCACCCGCGCTGGCTCGCTTCCTTCGAGCACATCGTCTTCCTGCACAGCTCGGCCGAACTCCCGCCGGAGGCATGGGCGTTGCGGGACGATTCGCGCACCACGATGGTCGAGGTGCTCGGTTCCACCGAGACCAGCGCCGTCGCCCACCGGGCCGGCTGGGACCCGGCCGGGGCGTGGACGCTGCTCGACGACGTCACCTTCGCGGGGCCGGAGGGCCATGCGGGGGAGGTCCCGCTCACCGTGTCGGGGCCCCGGCTGTCCGCCCTCCCCGACGGCAGCCACCCCGCGAGCCACGAGATGGACGACCTGGTCCGGCCGTTGGACGAGCGGCGCTTCCTGCGCCTCGGCCGCCGCGCCCACCTGGTCAAGGTCAACGGGGTTCGCCACGACCTCAACGGCATCGCGGCCCGGCTGCGCGCGGCGCTGCCCGGGGCCGACGTGGCGTGCGTACGCGCGGCCGACCCGCTGCGCGGGGAGACGTACGACGTGCTCGTCGCCGGAGGCGGCCCGCTCACGGAGGACGGCGTACGGGCCACCGCGCGCGGCCTGGGCGCCGCGCCCCGGCAGATCCGGTTCGTCGACCGGATCCCGCGCGGGCCGCTCGGCAAGCCGCTCGCCGGGTCGGGGGTGACGGCGTGAGCACGGTGGCCGTGACCGGCATGCACCTGGCTTGCTCCCTCGGGGACACCCCCGGGGCCGTCTGGGCCGCCGTCGCGGCGGGTGCGCCCGGCCTCACCGCCCGCGGGCCCCGCCACACGTGCGGCCTGCTGCCCGACCAGGCCCGCCAGGGCGGCCCCGACGCGGCGGTCCGGCTGGCCGTCCACCACGCCACGGCCGCCTGGGCCTCGGCCGGCCTGCACCTGGCGGGGCCCCCGGGCGAGCGGGTCGCCGTCGTGGTCGGCTCCACCGACTGGGGGGCGCCCGACTTCGCGCACCACCTCGCCGCGCACCGCGACCGGGCCCTGTCCAGGCCGCACACCGCCGCCGACGCCATCGCCGAGGCGCTCGGCGCGACCGGGCCGCGGGAGGTGTTCGTCAACGGCTGCGTCGCCTCGGCCTGCGCGCTCGCGCACGGGGCCGAACTGATCCGCACCGGCCGGGCCGACGCGGTGCTGGCCGGCGGGGTCAACCTGCTGGACGATTCCGTGCTCGCCGCCTTCGACAGCTGGCGGGCCCTGGACCGCGGTCCCTGCTCCCCGTACGGACGCAGCGCCGGGACCAGCCTCGGCGAGGGCGTGGCCTTCCTCGTACTGGAGCCGGCCGGGCGCGCCGGGGCCGAGCCGTACGGGTACCTGCTGGGGCACGCCCTCACCGGCGACGCCCACCACATCACCGCCCCGCACCCGCAGGGCGAGGGCCTGCGGCGGGCGGTGGCCCTCGCCCTCGGCGACGCCGGGCTGGACCCGGACGAGATCGGCTACGTCAACGGGCACGGCACCGGCACCCGCGCCAACGACCACGCCGAACTGCTGGCCCTGGAGGCGGTGTTCGGGGACCGCCGGCCCCCGGTCAGCAGCACCAAATCGCAGACCGGCCACGCACTGGGCGCCTCCGGAGCCCTGGAGGCGGCGATCACCCTCCTCGCGCTCCGGCACGGCACCCTCCCGCCGACCCTGAACGCCACGGAGCGGCAGGGCGGTTGGGACATCGTCCCCGGCGCATCCCGCCCCGCCCCCGGCCTGCGGTACGCGGTGAGCACCTCGGCGGGCTTCGGCGGCCAGAACGCCGCCCTGGTCCTCGCGGCGGCCGACGCACCCGCGGCCCCCCGGTCCGCGGCCACGGCCCCCCGGTCCGCGGCAACGGCCCCCGCCGCGGACGTGGTCGTCACCGGCGGCGGGGTGGTGCATCCGGCGGGGTGCGGGCGCGTCGGGTTCCTCGCGTACCTGCGCAGCGGAGCGGCCGTACCGGGTGGAGTGGGGCTGGACGAGGGCGAGTTGGCGGCACTCATCGACCCCGCCGACTGGCCCCGGCTCGACCCCTTCGGGCGGATCGTGCTCGCCGCCGCCCGGCAGGCCGAGGCCGACGCGCGGTTCGCGCACCGCCCGGACCCCGATCGCACCGGGCTGGTCATCGCCACCGCCTCCGGCCCGGTCACCACCCACACCGCCATGGCAGCGCTGCACGCGCAGGGGCAGCCCCCGAGCCCGCTGCTCGCCCCCAACTCGGTGGCCGGCGTGCCCGCCGGGTACGCCGCCCTCGCGCTCGGCGCCCGAGGCCCCGCCGCCGTCCTCTCGGCCGGGGACGCCTCCGGGCTCCTCGCCCTCGGCCAGGCCGCCGACCTGATCCGCGCCGGCCGCGCCGACACGGTGTACGTCATCGCCGCCGACGAGGCGGCCCCCGCCCTGCACGCCGCCTTCGCCGACCACGGGCTGCTCTCCAAGGACGCCGGCCGCCCCTACGACGTGGACGCCGACGGGGGAGTCCTCACCCCCGCCGGCGTCGCCCTGGTGCTGGAGTCCGCCGAACACGCCGCCCGCCGAGGCGCCCGCGTGCTGGGCCGGGTCCTCGGGCACTGCGGCGGCGGAGCCCCCGTGGGGCCCGGCGCCGTGGAGGCCTCCGGCGTCGCCCTGGTGCGCGCCCTCGCCGGCGCCGCCCACCGCTCCGGGCTCGCGGCCGGCCGGCCGTGCCACCTGTACGGCACCGCCTGGGGCCACCCCGCGGGCGACGCGGCCGAGGCCCGCGCGCTGGCCAGTCTCCCGGGGCCCCTGGCCAACATCAGCGGCGCCACCGGGTACACCCAGGCGGCCGGCGCGCTGCTCGCCGTACTCGCGGCACTGGAGGCGTGCGCGGACCCCGCCGTCGGGCTCCGGCCGCTCACCGGGACCCGCCGCCCGCTCCCCGAGCTCGCCCGTACCGGGACCACCACCCGTACCGAAGCCCCCGCGTCCGCTCTCGTCGCCGCCGGCAGCCGGGGCGGCACCTGCGCGGCCGTCGCCGTACGCGCCGCGACCGATCGAAAGGCACCGGCCCGACCATGACCGCGTCACCCCCGACGGCGTCACCTCCGACCGCGCCACTCCTGGCCCCGCCACCGGCCTTCTTCACCCCGGAGTTCTTCCACGACCCGCACCCCCGCTTCGACGCCCTGCGCGCCCTGGGTCCGGCCACCCCGGTGACCGGCTTCAGCGGGCAGCGGATCTGGGTGGTCCCCGGCTACGAGGACGTCCGCGCCGCCCTCACCCACCCCGGCGTCCGCAAGGACGAATGGCGCCGCCCCGACCTGCGCGAGCGCCACCAGATCGACCCCGAGCGGCGCCGGGACGTGAACATCCGGATCCGCAACAACATGATCAACTCCGATGGGCCCGAGCACCAGCGGCTGCGGAACGGAACCCAGCAGGCCCTCAGCCCCGCGCGCACCGAACTCCTGCGGCCGCACCTCGCCGAACTCGCCGACCGCAGGCTCGACGCGCTGTGCGCCGCCGGCCCCGGCCCGCTCGACCTGCGCGCGGACTTCACCTACCCCCTCGCCATCGACGCCATCACCCATGTCCTCGGCCTCGGGCAGGGCGAACGCTCGGACTTCCGCGCCTGGTTCGAGCTCCTGATGGTCCAGGGCAGTGCCCGGTCGGTACGGGACGTGTCCGCGACCATCGCGGACTACGCCGAAGCCGTCGTGGACCGCCGGATCGCCGAACAGGGCTCCCGCCCCCCGGCCCCGTCGGACTCCGACGGGCTGATCTCCACGCTCGTGGCCGGCCGCGCCGGACCGAGCCCCCTCAGCAGGCACGAACTGGCCTCCACCGTCTTCCTGTTGCTCATCGCCGGAATGGAGAGCGCCAACGCCCTCGCCAACGGGATGCTCGCGCTGCTCAGCCACCCCGAACAGCTCGCCGCGCTGCACGCCGACCGCTCCCTGCTGCCCGGCGCCGTCGAGGAGACCCTGCGCTACGACGGCTCCTTCCGGGCGGTGGGCCCCCGCTACACCGTCCAGCCGGTGAAGCTCGGCGAAACCACCGTCCCCGAGGGCGAGTTCCTGCTCCTCGCGCTCCAGGCCGCCCACCGCGACCCGCGCCGCTTCCCCGACCCGCACCGCTTCGACATCACCCGCACCGACCGCCAGCACCTCGGCATGGGCCACGGCGCCCACCGCTGCGTGGGCTCGAAGGTCGGGTACGCCCAACTGGAGATCGCGTACGACAAGCTCCTGGACCGGTTCCCGGACATGCGCCTCGCCGTACCGGCCGAGGACATCCGGCGCCGCCCCAGCATGACCATGAACTGGCTCGAATCCCTGCCGGTCACGCTGTGGTGACGCCGTCCACCGAGGCCCTGCGCGCCGCCCTGCCGCACTCCCGCTGCGCGGGGGCGGGGGGCGGGAACGTGCCGCTGATCCTGCCCCTGCCGGGGGAGGCCCCGGCCCCCTGCGGCCGCACCTCCTGCCAGGAGCGGCTGGACGCCGAACTCGACGCCCTGCGCGCTATCCTCTCGGGCAACCCGCCCGACGGCTGCCTGCCCCCCGCAGACGAGGCCGACCGGGTCCGCCACCGGTGGCTCACAGGCCACCATGCGGCCTTCTGCGTATGGCAGTTGCTCCCGCCCGGACTGCACGCGCTGGCCGCCGCAACGGAGCGGGCGACGACCCGGCTGCTCGCCTGGACCACAGCCCTGTACGACGTCTACTCCGTGCTGTTCCTGTACTCCGGCAGCTGCACCCCCGAGCAGTACGCCACCCTGGTGCGCCCCGGGATGGCCGCCGCCCATCCCGCCTTCAGCGGCGAATGGGCCCGTGACCACGCCCCCGTGTCCGACGCCCTGCGCGCCGTCCGGGACAGTCACCCGGCCCACCTGCTCGCCCTGCTGGGCGGCGCGGTCCGGGACAACCAGCGGGTGCACATGGCGGTGGCCCGCCGCCTGGTGCCCGAGGGTGCCTCCCTCCTCCAGCAGTCCGGCCGCAGCGCCGGACACCGTCCGACCGAAGCCGAACAGGCGCTGTACGACGCGCACTTCCAGGTGGAGCGGCGGCCCGTGTGCCGTCCGGCCCACCGGGCGCAACTGGTCCGCCTGCTGGCCGGCTGTGTGGCCGACATCGGCGCGCACGGCCTGGGTAGCCTCCCCGACGGCTGCCCCGAGCGCTTCGGACGCGAGGCGCTCGCCCGCCTGGTGGCGGTGGCGGTCTGCGAGGAACCGCCCCAGATCCACCGGATTCCCGAGCCCCCGAAGGGACGCAACACATGAGCAGGTCCGCGGACGAGGTCAAGACCGTGCCCCTCACCCCCGAGGTGTACTCCTACCTGGTCGCCCAGGCGGAGCCGCCGAGCGAGGTGCAGACGGAGCTGATCCGGCGCACCCGCGCGCTGGGCGGCCCCGCCGAGATGCAGATCCCGCACGAACAGGGCGTACTCCTCACCCTGCTGGCCCGGCTCACCGGCGCCCTCCGGATCGTGGAGATCGGCACCTTCACCGGCTACTCCACCCTCGCGCTCGCCGAGGGGCTCGCCCCCGGCGGCCAGGTCCTCACCTGCGACATCTCCGAGGAGTGGACCTCCATCGCCCAGGAGGCCTGGAAGGCCGCAGGGGTCGCCGACCGGATCGACCTGCGGATCGCCCCCGCCCTAGAGACCCTCACCGCGCTCCCGGCCGAACCGGTGGTCGACCTGGTCTTCCTGGACGCCGACAAGACCGGGTACCGCGCCTACTGGGACCAGCTCGTACCGCGCGTGCGCCCCGGCGGGCTGCTCCTCGCCGACAACGTCCTGTACGGCGGCGAGGCGGTCCGCGCGGACGCGACCGGGAACGGCCTGGCCATTCGGGAGTTCAACGCGCACGTCCGCGCCGACGACCGCGTCGAGTCCGTCATGCTCCCGATCGCCGACGGCCTCACCATCGCCCGCAAGATCTGAACTCGCCGATACCCGCCCCCCATTCGCCGTCCGGCGCTATCGTGCCGAGCGGGGGAAGAGCGTACGAGGGGGCGGGGCCGCCATGCGTTTTCTGTTCGTTCACGGTACGGGGGTGCGGCGCGATCGGCACGAAACGCTGTTCGCGCTGGTCAAGGCGGGCCTGACCGCCCGGTTCCCCGGCGCGGCCGTGGACTCCTGCTTCTGGGGCGACCGGTTCGGGGCCACCCTGAGCGCCGGCGGCCGCTCCGTACCGGGCATGGGCGCCCCCGAAGGTCCGGGCGCGCCCGATCCGGCGGACGCCGAGACCGCCGAATGGGCGCTGCTGCTCACCGACCCGCTGTGCGAGGTACGGGTGCTGGCCGAGGCGGGCTGGGACGACGGGCCGGCCGACGGCGAGGGCTTCGACATGCCCGGCGTCCGGCCGGCCGGGATCCAGGTGCTCCAACTACTGGACCGGCTCGCGGAGTTACCGGGCGGGACGGGGGCTCCGGGTACGTCCGAGGGCGGCGAGCTGGCCGCGCTGCTGCACGGCACCGGCCTCGCCGCCGGGTTCCCCGCCGCCCTGGAGGCCACCGCCGCCTCGGCCGAGGCGGCCCGGGCCGGGGAGCGCGCCACCGGGCAGCCGCAGGCCCGGGAGCTGGCCACCGCCCTCGCCCGCGCCGTGACCGCAGCCGCACTCGCCTCCGCGGGGGCCGAGGCCGACTGCACCGGCGTGGAGCGCGACCGGCTCGTCGAACTGCTCACCACCCGCCTCGGAGGTGACGCCCGGGTGCCCGGCGCCCGCGCCGCCGCGGTGCTGGGCCGGCTCGCCATGCGGGTCACCACCCAGCCGCTCCTCAACGCCTGGCGGCCCTCCCTCACCGCCGACGCCACCCCTGCGCTCGGCGACATCCTGCGCTACCAGGCGCGGGGCGCGGAGCTGCGGGAGTTCCTGCACGCGCGGATCTGCGCCGAGCCGGGGCCGACCGTACTCATCGGCCACAGCCTCGGCGGCATCGCCCTCGTGGACCTGCTCGCCCTCGCCGCCGCCCGCGGGGAGCCCGTCCCCGGAGTGGGGCTCCTCGTCACCGTCGGCTCGCAGGCTCCCTTCCTCTACGAGCTCGGCGCCCTCACCGGGATCTCGCCGGGCACCAAACTCCCGTACGCCTTCCCGCGCTGGCTCAACGTCTACGACCGCCACGACCTGCTCTCGTACCTCGCGAGCCCGGTCTTCCCCGGAGACCCCCGCGTCAGCGACCACCGGATCACGAGTCGGCAGCCGTTCCCCGCCTGCCACAGCGCCTACTGGAAACAGGCAGCCCTCTACGAGCGGATCGAACAGGCGGTGGCCGAGGCGGAGATCGGGTGAGGCCGGCCGACTTCCTGCCCCCGAACCTGGGGCCCGGGCGCACCTTCGCGCTGGTCGCCGGGGTCGAGAGCTATGACATCGGCCACGGCTGGAACCTGCGCGGCCCGGCCCGCGACGCCCTGCGCTTCGCCCAGTGGCTGACCGGGCCGGGCGAGGTGCCGCCCGACCACGTACGGCTGTTGCTGGCCCCGCTCGACGACCCCGACACGCTCGACTGGGCGGCCTCACCGGGCCTGGCCGCGCTGAAGGGCACGTACCGTCCGGCGACCGAGGCGAACGTGAAATCGGTGCTCCTCGACGAACTGCCCAAGTGCGACGGCGACTTGCTGTGGATCTTCTGGGCCGGCCACGGCTATCTGGGCCGGAGCCGGGAGCTCATGCTGCCGTGCGCCGACGCGCTGCCCGGCCAGATCCGCCACCTCAACCTCGACTCCGCGCTGCGCTGGTGGCGCACCGACCTTGTCACCCGCCGCCGGTTCCCGCTCCAGGCGGCCCTGGTGGACGCCTGCCGCGTCGACGCGCCCCGCGACACCCGCCTGAACTTCGGCAGCACCGACTACGGGGGCGGGGCCACCGTCCCGGGGCGCCGGCAGTTCCGCCTCTACGCCTCCCGTGAGGGCGAGGCCGCGCAGAACGACTCCGAGCGCGCCGCCGGCCGGTTCACCGAGGCACTGCTCGGCGAACTCGGGCAGCGGTCCGTCCGCGAGGGAGTCACCGGGCTGGCCGACGCCGCCCGGTCCATCCACCGCAGCTTCCAGGAGCTGCGCGAGCGCGGCGAGGGCTGGCAGCTGCCGCAGTTCCTGGTGGACCGGGACTGGGACGCCTGCTCCTTCCTCGACGAGGACCTGCCCGGGGCCGCGCTGCCGCGCGCGGCCCGGCTGGACCAGCGGGCCTGGGACGAGCTCGGCGGCCTCTTCCTAGGCCGTGACCTGCCCAGATGCGCCTACGAGGCCTATGCGTGGGCCTTCAAGGTGGCCGGCTGTACGACGCCGGTGCGCGGCGGCCTGCCGGGGGAGACCCTGCTGGAGGTGGCCCAGGACCTCGACGAGCGCCAGGGCGGCCGCGACGGGCTGCCGCTCGCGGTGCCCTTCGTGCGCTTCCTCGCCGCGCGGGCCTGGGCGGCCGACGCCGTCTGGGCGGACCGTCTGGGCGGCTGGGTGAACGCGACCCGCGAGCGGCTCGCCCTGCCCGCGTTGCCGCCGCCGCCCCCGCCGCCGCGCCGGACCACCCTGCACGTCAGGCTGGAGACCCCGCCGGGCGGTGAGGACGGCTTCCTGGCGCGGATGTGGCTGCGGCGCGAAGTCACCGAGAACATCTGGGAGTCGGGGGGAGAGCCGGTCCGGCTGGAGTCCGTACGGGCGGAGCTCGTACGCCAACTCGCCTGCGTCGGGCGAGCCCTGGGCGGCGAGGCCGAGGCCGGGCGGCCGTACGACGCGGTGGAGCGGATCGAGTTCCACGTGCCGTACGAGCTGCTGGAGCTGGACTTCGACCTGTGGCCGGTCCCGCGCGGCCGGGGACCCGGGCGGACCCGGGCCCTCGGGCAGCTCTACCAGGTGGTCGTGCGCTGCCCGCAGGAGCGCGAGGACAGCGCCGCCGAGTGGCGGACGAAGTGGCGCTGGCTGTGCACGCAGGGCGGCCGGCACGCCGAAGCCGTCCGCGTGGTCGCCGACGCGGAGGCCACCGACGCCCTGGGGATGGAGCTGGGCGCCGGGGCGGCACCCGCCTGCGTCCTCGCGCACACCTCGACCGCCGCGCGGACCGGCGCGGTGGTGGAGGCCGTACTCGAAGGCGGGGTACCGGTGATGGTGTGGCGGCCCGGCGGGGGCGCGGCCCCGGCCGGCGGACTGGCGGAGCTGCTCGCGCCGGACGGCCGCCCCGAACCCGGCGCGCTGGACGTGCTCGCGCTGCCCGGCAGGGTGCGGGAGGTGCGCCGGGCGGCCGCCGGAGCCGCCGCGGGCGCCGATGACACCGGTCAACAGGCGCCGGGGGCAGACCGGTTGGTGCTCTTGTGGGACGATCCCGACGACAAGCTCACCCTCCGGCCCCTGTCCTGACACCGATCCCGGCCCCGATCCCTATCCCTATCCCTATCCCGACCGCTACACCCGACGATGGAGGAAGAGGCAGTGGCGAAGGACTGGTGGCTGTACCACGGGACCGGCGGGGCCGCCGAGCGCCGCACCAGGCTGGAGGCCGGACCGCCGCCGCCCTGGCGGGACTTCGCCGGCATCCCCGACCCGGGCTACGCGCCGCCCGGGTGCGAGGGGCCGGCCTGGGAGCGCACCCGGCGGCGCGGCGAGGGATACGTACCGGACGACCCGGAGAAGGACGTCGTCAACACCGCCCTGCACCTGCGCAGGCCGCTGCTCATCACCGGCAAGCCGGGCGTCGGCAAGTCCACGCTCGCGTACAGCATCGCCGCCGACCTGGGCCTCGGTCCGGTACTGCACTGGCCCATCACCAGCCGGACCGTCCTGCGCGACGGGCTGTACCTGTACGACGCCATCGGGCGGCTCCAGGAGGCGGGACTGGAGCAGCTGCGCACCCCGTCGGCAGCCGCCGGCAGCGCGGCGGCGGCCGCCCCGGCTGTCGGCGCCGTCAGCGCTGTCGCCACGGCCCTCGATCCGGCGGCCGCCCCGGACCGGGTCCCGCCCGGGGGCGGCTCCTCGATCGCCCGCTACCTGCGTCTGGGCCCGCTGGGCACCGCACTGCTGGCGCAGGACCGGCCGCGCGTCCTGCTCGTCGACGAGATCGACAAGAGCGACATCGACCTGCCCGGAGACCTCCTCACCGTCTTCGAGGACGGCGGATTCGTGATCCCCGAACTGGCCCGCCTCGCCAAGGAGGACCCCACCGTCGCCATCGGCACCGACGACGACCCCGACGCCGCCGTCCGCATCACCCAAGGCCGCGTCCAGTGCGGCTACTTCCCCGTCATCGTCCTCACCAGCAACGGCGAGCGCGACTTCCCGCCCGCCTTCCTGCGCCGCTGCGTCCGCCTGCACCTGGACCCGCCGGGACCGGACAAGCTGGCCCGGATCGTGCGTGGCCGACTCGGCGTGGACATCGAGGGCAACGAGGAGTACCAGGAGCTCGTCCAGAGCTTCCTCGAACGCGCGGACGACGGCGACCTGGCCACCGACCAGCTCCTCAACGCCATCCAACTCCGCCTGGCCGGCGCCTGGTCGGCCCCCGGGGACCGCGAACGCTTCCTCGCCACCGTCATGCACCACCTCACCGGACCCTCCGCGTGATCGAGAAGTTGCTCGCGGCGTTCGCCGAGGACGCCCTGGAAGGGGGCCGGCGGCCCGGCGTCGGGGCGGAGGAGATCGCCGACATCCTGTGGCTGGCCACCCGGGTGGATCCCCTTGCCGTCGGACCCGAGCCGCCGGCGGCCGACGCCCCCTCCACCTACCGGCAACAGGCCGGGAATTCCGGTGACCTGCCCGGCGCCGTCACCCAGGGCGACCCGCTGGTCCAGCTCTTCCCGGGCATCGGAGTCGTCCAGGCCGGCACCGACACGGCCGACACCGCGGCCGGTGCGGCCGGGACGCGCCGGGGCTCGCCCCTGCGCCTGCCCCGCGCCGCCGCCCTCGACGCCCCCCTCGGCCTGATGCGCTCCCTGCGCCCCGTCGGCCGACGCGCCATCGGCGGCCCGGGGGAGGAGCTGGACGAGCAGCTCACCGTGGAACGCAGCATCGAGCGGATGGTGCCCACCCCGGTCCTGCGCCCGGCCGAGAGCCGCTGGCTGGACCTGGCCCTGGTCGTCGACACCCACCACTCGATGCTGCTCTGGGCCGACCTGGTCGAGGAGCTGCGCGGGGTCTTCACCCGCAGCGGCGTCTTCCGCGACGTGCGCACCTGGCAGCTCACGGGCACCGCCCCCGGCGGCACCCCGATGGTCGCCCGCGGCCGCGGCGGCCCGCCCCGCAACCCCCTGGAGCTGTCCGACCCGGCGGGGCGCCGGCTGATCCTCGTGCTCTCCGACACCGTGGCGGGAGGCTGGCGCCAGGCACCGCTGCAGGGCCTGCTCCGGCACTGGTGCGCGCACAACGCCGTGGCCGTGCTGAACGTGCTGCCCGAGCGGCTCTGGACGCGCGGCGCGGTCCGGCCCGTGCCCTTCGCCGTACGGGCGGACCGGCCCGCCGCCGCCACCCGCTCCTGGCAGCGGGTCCCGGTGGCCCGCCGCGCACGCAGGGGCGGGCCCGTGGTTCCGGTGGTGGGGATCGCCTCGGGGAGCCTGGCCCGGCTGGTACGGGTGGTCTCCGGGGACGGGCGGTGGCGGCGGCTGGCCTGCCTGCGGCTGGACGCGGAACCCGCGCAGGGGTCGACGTACGAGAACCCGCCGGGCGACCCGGATCCGGCACAGGACCGGGAGAGCCCCCTGGAGGTGGTGGAACGCTTCCGGGGGAGCGCCTCCCCGACAGCGCAGCAACTCGCCGCGCACCTGGCCGCCGTACCGCTGACCCTGCCGGTGATGACCCTCGTACGCCGCTCCCTGCTGCGGGAGTCGGAGCACGGGCACCTCGCGGAGGTCGCCCTCGGGGGGCTGTTCGCCCCGTGGGGCGCCGAGCAGGCGGTGGAGGACGCCGAGTTCGAGTTCCTGCCGGGCGTACGGGAAGTCCTGCTCGGGTCCCAGCTGCGCGGGGACGTGGCCGCGGTACGGGAGTTGGTCAGGCGCCGGGTGTGGGAGTACATGTCCCGCAACCGGGACACCGTCCGGGACTTCCACGGGATCCGGGTCACCGACGGTGCCGGGGGCAGGCGCCAAGTTCCCGCCGGGGCCGAGCCGTTCGCCGTGGCGGGCGGCCCGGCAGCCGCGGACCCGGGCCCCCGGCACGGGGTGGTGCGCGTCCGCTTCGAGCCGGCGCCCGAGCCGCAGGAGGTCGGCGTACTGCTCTCACCCCGCATGGTCCTGACGGTCGGCGACGCCCGGCTGGGCAGGGGCGCCGTGGCATGGGTCCGCTCGGGCGACCGGGAGACCGCATGCCGCGCCGTGTGGTGGGACGAGGCGACACCCCGGGTGTTCCTGCTGCTGGCCTCGGAGGACCTGGCCGATCCGGGGACCTGGTCGGATCCGGTGTGGGCGGCGGAGCCGGAAGAGTCGGAAGCGCCGGACCAGCTCGTGCGGCTGCGCGTCGACGGATGGACGGACCACGGGGAGCCCGTCGCACTGTTCGGCGCGGCGCTCCCGCACGCGGGCGAGCGCAACGGCGAGCTCATCCGCCTCTCGGCCGAACCGGACCCCTGGACCCACTACGCGGGCGCCCCGGTCTCCCTGGGCGGGGAACTGGTCGGCATCGTGCACAGTGTCCTGCCCGACCGCATGGTCTACCTCACCGGGCGGGCGCTGCTGGAGCGGCCGGACTTCCGCGCGGCCATGGCCCCGCCCGTGCCGGAACGCGTCGACCGTCCCCGGGCGGGGGGCCCGGGGACGGGGGTCTGCCTGGTGCTGCGCCCCGATGTCTCGATGGGGCCGGTCGGTCGTCTGGTGACCAACGACATCTTCATGGAACTGCTCCGGGTGGTGTCCGCGACGGCCGTGCCCAGTCCGGTGGTCACCCTGGAGGACGGGGACGTGATCGTCGCGATGACCGGGCCCCGGGCTCTCGGCGTAGCGGGGCGGATGGTGTCCGAACTGCCGGCGATCGTCGAGAGGCTGGTGCGTGACCAGTGGGCGCTCGTCCTGGGAGCGGCCGTCGCCACGGGTGACCTCCGGGCCGACGCGGAAGCCACGAGGGGGCAGGCGGTGTCCGACGCCCGCCGCCTGGCCCGGCATCCGCAGCTCACGGACCGGCTGCGGGGGCCGACCGCGCCGGGCAGCGTGTACCTCGTGCTGGGCGAGCCCCTGAACGGGCTGGGCGACGGCCGCCTCGGCGCCGGCCTGATGCGCCGGCTGGAGCCGGACGGGGGCGGGCCCCCCGGGTGGCTGTGGCTCGGCAGGCCCGGCGATGTGGGGCGGGCCATGGTGGACGCCGACGCGCTCCCCGAACGGGAGGCCCTCGGCTGGCGGCACTGCGGTGAGGGGGCCTCGGAGGCGGATCCGACCGGGTGCATCGGCATCCAACTGCCGGGACACACCCGGTGCCTGGCCCATCTGGAGGCGCAGGAACAGGAGGCGTACTTCGAGACGCTCGGACCGGGTTCGCCGGTGGACCTGCGGGGCACCACCTTCGACGACGGGCTGCTCGGGCGGCTGCTGGAAGCCCTGCTCGACCCGGTGACCGGAGTCATCCGGACGGGCGGGGCGGAGTTCGACCAGGCCTACTTCGCCGACGACTGGATCACGGTGGAGGCCTACTTCGGCGACCGGGTCTCCTTCGATCGGGCCGAGTTCGGGGGCCGCACGGTCTTCGCCGCGGCCACCTTCAGCGGGCAGGCCACCTTCAACTCCGCCGTGTTCCATCACGAATGCGTCTTCGACCGCAGCCGGTTCGTGCGGGCGGCCGGATTCCGGCGCGCCGTCTTCCGCGGCCCGGCCGACCTGCGGGGCACCCTCTTCGCGGGTGACGCCTCCTTCGCGCACACCCGCTGGGAGCGGGCGCTCACATCAACGGCCGCCGGGTTCGGGGGGCTTGTGAACTTCGACTTCGCCACCTTCGCCGAGCGGATGTCGTGGCGCGACGCGAGCTTCGAAGGTCCGGTCGGCTTCAGCCATGCGGAATTCGACGGCGAAGTGCACTTCGACCATGCCCGGTTCGAGCGTACGGTGACCTTCGAACGGGCGGCCTTCGCCGACTCCGTCTCCTTCACCGACACCGGCTTCGAGGGCGAGGCGACCTTCCGCGAAGCACGCTTCGCCGGGTCCGCCCAGTTCGCCGACGTCAGGTTCGCGCGGCGCCCCGAGCTCCCGGGAACCTGGGAGCCGTTCACCTCCCGCACGGGTACCAGCAGCCTGCGGCTCCTCGATGAGGAGCCGCCCGAGGCGTGAGATACGGTGACGGTCGATACCCGGGGAGGGCACATGTCGGCCGGTCAGCGCCACGTCGAGTTCGAGTACCTGCACAACTTCCGTGACCTGGGCGGCTATCGGGCCGACGACGGCCGGACCGTCGCATGGGGCACGCTGTACCGGGCCGACTCGCTGGGCAAGCTGCGCGGCGCCGACTGGGACCGCTTCCTCGCGCTGGGCATCCGTACCGTCATCGACCTGCGCTACCCCTGGGAGATCGAGGCCAAGGGCCGGGTTCCGGAGGCGGAGCGGTTCACGTACGCCAACCACAGCATCGAGCACCGGCCGTACGACCAGGCCGCCATCGACCCGGACATCGACCCCTGGCGCTACCTCGCCGACCGGTTCGCCGAGGTCGTCGAGGACGGCGTGGTGGAGATCCGCGAGGCCCTCGAACTGATCGCCTCCGACGCCGGCCCCACTGTGTTCCACTGCACCTCCGGCAAGGACCGCACCGGGCTGATCGCCGCCTTCGTCCTGACCCTGCTCGGGGTTCCCGAGGAGCAGATCCTGGCCGACTTCGCCCTCACGGAGCTCGCGACCGCCCGGCTGCGGGCCGACTGGGAGGCGGCCAACCCCGATCGCACGCTGGGGTGGCCCGCCTACGGCCGCGCGCCGCAGACCGTACTCTCCCTCGTCCTCGCGGACCTCACCGCGCGCTACGGGTCCCCGGCGCGGTACCTCACCGAGCGCGTGGGCATCACCCCCGAGACGACGGAACGGCTCAGGGCCCGGCTGCTCGCGTAGGGGGTGTCTGGCGGGCGTCCGCGGCGTCGCGGACACCCGCCAGACACCCCCAAGTGCCGGGCCGGGCAGTGTTCGCCCGTCGCGCCCGGTGCCGCGTCGGGCACGCCGTCTTGCCGCCGGGGCCCGGCGCGGTCACCGTGGCCCCATGGACCACGCCGCGGATGCCCCCTCCGCCCCCGACGTCTTCGACCCGCGCCTCTACGCCGGGGGCATCCCGCACGAGCGCTACCGCCTGCTGCGCGACACGCGCCCGGCGGCCTGGCAGCCCGAACCCGAGGTCCTGGGCTGGCCCGCCGGGCCCGGCTTCTGGGCCGTCACCCGGCACGCCGACGTCGTACGCGTCCTGCGCGACCACCGCACGTACTCCTCCTGGCTCGGCGCCACCCAGATCCGCGACCCCGACCCCGCCGACCTGCCGTTCCTGCGGCGCACCATGCTCAACCAGGACCCCGGCGGGGCCGGCGCGGACCACGGGCGGCTGCGCCGGCTCGTCTCCCGAGCCTTCACCCCGGCGCGCGTCGACGCCTTCGCCGGCCGGGTCCGCGAGCGGGCCCGTACGCTGCTGCGCGCCGCCCGCGACGGAGCCCGGGACGGGACCGCCGACCTGGTGCGCACCGTCACCGACGAGTACGCGCTGCTGAACCTCACCGACCTGCTGGGCATCCCGGCCGCCGACCGGGGGCTGCTGCTGGACTGGACGGTACGGGTCATCGGCTACCAGGACCCCGAGGACGCCCCGACCCCGCCGACCGGCCCCGACGGCAAACCGCTCAACCCGCGCTCCCCGGCCCTGCTCGGCGAGATGTTCGGGTACGCCCGGGAACTGGCCGCGTACAAGCGGGCCCACCCCGGCGAGGACGTGATGACCGCCCTCGCACTCGCCCCGCTGGAACCCGCCGAGCTGGAGATGTCCTTCTTCCTGCTCACCGTCGCGGGCAACGACACCGTACGCTCCGCCGCGCCCGGCGGCCTGCTCGCGCTGGCCCGCACCCCGGACGCGTACCGGCAACTCGCCCAGGGGCGCGCCCCGATGGACCGGGCCGTGGAGGAACTCCTGCGCGTCCACCCGCCGGTGCTCAGCTTCCGCCGCACCGCCGCCGCCGACACCGAGCTGGCCGGCCGGCGGATCCGGGCCGGGGAAAAGGTGGTGGTCTTCCACGCCTCCGCCAACCACGACGAGCGCGTCTTCACCGACCCCGGACACCTGGACCTCGGCCGCACGCCCAACCCGCACGTCTCCTTCGGGGACGGCCCGCACGTCTGCCTCGGCGCCCACTTCGCCCGGCTCCAGCTGCGCACCCTCTACGAGGAGTGGTGCGCCGCCATGCCGGCCCCCGAACTCACCGGGGAACCCCGTCGGTTGGTCTCCAACTTCATCAACGGCATCACACGGCTGCCGCTGCGGGTGTCCGGGCCGCCCGCGTGACGTCCGCGACCAGCTCCGTCACGTCCGGCCCGTAGGCATCGGAGTTGACGACCTTGAGCATGACGCAGAAGGAGTCGCCGCCGTACTTCCGGGCGAGCTGCTCGTGGTGCCGCGCCAGGTAACGGGCCGCGGCCTGATTGCTGTTGGCGGTCTGCCCCGACAGCAGGAACACCGGCCGGGTCCGCGGCCCCGCCGTCAGCCGGGCCAGCAGCACGTACTCGACCGTGCCCTTCTCCCAGCGGTACGTCTCCCCGCCGACGCCGATCGACCCGCGGTCCGGGCCGGGCTCGGACGAGACGTCGACCCGCACGCCCGGCAGCATGGACATCAGGTGCGCCGTCGTGCGGGCGTTCGAGACGGGCCCGCCGATACAGAACTCGGCCCGCTCGCCGAAGCCCTGGCGGGCCGTGTCGTGCGTGACGATCTGGACGTTCGCCCCGCAGTCCTTGATCAGGGCGGATATCTCCAGCAGCGCGAAGGCGTCGTTGCGGTGCAGCGACGAATCGGTCCCGCCCATCTGGCGGTTGACCACGAACAGGCAGTCGGATCCGGTCGGCAGCCCGAAGAAGGCCTGCTTGCGACGCAGCGCGCGGCGCCACAGGTAGGTCCGCGTGAACCACCCGAAACCACCGCTGACGGCCGTCGCCACCACCCCGAGCACGATGTTGCGCACGTCGTCGTTCATGCGCCGGATGGTAGCCCGGACCAGGTGCTCCTGACGCGGGGGGTGCACGGAAGTTACAGTGCCGAGCCTAGGCCTGACGCACGGTCCGGCAGGCCGCGACTGGAGGTCCGGATGCACCGTCCCGCCGCCCGCACGTTACCCCTGCTCGCGCTCGCCGCCGCGCTCGTCACCACCGGCGCGGCGGCCCCGCCCCCGGCGGCCACCACCCCCGCCAAGGTCCCGGTCGCCGTCGGCTACGGCGGGGCCGTCGCCAGCGTCGACGCCGACGCCAGCGCGGCCGGCATCGCCGTGCTGCGCTCGGGCGGCAACGCCGTGGACGCCGCCGTCGCGACGGCGGCCGCGCTCGGCGTCACCGAGCCCTACTCCGCGGGGATCGGCGGGGGCGGCTACTTCGTCCACTACGACGCCAAGTCCCGCCGCGTACAGACCATCGACGGCCGGGAGACCGCCCCCGCGACGGCCACGGCCACCCTCTTCCAGGAGAACGGCGTCCCCATCCCGTTCGCCGAGGGCCAGACCAGCGGTCGCTCCGTCGGCGTCCCCGGCACCCCGGCGACCTGGCAGAGCGCACTCGACTCCTGGGGCACCCGCCCGCTGCGCACGCTCCTGAAGCCCGCCGAGAAACTGGCGCGCGACGGCTTCACCGTCGACAGCACCTTCCGGGCCCAGACGGAGCTCAACCAGGACCGGTTCAAGGACTTCCCGGCCACGGCGCAGCTGTTTCTGCCGGGCGGCGCCCTCCCCGTCGTCGGCTCCACCTTCAAGAACCCCGACCTGGCCGCCACGTACGCCGAGATCGGCCGCAAGGGCCCCGCCGCGATCTACCGCGGCCCGATCGCCGAGGACATCGTCGGCGCCGTCCGCAAACCCCCGGTGAACCCGGCGGCCACCCGCAACGTCCGGCCCGGCGACCTGACCGCCGAGGACCTGCGCGCGTACGGGACCAAGCGGCAGGCCCCGACCCGGGTGAGCTATCGCGGCCTGGACGTCTACGGCATGGCGCCCTCCTCCTCCGGCGGCACCACCGTCGGCGAGGCGCTGAACATCCTGGAACGCACCGACGTCTCGAAGCTGTCCGAGACGCAGTACCTGCACCGCTTCATCGAGGCCTCGCGCATCTCCTTCGCCGACCGCGGCCGCTGGGTCGGCGACCCGGCGGCCGAGTCCGTCCCGACCCGGGAACTGCTCTCCCAGCGGTACGCCGACACGCGCGGGTGCCTCATCGACCCGGCCCGGGCGCTGACCAGCCCGCTGGCTCCGGGCGATCCGCGCGAGCCGGTGCCCTGCGGGAACACCGGGCAGGCGGCCCCGACCACCTACGAGGGGGAGAACACCACGCACCTGACGGTGGCCGACCGCTGGGGCAACGTGGTCTCGTACACCCTGACCATCGAGTCCACCGGCGGCAGCGCGATCACCGTCCCGGGCCGCGGCTTCCTGCTCAACAACGAACTGACCGACTTCTCCTTCGCCCCGGCCGCCCCCGGCGTACCGGACCCGAACCTGCCCGGCCCCGGCAAGCGGCCGCGCTCGTCGATGTCCCCGACCATCGTGCTGGAGGACGGGCGCCCGGTCCTCGCGGTGGGCTCCCCGGGCGGTGCCACCATCATCACCACCGTGCTCCAGACCCTGCTCGGGCACCTGGACCGGGGCCTGCCGCTGGGCGACGCCATCGCCGCGCCGCGGGCCAGCCAGCGCAACCAGACGACGACCGAGCTGGAGCCGGGCCTGTGGAACAGCCCGCTCCGGGCCGAACTGGAAGCCCTCGGCCAGGGCTTCCGCCAGAACCCGGAGATCGGCGCGGCCACCGGCGTCCAGCGGCTGCCGGACGGCCGCTGGCTCGCCGCCGCCGAACCGGCCCGCCGCGGCGGCGGCTCGGCCATGGTGGTGCACCCGCACGGCAGGTACTGAGGGTCGGTTCTAGAGGGCGGTGAGGATGCGTGGGCCCTTCGGGGTGATGGCCACCGTGTGTTCCGCGTGGGCGGCGCGGGTGCCGTCCGTGGTGCGCAGGGTCCAGCCGTCGGGGTCGCAGGTGTAGTCGTCGGTGCCGCCCGCGATCACCATCGGCTCGATCGCCAGGACCATGCCGGGGCGCAGCTTCATGCCGCGTCCCGGCGGGCCCTCGTTGGGGACGCCCGGGTCCTCGTGCATGGTGCGGCCGATGCCGTGGCCGCCGAACCCGTCCGGGATGCCGTATCCGGCGGCGCGGCAGACGGTGCCGACGGCGTGGGCGATGTCGCCGATGCGGTTGCCGGGCACGGCGGCGGCGATGCCGGCGGCGAGGGCCGCCTCGGCGGCGGCGATCAGCCGCAGGTCCGCCGGGCCGGGCCGGCCGACGGTGAAGCTGACGGCGGCGTCGCCGACCCAGCCGTTCAGCTCCGCCCCGATGTCGATGCTGACGAGGTCGCCGTCGCGCAGCCGGTAGGCGTCGGGGATGCCGTGCACGATCGCGTCGTTGACCGAGGCGCAGATCACCGCGGGGAAGGGCACCGGAGCGAACTCCGGCCGGTATCCGAGGAAGGGGGAGGAGGCGCCGGCCTCGCGCAGGACGGCGCGGGCCGCCCCGTCGAGTTCCAGCAGGGAGACCCCGACCCGCGCGCTCTCCCGTACGGCGGCCAGGGCGCGGGCGACCACCCGGCCGGCGGCGTGCATCTCGTCGATCGACTGTTCCGTTTTCAGTTCCACCATTCCAATAACTATACCGGTATAACTTTACCGGGATAGTTATTGGGGTACGGGGTAGGATGGCGGCATGGTCCGTACCCCCCTCACCCCCGAAGAGCGCGAGCGCGGCGAGCGGCTCGGCGCCCTGCTCCGCGAGGCCCGCGGCGCCCGCAGCATGGTCGAGGTCGCGGCGGGCGCCGGGCTCTCCGCCGAGACCCTGCGCAAGATCGAGACCGGCCGGGCGCCCACCCCCGCCTTCTTCACCGTCGCCGCCCTCGCCGAGGCCCTCGGGCTCTCCCTGGACGACGTCATGCGCCGCTGCGCCTTCGTCCCGGCCTGAGGCCCGCCGCTCGGGCGGGCCCGGGCCGGAAGTGCGGCCGACGTGGCGCCCTGCCCCCTTCGACTCCGGGCCATGGGGCCCGACCTGGAGGTGGCCGCGCACCACTGCGAGGTGCGGACGGGCGCGGAACTCCCGTACACCCGCGAGCTGGTCGAGAAGACGCCGCCGGCCGGGACGGACAACCCTTGTTCGTGGAGCGGGAGGCGTGGACCCGAGGGGAGGCGGCGCGGGCGCGGCGCCTAGGCTCGGCGCCATGACGCTTGAGGAACTCGGCAAGGCGCGGTACGTCAGTCTCACCACCTTCCGCAAGGACGGCACGCCCGTGGCAACGCCGGTGTGGGCAGTGGCGGACGGCGGCGAGCTGTACGTGTGGACGCGCAGCGATTCCTGGAAGGTGAAGCGGATCCGCAACAACGGGCGGGTCACCGTCGCCCCCTGCGACGTACGCGGGCGCCCGGTGGAAGGGGCGCCGGTGGAGGAGGGGCAGGCCCGGCTGCTCGACGAGGCGGGGCTGCTGCGGGTGCGTCGGCTCATGTCCCGCAAGTACACCTGGCAGTTCTGGGCGGTGGACGTGCCGGCCGCCGTGGCCCGGCGGGGCAAGCGGCCGCACACCGCGATCGGTGTCTCACTCGCCGTCAACCTTTGAGACTCCCGTAGCCCGCCCGTAACACGGGTGGGATGCAATGCGGGGATGGAGACGGCGACCTCGCTCGTGATCGGTCAACTCGCTGGATATATGCAAGGGTTGACGCAAAGACTGGATCCCGGGACAGGCTGGTACGGGGAATTCCTGCGCCGTGACCCGGAAGGTATGCGGGCCTGCCTGGACGGCGCCGCGATGCCGCCGTGGGACGTGCTGGAGTCACTACTGGCCGACCTCGCGGCCGCGCGGGGTGCGGAGTTCGCGGAGCGGGAGGCGCGGCACGCGGCCCGGCTGCGGGCTGCCGCCGTCGCGGTGTGGGACCGGCTGCCGGGCGGGGTGGAGGAGCTGTGGACCCTGCTGTCGGCGGCCGCCGCGCAACGGGCCGCCTCCGAGACGGCCCTGCGCGTGCTCTCCGTGCAGTTGGCCGAGGCGGCCGACCGGGCGCAGGCCGACGCGGTGGCCCGGGAGCTGTCCTGGACCCGGGACGACGCGCTGCGCGCGGCTGCCCGGCACCAGGACCTCTCGGCCCGCCTGGCCACGGTCCTCGCGGCGCCGCCGGGCATCGAACCCCTGACCGGCGTACCGCGCCAGCGCCCCGGCGCAGCCATCCCGGCGCCGGTCCCCGCCCCGGCCGCGCCCGCGCCGCCGTTCCCCGCCGCCGCGACGCCCGCGCCGGCGCATGACCACGGCGCGGCGGCGCCCGAGCCGGTGGGCCACCCCGCCGCCGCGAGTCCCGCCCCGGCGGCCCCGCCGTGGGGCGCGGCCCCGACGGACGTGGACGGCTGGACCCCGGTCCCGGCCGGGGGAGCGTGGGAGTCGGGTCCGGTGCCGGGGGTTTCGGCCTCCGGGGGTGCGTGGGAGGCCGCCCCGGTGGGTCCTGGGCCCGGGGCCGGCGCGGGAGCGCCCGGTCCGGCGGGTCCCGACGGGGGTGAGTCGGCCCGGCCGGAAGCAGGGGGGCCCGCGGGCGCCGAGCCGGTGGGGCGGGCCGAGGGGCGGTGGTTGCGCGGGGCGCGGCGGGTCGGCGGCGCCCGGTACGCGGGGGCCGCGGCCCCCGAGGCGCCGGCCGACCCCGCGCCGCCGGTCGGCCCGGGCCACGCCGCGGCCCCGCGCGGGGCCCGCTTCGGCCGCCCCCGGGCGGAGCAAGAGGCACCGGGCCGGCCCGAACACGACTCGACCCCGCGCGGGGCAGCGCCATGGCACGCCCGGGCCGCGGAGCCCGAACCCGCCCCGGACCCGGCGGAACCGCCCCCGGCCGCCGCCGTCGGGGACTTCGTCGCCCGGCTGGTCGCGCTACGGGCCCAGGGGCGCAGCGGCGAGGCGCACGCGCTGCTCTGCGTGGCCGCCGCCTGGCCGGCCGGCCGACTGCCTGCCCTCGCCGCGGAGTTGGCCCGCGCCGGGCTCGCGGCCGACTGGGCCACCCTGCTCTGGGAGGTGGCCTCCCTCCCGCCCGAGCACCTCGCCGCGGCCGCCGCCGTCCTCGGCGGAGCTGGCCGCGCCGCCGACTGCGACGCGCTGCTGCGCCAGGGCGCGGCCCGGCCCCCCGCGGAGATCGCCGAGGCCGTCCTCGCGCTCGGCGCGGCCGGCCGTACCCAGGAGGCCGACGCCCTGCTCGGCGCCTTCGTACGGCTGCGCACCGCGGAGGAGTCGGCCCGGCTGGCCCGCCGCGACCCGCAGTGGTTCGGGCCCCGCCTGCTCCGGGCCGCCGAAGCCCTCCCCGGCACGCACCACCGGGACCTGGTGCACGCCCTGCGGGTCGCGAAACCGCCCTCCTCCTGACCGGATACGACCGCGTCCCGACCTGAAACGTCGGCGCGCGGTCGTATCGTGATCGACTACTCCAACCGCGCAAGGCGCTCTTGCCCCACGCCGTGGCGAGGCCTACGTTCTACTCCCTACGCACACCGTCTACGTGCGTAGAAGTCGGTGTTCCCGTCGCGAGGAGCAGCTCATGGCCCAAGTCGTCCGCGCCGCACTGGTCCAGGCCACCTGGACCGGAGACACCGAGTCGATGATCGCCAAACACGAGGAGCACGCCCGCCGGGCGGCCGCCCAGGGCGCGAAGGTCATCGGGTTCCAAGAGGTGTTCAACGCCCCCTACTTCTGTCAGGTCCAGGAGCCCGAGCACTACCGCTGGGCCGAGGCCGTCCCCGACGGCCCGACCGTCCGGCGGATGCAGGAACTCGCCCGCGAGACCGGCATGGTGATCGTCGTCCCGGTCTTCGAGCTGGAGTCCGAGGGCTTCTACTACAACACCGCCGCCGTCATCGACGCCGACGGCAGCTACCTGGGCAAGTACCGCAAGCACCACATCCCCCAGGTCAAAGGCTTCTGGGAGAAGTACTACTTCCGCCCGGGCAACCTCGGCTGGCCCGTCTTCGACACCGCCGTCGGCCGCATCGGCGTCTACATCTGCTACGACCGCCACTTCCCCGAGGGATGGCGCGCACTGGGCCTCGCCGGAGCCCAGTTGGTCTACAACCCCTCCGCCACCTCCCGGGGCCTGTCCGCGTACCTGTGGCAGCTGGAACAGCCCGCCTCCGCCGTCGCCAACGAGTACTTCGTAGCGGCCATCAACCGGGTCGGCCAGGAGGAGTACGGGGACAACGACTTCTACGGCACCAGCTACTTCGTCGACCCGCGCGGCCAGTTCGTCGGGGACGTCGCCAGCGACAAGGAGGAGGAACTCCTCGTCCGCGACCTCGACTTCGACCTGATCAAGCAGGTCCGCGACCAGTGGGCCTTCTACCGCGACCGCCGCCCCGACGCCTACGGAGGGCTCGTACAGCCGTGACCAACCCGACTCCCCTGCACAGTCGCCACCGCTCCGTCCTGCCCGACTGGCTCGCGCTCTACTACGACCGTCCCATCGAGCTCACCCACGGCGAGGGCCGCCACGTCTGGGACGCCGACGGCAACCGCTACCTCGACTTCTTCGGCGGCATCCTCACCACGATGACCGCGCACGCGCTGCCCGAGGTCACCAAGGCCGTCGCCGAACAGGCCGGCCGGATCATCCACTCCTCGACGCTCTACCTCAACCGGCCGATGATCGAGCTGGCCGAGCGGGTCGCCGCGCTGTCCGGGATCCCCGACGCACGGGTCTTCTTCACCACCTCCGGCACCGAGGCCAACGACACCGCCCTGCTGCTCGCGACGACGTACCGCCGCTCCAACCAGATCCTGGCGATGCGCAACAGCTACCACGGCCGGTCCTTCTCCACCGTCTCCATCACCGGCAACCGCGGCTGGTCCCCTACGAGCCTGTCGCCGCTCCAGACGTACTACGTCCACGGCGGTGTGCGCACCCGGGGGCCCTTCGCGGCGCTGTCCGACGCCGAGTTCACCGCCGCGGCCGTCGCGGACCTGGAAGACGTCCTCGGCCAGGCCCGCGGCGGGGTCGCCGCGCTGATCGCCGAGCCGATCCAGGGCGTCGGCGGCTTCACCTCGCCGCCCGACGGCCTGTACGGGGCGTTCCGCCAGGTGCTCGACCGGCACGGCATCCTCTGGATCAGCGACGAGGTGCAGACCGGCTGGGGGCGCACGGGCGACAACTTCTGGGGCTGGCAGGCACACGCCCAGAACGGCCCGCCGGACATCCTCACCTTCGCCAAGGGCATCGGCAACGGCATGTCCATCGGCGGGGTCGTGGCCCGCGCCGAGGTGATGAACTGCCTGGACTCCAACTCCATCTCCACCTTCGGCGGTTCCCCGGTCACCATGGCGGCCGGCGTCGCGAACCTGGCGTACCTGCTGGAGCACGACCTCCAGGGCAACGCCCGCCGCGTCGGCGGCCTGCTGCTGGAGCGGCTGCGCGCCATCGCCGCCACCGTGCCCGGCGTACGGGAGGTCCGCGGCCGGGGCCTGATGGCCGGACTGGAGCTGACCCGGCCCGGCACCGACCAGGCCGACCCGGACGCGGCCGCCGCCGTCCTGGAGGCCGCCCGCGCGGGCGGGCTGCTGCTCGGCAAGGGCGGCGGGCACAACACCAGCGTGCTGCGCATCGCGCCGCCCCTCTCCCTCACCGTCGCCGAGGCGGAAGAGGGCGCCGAGATCCTCGAACAGGCCCTGAGCGTCCTCAACTAGCCACGGGGGAGCCGAACATGAGCATCCGCACCCTGATCAGCGGCGGTCTCGTCATCACCGCCGCCGACGAACTGCACGCCGACGTCCTGATCGAGGACGGACGCGTGGCCGCTCTCGCCGCGCACGGCTCGGCCGCCGCCGCGGCCTGGACGGCCGATCGTACGATCGACGCGAGCGGGAAGTACGTCATCCCCGGCGGGGTCGACGCGCACACCCACATGGAGCTCCCCTTCGGCGGTACCTCCGCCTCGGACACCTTCGAGACCGGGACCCGGGCCGCCGCCTGGGGCGGCACCACCACCATCGTGGACTTCGCCGTGCAGGGCGTCGGCCGCTCGCTGCGCGAGGGGCTCGACGCCTGGTACGCCAAGGCGGACGGCCAGTGCGCCATCGACTACGCCTTCCACATGATCCTCTCGGACGTCAACGAGCACACCCTGAAGGAGATGGACCTCCTCGTCGAGGAAGGCGTCAGCTCCTTCAAGCTGTTCATGGCGTATCCGGGGGTCTTCTACTCGGACGACGGCCAGATCCTGCGCGCGATGCAGCGGGCCTCCGACAACGGCGGGCTGATCATGATGCACGCCGAGAACGGCATCGCGATCGACGTCCTCGTCGAACAGGCCCTGGCGCGCGGGGAGACCGACCCCCGCCACCACGGCGAGGTCCGCAAGGTGCTCCTGGAGGCCGAGGCCACCCACCGCGCGATCCAGCTCGCGCGCGTGGCCGGCTCCCCGTTGTACGTGGTCCACGTCTCGGCGCAAGAGGCGGTCGCCGAACTCGCCGCCGCCCGGGACAAGGGCCTGCCGGTCTTCGGCGAGACTTGCCCGCAGTACCTCTTCCTCTCCACGGACAACCTCGAAGAGCCGGACTTCCAGGGCGCCAAGTACGTCTGCTCCACCCCGCTGCGGCCGCGCGAGCACCAGGCCGCGCTGTGGCGGGGCCTGCGGACGAACGACCTCCAGGTGGTCTCCACCGACCACTGCCCCTTCTGCTTCCGCGGCCAGAAGGAATTGGGCCGGGGTGATTTCTCCAAGATCCCCAACGGTCTCCCCGGGGTGGAGAACCGCATGGACCTGCTCCACCAGGCCGTCCTGGACGGGCACATCAGCCGCCGCCGCTGGATCGAGATCGCCTGCGCGAGCCCGGCCCGGATGTTCGGCCTCTACCCGCAGAAGGGCACGATCGCGCCGGGCTCCGACGCCGACATCGTCCTCTACGATCCGCACGCCGAGCAGGTCATCTCCGCCGAGACGCACCACATGAACGTGGACTACTCGGCGTACGAGGGCAAGCGGATCACCGGACGCGTCGACACCGTGCTCTCGCGCGGCGAACTCGTCGTCGACCGGCGCGAGTACACCGGCCGGGCCGGGCACGGGGCCTTCATCCACCGCTCCACCTGCCAGTACCTGTAAGCACGCGATAGGAGCCGCCCGCATGGACTTCGGCCTCGTCCTCCAGACCGACCCGCCCGCCTCCCAGGTCGTCAGCCTCATGAAACGCGCGGAGCGCAACGGCTTCCGCTACGGCTGGACCTTCGACTCGGCCGTGCTGTGGCAGGAGCCCTTCGTCGTCTACAGCCAGATCCTGGCCAACACGCAGAAGCTGCACGTCGGCCCGATGGTCACCAACCCGGGCACCCGCACCTGGGAGGTGACCGCCTCCACCTTCGCGACCCTGAACGACATGTACGGCAACCGCACGGTGTGCGGGATCGGGCGCGGGGACTCGGCGATGCGGGTGGCCGGGAGGGCGCCGAACACCCTCGCCCGCCTCGGCGAGGCCATCGACGTCATCCGCGACCTCGCCGAGGGCCGTGAGGCGCTGGTGGACGGCAACCCGATCCGCATCCCGTGGATCAAGGACGGGAAACTGCCCGTCTGGATGGCGGCGTACGGGCCGAAGGCGCTGGCCCTGGCCGGGCAGAAGGCGGACGGGTTCATCCTCCAGCTGGCCGACCCCTACCTCACGGAGTGGATGATCAAGGCGGTCCGGCAGGCTGCCGTGGAAGCCGGCCGCGATCCCGCCGCGATCACCATCTGCGTGGCGGCCCCGGCGTACGTGGGCGAGGACCTCGCGCACGCCCGCGACCAGTGCCGCTGGTTCGGCGGCATGGTCGGCAACCACGTCGCCGACCTCGTCTCCCGCTACGGCGAGCACTCCTCCATGGTCCCGGACGAGCTCACCGAGTACGTCAAGGCCCGCCAGGGCTACGACTACAGCCACCACGGCCGCGCCGGAAACCCCTCGGCCGACTTCGTCCCCGACGAGATCGTCGACCGCTTCTGCCTCCTGGGCCCCGCCGAAGCCCACATCGAGAAGCTCCGCGCCCTGCGCGCCCTCGGCGTAGACCAGTTCGCCGTCTACGACATGCACGACGCGAAGGAGGCCACGATCGACGCGTACGGGGCCGACATCATCCCCGCGCTCAACGCCTGACGCCGCCGGCCCCGACGGCTCGCGGGACACCCCGGCGGGCCGCTGACGCGTGTGCTGCCGGGTGTCTCAGGCGGGTGGCGGTCAAGGGCGCGGGCGGGTGTCGGGGCCGTTCGCGGGGTCGTCGGGCGTCTGCCAGGAACCCTGGCGGGCCCGGGCCGCGGGGTTCTGGTCCGAGGGCTGCGCGCCAGGGTCCCTGCGGGCCGCCGCGCGCCTGCTGCCGTACCAGAACGCGCAGATCAGCAGCGCGGCGACGACCACGCCGGCCAGGATCAGCAAGAGGGACGGGGAACCGGAGGCCGCGAGGGGCAGTGAGGCGATCACGGGCCGCGTCTACCCGCGGTCCCGGGCTTTGCACCCCGGGGTTTGTGGCGGGCGGTCGCGGGCACGCGCCATCCGAATCGGAGAGCCGATGCAACGGCCCCGGAAGTGGAGGCCCGCCATGTCAACGAGCACGCTCGTCGCGATCCTCGTCCCGTCGGCGCTCGTACTGACCGCCCTCGTGGTCGGACTGTGGATGCTCTCGCGCCGACGGCACCTGCGCCGCCGGTTCGGTCCCGAATACGACCGCGCCGTCGAAGCGGAAGGCGGGCACATGGCCGCCGACCAGGAGCTGCGCGCACGGGAGCAGCGCCACGACTCCTTCGACATCAAGGAGTTGTCCCCCGAAAGCAGGGCCCGGTACGCCAGCGACTGGCACGCGGTGCAGGAACGCTTCGTGGACCGGCCGGAAGGGGCGGTCGCCCAGGCCGACGAGCTGGTGTCCCGCCTGATGCGCGAACGCGGCTACCCCGCCGAGAACTACGGCGGACGGGTACGCGACCTCTCGGTCGACCACGGCCGCACGCTCCAGCACTACCGGGCCGCTCACGACGTCAACGTGCGCACCGGCGACGGACAGGTCACGACGGAGGAGCTGCGCGGGGCCATGGTGCACTACCGGGCCCTGTTCGAGGAGCTGCTCGCCCCCCAAGGAGGTCGATGACATGCAGGAACGAGAGAACGACCAGGGCATCAGCCGGACCGGCGAGGGAGACGGCCCGACCACCGAGAGCCTGGCCCGCGGCGGCCGGCCCCGTGAGCCGGCCGTGTACCCGGGCGACGCCACCGCCGACTGGGACGACAACTCCGGGGACGAGCGGGAGGACGAGCGGGAGGACGTGGGCGAGGACATGCGCCCAGGCGAGGACGTCCGCCAAGGCGACGACGTCCGCGAGGGTGACGACGTCCGCGAGGGTGACGAGACCCGCGAGGCCGCCCAGGACACCGCGGCCGACGAGGAACCGCTGCTGCCCGCCGGCGAGGCCGAAGAGCTGCGCCGCCGCTGGAGCGAGGTCCAGGGCCGGTTCGTGGACGACCCGCAGGCGGCCGTCAGCTCGGCCGACCAGCTCGTCGCCGAGGTGATGCAGACGCTCGCGGGAACCTTCTCCACCCGCAAGCAGGAACTGGAGGGCCAGTGGAGCCAGGGCCATGCGGCCACGGACGACCTGCGCCTCGCGCTCCAGCAGTACCGGTCGTTCTTCAACCGCCTGCTGGCCACCTAGCGGATCGGACGCGCAATGAACGCCCACCTCAACGGCCCGGGAGCGGTCGTCGTCACCGGAGCCACCGGCAACGCCGGCACCAGCGTGGTACGGGCCCTGGCAGCCGACCCCACGATCACCGACGTACTCGGCGTCGCCCGCAGGCTGCCGGACCTGCGCATCCCGGGCGTGCGCTGGGCCGCGGCCGACATCGACCCCGGCCGCGGCGGGCTGACCGAGCTCTTCGAGGGCGCGCACGCCGTCGTCCACCTCGCCTGGAGGTTCCAGCCCACTCACGACCCGGTCGCCACCTGGCGGACCAACGTGCTGGGCAGCATCCGGGTCTTCGAGGCCTGCGCCCGGGCCGGCGTACGGGTCCTGGTGCACGCCTCGTCCGTGGGCGCGTACTCACCGGGCCCCGACGACGGACGCCCCGTCGACGAGTCCTGGCCCACCCACGGCTGGCCGGGCGCCGCCTACACCCGCGAGAAGGCCTACCTGGAGCGCTACCTGGACGGCTTCCAGCTCGCCCACCCCGACATCCGGCTGGTCCGGATGCGACCGGCGTTCCTCTTCAAGGAGGAGTCGGCGAGCGAACAGCGCCGGATCTTCGCCGGCCCGCTCCTGCCCTGGCGCCTGATCCGGCCGGGCCTGCTGCCCGCGCTCCCCGCCGTGTCCGGCCTGCGGTTCCAGGCCCTGCACACCGACGACGCCGCCGAGGCCTACCGCGCAGCGGTCGTACGCCCGGTCCGCGGCCCGTTCAACCTGGTGGCCGACCCGGTGCTGGACACCGCCGCCATCGCCCGCCTCCTGCACACCCGTACGGTGCCGCTCCCCGCGGGCGCCGCCCGCGCCGCGCTCGCCGCGGCCTGGCGCATGCACCTCGTTCCGGCCGCCCCCGGACTGCTCGACGCCGTCCTGCGCCTGCCCCTGCTCGACGCCGGGCGGGCACGCGAGGAACTGGGCTGGGCGCCGTCCACCACCGCCACCGAGGCCGTCGCGGAGTTCCTCGAAGGCCTCCACCGCGGAGCCGGTGCCGATACCCCGCCCCTGGCCCCCGCGGCAGCGTGAGCGGGCGTAGCCGTCGACCGAAGGAGCAATTGCCATGAAGGGTATGGATCACAAGCGCCAGGAGCCCGGTATCGGCCGCGAGGAGCAGGTGCAGGAGCACCCCGGCCCGGACCCGGTGCACCCCGAGGCCAGCAAGCCGGTGCCCGGACGGACCCCCGAGGAGCTGAGGCGGCGGCAGGAGCGGGCCATGACCCGCGAGCACGACGACGACACGTGATGACGGCCGGGCGGCCCTACACGGGCCCTACATGGGGTCCATGGTCCCGCTGCCCGGGCCGTTCTGCTGCTCGCTCTTCTCACGGATGCGCATGGCCTTGTCCCTCAGCCGCTGCCGTTCCGCGGGATCCGTCGCGCGCTGGGCCGCCTGCTCCAGCTCCTCGGCCTTGTCGCGCATCTCCCGGGCTCGTTCGCTCGGCCCGCTGTTGTTGCTCATGACCGGTCCTCGGGTGGGGGTGGGGGGGGAAGTGTGGTCACCCCAAGCCAAACAGCACCCGGTCGGGCCCGCCACCCAGGCCGTCCAGCCGGGGCGAAGGGGCCTCAGCCGTCCCGGTCCGCCGCCGCCGGGGTCGGGCGTCGCGCCCGCTCGTCGTTCAGCAGCCTGCCGACGAGCGCGCCGCCGAACACGACCACGCCGACGGCGAGGAGCCAGGACTGGATGACGAGGACCGTGCCGAAGGGACCGTAGGTGACGGCGCTGGACGCGATCAGCGGCGAGAAGACGAGGCGGGAGAAGACCCGCAGGCCGAACAGTCCGAGCATGGTGGCGACCGCGCCGGGCAGCAGGGCCGGCCAGGGCACTCGGCCCGCCAGCAGCAGGTGCTGGGACCACCAGAAGAACAGGGTGCCGATCACGACCGTGACGAAGCCGCGGGCGGGGGAGTCGCGCCAGGGCGGGGAGACCGCCGACAGGTAGAGCACTCCGATCAGTACGCCGAGCCACAGCACGTGGCGCCACCCGGCCCGCCAGCGGGCCGGGGGCAGGTCCCAGATGCTCTCGTAGCCGTTCTGCAGAGCGGTCCCGAAGGACAGGCCGAACAGGGTCAGCAACGCGAGGCCGAACGCCGTCGTGGTCCGCCAGGCCTGGCCGGGCAGGGCGAAGAGCCGCTCGATCTCCAGCCGGGCCGACTCCGATACGCCGAGCCCGTCCCCGAGCCACTGCGCGAAACCCTGCCCGTTGGCTGCGTCGGCCGCCGATACGACGATCAGCAGCGGCACCAGCGTGAGGAACCCGAGGGCGGCGAACCCGAGCGAGCGCTGCCACAGCGCCAGTTCGCGCACACGCCCCCAGCGGCGGCCGGCCCGGGTACGGCGGACCACGCTGAGCACCCGCCTGACCGGCGACAGCCACCGGGGCCCCTCGGGGCCGCTCGTTGCGGCACTCATGCCTGGCGGCTGTCCCGGAGCTGCCGTCCCAAACCCGCCGGACATCCTTCGTCCGTCCGGCATGGAGCCGGACGGACCGGGCAGGCGCGATGGGAAGGGACGTGAGTACGGTGCGCATCGCATTTCTGACCGCGCCCCAAGGGGTCGAGGAGGTCGAACTGACCAGGCCCTGGAAGGCGGTCCTCGGGGCCGGCTGGACCCCGCGGCTGGTCTCGACGAAACCGGGGGAGGTCCAGGCGATGCACCACCTGGACAAGGCCGGCACGTACCCGGTCGACCGGGTCCTGACCGGCCGTACGGACGAGAGCTTCGACGCCCTCGTCCTGCCGGGGGGACTGGCGAACCCCGACGCGCTGCGGATGAGCGGGACCGCGGTCGACTTCACGCGCGGCTTCTTCGAGGCCGGCCGGCCGGTGGCGGCGATCTGCCATGCGCCCTGGCTGCTGGTCGAGGCCGATGTCGTCCGTGGCCGGACGCTGACCTCGTGGCCCAGCCTGGCCACCGACATCCGCAACGCGGGCGGCACCTGGGTGGACGAGCAGGTCCACGTCTGCCGGGCGGGCCCCAGCACCCTGGTCACCAGCCGCAGGCCGGCCGACCTGGACGCGTTCTGCGAGGCGTTCCTGACCGTCTTCGGCGCCTGACGCTGCGCTACGGGCGTGCGATGCCCGGTACGGATTGAAGCGGGGCAGGGCGGGCAGGCGCGTTTCGGCCGGCGAGCGGCCGGCCCGATCCCAGGGAGATGACACCCCGTGAGCATGGTGAAGGAAACGATCGACATCGATGTTCCTGTGGGCAGCGTCTACAACCAGTGGACGCAGTTCGAGGAATTCCCGCGCTTCATGGAAGGCGTGGAGGAGGTCCGCCAGATCGACGACAGCCACTGCCACTGGCGTACCAAGGTGGCGGGTGCCGCACGCGAATTCGACACGGAGATCGTGGACCAGCTGCCCGACGAGCGGATCTCGTGGCGCTCGGTGAGCGGTGACGTGCACCAGAAGGGGGTCGTGACGTTCCAGCGCCTGGACGACGCCCACACCCGGGTCAGCCTGGCGATGGACTTCGATCCCCAGGGCATGGCGGAGAAGGCCGGGGACGCGATGGGAGTGCTGGACCGGCGGGTCAAGGGCGACCTCAAGCGGTTCAAGGGCTTCATCGAGGAGCGCGGCCGGGAGAGCGGCGCCTGGCGCGGGCGGATCACCCCCGCGGACGCGGGCGGGTCCACCTCCGGCGGGGCGGGACTGCGGCGCGGCGCCGGACCGCCCGAGATGCCGACGCCGTCCGGCCGCACCCCCATGGGTACGACGGCCGAGGTGCCCCTCACCGACCCGGACGACACGGGCCGCGCCTGACCCCTCCGCCGCCCCGGGGGGGGGGGGGGGGGGGGGGGGGGGGGGGGGGGGGGGGGGGGGGGGGGGGGGGGGGGGGGGGGGGGGGGGGACGCTTCATTTAGGGGGCA